>JADHVR010000020.1 GCA_016783885.1 Bacteroidales bacterium
GCTTTAGCCATTAATATTTCTGAATAATCTGTTTTTTAATGGCTAAAGCCGATTTCATATTTTCAATTCACCACCGAGCTAAAGCACGGTGCAAAACAATCCCTCAAATAGAAATAATTTATAGATCATTCAAGTTTATTATAAAACAGCAATTATTGAATTTGAAAAGGCTGAATATCTGGCACTTATTGCCCACATTCCAAGTGAGAAATGTTAGTTAAATATTAATAGAAATATGGTATTCGAAACAATTGATATAAAAAACAAAAAAGGATTTCAAGCAATTAGGATTCCTGATAACCAAAAACGAGAATCCTTTGACTAATTGAATATGGATTGATAAGAGCAGAATTAGAAAAGAAAGGAACGCCAATATAAAGAACGGTATTAATTCACGCACGAACATTAATCCTGTCCAATATTTACGTAACCCGAGCCCTGTATGCACTTTCAATAATTTTAAATCCCGGTCTTAATAATTCAAAAAACGTTACTTCAGGTTATTTCTAAAGCCAAAGTATTGTTTACATTTGCACTACTTATGGAAATTGGGAAAATAAACAAACTTACAGTTGCCAGAACAACTGATTTTGGCTATTATCTGATAGATGACGCCGGCAACGAAGTACTTTTACCAAATGCTTACGTAACTGATGATTTAAACATTGCAGATGACATAGAAGTTTTTATTTATAAAGACTCTGAAGATCGTATTGTTGCCACAACCTTAAAACCTTATGTTCAATTAGAAGAATTTGCTTTTTTACAGGTAAAAGAAGTTAATACGTACGGAGCTTTTATGGACTGGGGATTGCCAAAAGATTTAATGGTTCCTTTTGCCGAGCAAACAAAAAAAATGGAGGAGGGAAAATGGTATTTAATTTTTCTGATAAAAGATGAACAAACCGATCGATTAATTGGTTCGGGCAAAGTGAATAAGTTTGTATATACTAACGATATAGATGTAAAACAAGGAGATGAGGTTGACCTGTTACTTTACAAAATGACCGAATTAGGAATGAATGCAATCGTTAACAACATATATAAAGGATTAATCTTTACATCAGACATTCATAAAAACATTCAACCCGGAGATAGAATAAAAGGATACGTAAAGCAAGTAAGAGAAGATGGTAAAATAGATATTCTTTTAGAACCCATAGGTTACGAAAACAGCATTGATAAAAATTCCGGCATTATTCTTTCTGTATTAAAAGAAAACAATGGTTTCCTCGATTTGACAGATAAAAGCTTTCCTGAAGATATAAAACACAAATTGGGCTTGAGCAAAAAGGCTTTCAAAAAAGGTTTGGGAAATTTATATAAGCAAAAGATTGTGGAATTAAACGAAGATGGAATTAAATTGCTTTAACAAATTTTATTCTTTGAAACAAAAGGCTGACATAACGGATAGAGATAAGCATAATACCCTTGAACAATTGGAAGTTTACGGCGCCCGTGTTCACAACTTAAAGAACATCGACGTTAAAATTCCGAGAAACAAGTTTGTTGTGATTACCGGATTGAGTGGCAGCGGAAAATCGTCCCTGGCTTTTGATACTATTTATGCAGAGGGTCAGCGGAGGTATATGGAAACCTTCTCGGCTTATGCACGTCAGTTTATAGGCAACCTTGAACGCCCCGATGTGGATAAGATAACAGGCTTAAGTCCCGTAATTTCTATCGAACAAAAATCCGTTAATAAAAACCCGCGTTCTACGGTTGGGACTATTACTGAGATTTATGATTTCCTCAGACTACTGTTTGCAAGAGTTGCTGATGCTTATTCTTACGTTACGGGAGAAAAAATGATACACTACACCGAATCGCAGATCATCAGCCTGATAACAGAAAAATATGCTGAGAAAAAGATCATCATCCTGGCTCCCGTTATTAAAGGACGTAAAGGACATTACAGGGAGTTGTTCGAGCAATTCAGGAAACAAGGATTTTTAAAGGTTAGAATCGATGGAGATATCAGGGAGCTGACTTTTGGATTGCAATTAGACAGGTACAAAGTTCATGATATTGAAATTGTTGTTGACCAGATAAAAGTTAATGCCGAATCTGAAAAGCGACTTATCCAGTCTGTTCAGTTAGGAATGAAGTATGGTAAAGGTTCTGTTATGATCTTAGATCACGAAACCAATGAAGCGAAGCATTACAGCCGCGCGCTAATGTGTCCTGCTTCAGGTATTTCATATAAGGAACCTGAGCCTAACACATTTTCATTCAACTCACCTTACGGAGCATGTCAAAAATGTAACGGACTCGGAACCGTTACTGAAATCGATCTCAATAAAATATTTCCTGATAAAAATAAAAGCATTAAAAATGGCGGCATTGCACCTATCGGTGAATACAAGCACAACTGGATTTTCCACCAGATGGAAGCCATCGGAGAAAAATACGGGTTTGACACAAACACTCAAATAAAAAATATTCCGGATGAAGCCATTTCAACCATACTATATGGATCGGACGAAACTTTTCATATAAAAAAAGAATACTTAGGTGTAACTTCAACATACACACTGAATTTTGAAGGTATCGTTAATTTTATAATAAACCAGTATAACGAATCATCTTCAAACAGTATCCGCAAATGGGCGCATAATTTCATGAATACGATTGATTGCCCTGAGTGTCATGGAACAAGGCTCAAAAAAGAATCATTATATTTCAGGATTGACGGTAAGAATATTTCCGAATTAGCTAATTTCGATCTGATCCGTTTAAAGGAATGGATGGATGGCATTGAAGAAAAAATAGATGAAAGAAAGAAACGAATTGCACATGAAATAATCCGTGAGATCAAATCGAGGATACGTTTTCTTCTGGATGTAGGACTGGATTACCTTGCTTTGAACCGCCCTGCACGAAGCCTTTCGGGTGGAGAATCGCAACGTATAAGGCTGGCAACACAAATCGGTTCACAGTTAACCAGCGTTCTATACATACTTGATGAGCCAAGCATCGGGCTTCACCAGCGTGATAACCTGAGACTTATTAAATCTTTACAGGATTTGCGCGATATCGGAAATTCGATAATCGTTGTCGAGCACGATAAGGAAACTATTCTTTCGGCTGATCACGTTGTGGATATTGGTCCCGGAGCCGGAAGGCATGGAGGTGAAATTGTTGCCCAGGGTTCACCAAAAGATTTTATTGAATGTAAAACCATTACCTGCGAGTACCTGAGAGGCAAAAAAGAAATTTCTATTCCGGCAGTCCGCCGTTCCGATAACGGCAAGTATCTGGAACTTTATGGTGCCGCAGGAAATAATCTAAAAAAAATTAACCTGAGTATCCCGCTTGGTAAACTTATCTGTGTTACCGGCGTTTCAGGCAGCGGCAAGTCATCTCTGATCAACGATACCCTGTATCCTATCCTAAGTCGTCATTTTTACCGTTCCGACAGAAAGCCCTTACCATATAACTCGATTAAGGGGCTTGATAATATCGATAAAGTAATTGAAATAGACCAATCGCCCATCGGTCGTACTCCACGTTCAAATCCGGCTACCTACACCAAAGTGTTTGATGAGATCAGGAAACTATACACCCAACTTCCCGAATCAAAAATACGAGGATATAAGCCAGGCAGATTTTCGTTCAACGTAAAAGGAGGGCGCTGTGAAACCTGTAAAGGAGCAGGGATCAGAATTATTGAAATGAATTTTTTACCCGATGTTCATGTACATTGCGAAGACTGCAATGGTAAGAGATATAACCGTGAAACACTTGAGATAAGATATAGAGGTAAGTCAATCAATGATGTTTTGGAAATGACCATCAACCAGGCAGTCGAATTTTTTGAAAACATCCCTTCCATCACTCAAAAAATTAAGACGCTTAAAGAAGTCGGACTTGGTTATATCACCCTTGGTCAGCAATCCACAACCCTTTCAGGTGGCGAAGCACAAAGAGTGAAGCTGGCAGCCGAACTTTCAAAACGGGACACAGGGAAAACACTTTATATTTTGGACGAACCTACTACCGGACTGCATTTCGAAGATGTAAACGTATTGCTCCAGGTACTTCAGAAGTTAGTAGATAAAGGCAACACAATTATAGTTATCGAACACAATATGGAAGTAATTAAAGTAGCTGATCATATCATTGACCTTGGACCCGAAGGCGGTGAACGTGGCGGATATATCATTTGTGAAGGCACACCTGAAGAAGTTACGGAGCACAGTACAAGTTATACGGGGAAATATCTGAAGGAAGTGTTATTTAATTAAGATTTTAGATTTACGATTTACCAAAAAAAATAATTTATATTTTTACACCATAAATACTTTGTATAATTATATTTTTCGACTATGCACGAATTATTAACTAATACAGTAACTGTTTTTCTTGGCTTTTTTGCCATTATGAATCCAATAGCCAATACCACTATCTTCATTGCCCTTACAGATGGAGAATCGGAAAAAGCCAAAAAGAAAATTGCATTTAAAGCATTAACTATTACATTTATTACGATTTTAATTTTTTCGATTATAGGGAAAGGTATTTTTGAAATGTTCGGTATAACCTTACCGGCATTTAGAATAACGGGAGGAATACTTGTGTTTTTTATTGGATATCACATGCTTAATGGCGAGTCTTCTAAAATGCACCATCCAAAGCCGGGGGATAATGAAAAATCACCGGATTACCTCAATGTTGCTATCACACCGCTTGCAATGCCTATCCTTGCAGGTCCCGGCACGATTGCCACTGCTATGAATTACTGTGCAACCGATAAGCTGATTGGAATTGTAATTACAATTGGTTCTTTCCTTATATTATGCTTTGTTACTTATCTGATGTTTATTTCAGGGGAACGATTGATAAAATTTATTGGGAAAAATAATATTACCCTCATCACAAGATTAATGGGACTAATACTTGCAGTCATCGGCATGCAAATGCTACTTGAAGGAATTAAGGGAGCGAATATATTTTAAAGTTAAATAAAAGTAAAAATGGACACTTTACAATTATACTTAAATAAAACAATTACATGGCAGACCAAAACGAAGAACTAAGCGAAAGGGAAAAACTGGAACAGGAAAATTTCCTGCTTAAATCGAAAATAACCATTAAAGGCGGTGAGTTTCAAAAATTTTCTGATATTGACCCCGAACTTGAAAACCAGTTTCTGAAAAACATTATGGCTTTTGAAGAAGCAGAAATAAAAAGACGAAAGATGGAAGGGGCTTAGGGTGTATAGATATTCTCTGGCGTTATTAATATCTGTCAATTTTTTTGAATTTTAATTTGTAAAATAAGAAATCAGGATTAGCAAGATCAATTGTAAAGTAATCCGGATTGCCTGCTTCATTAATACGAAATGTAATAAAACCTTCCGGCAGGAATTTATCATTGAAAATGAATTTAAAAGTATCATAATGCCAGTGTTCCATATCGCTTGTAAATAACTTTGCTGAGGGCAGGAGTATTAAATGTAAAACGCTATTGTTTAAACTTATCTCAGCCTTGCCATACATTTCGTCTTCATAAACGCCGGTGTATTTTTTTAGTTCCATGGTAGGAGTGGTGCCCTGTATTTTTTCTTTAGCTTTTTCCTTTTTTGCTTCTTCCAACCGCTCTTTCTGCTTCTTTTCTCTTTCAAGATAAATAGCTGCCCAATCACGATGGTCATCGGAATTCTCAGAGTCGTTAAGATAAAAATCAAGTAATTTATGATTGATCGCTTCCACTAAACCTGAAATCTGGTTAGCAAGAATAACAAATCCCAGGCTGTCCTCAGGAACTATAACTACTTTTGAATGAAATCCCGGAAGACCTCCGCCGTGCTGAATTATCTTCCTTCCGGCGTAATCTATCATGAACCAGCCGAGTCCGTAATTATAGAAATGTGTGCCGAATTTTTCTTCGCCTCTGACCCAGTTCATGGCAGTGTGAGGGGCTGTATTCGTATAATAAACTCGTTCGGAAAATATAGTATCCTCATCCCATTTACCTTTGTTCAGCCACAATTGAACCCATTTCAGCATATCATCCACTGAAGAATTGATTGAACCGGCAGGTCCTATATTTTCATAGTTGATAAACTCAAGTGGTTCGCCGTCAATATGAGGACAGGCAATGTTCATTTTATCGGTAAAACCGGAATTGGTTGTTGAAGACGACTCCATACCAAGAGGATCGAATATTTGCTCATAAACAAATTCATCCCAGGTCTTTCCCGTAACATTCTCGATTACTTCACCTGCAGTAATAAACATAACATTCTGATAGCCGAACTTTTCACGGAAGCTGTATTTGTTTTCGCGGTACCTGATCCTTCTGACAACCTCCTTGCGGTCATATTTTGACCCGTACCACAACAAATCCCCATCGAATGTTTCAAAGCCTGAACGATGGCAAAGCAGGTCGCGAATCTTGAATTCACGGGTTATATACGGGTCGTATAGCTGAAAAGTGGGAAACCGGTCGATTACTTTATCATTCAAGCTGAGTTTTCCATCGTCTGCCAAAATACCAATACATGCTGCCGTGAAAGCTTTTGAACAGGAAGCAATGCCAAATACTGTTTCTGTGTTTACTGCTTCTTTTGTTATGGAGTTTCTGAGACCATATCCTTTTGCGAACACTATTTCTCCATTTTTCACAATACCAACTGCAAGTCCCGGTACGCCAAAATCATCAATAGCTTTTGTAATATACGCATTAAGTTCTTTATAATTCCTGCTTTGCTGGGCAAATGAAGCAGCATAAATAAGAAGACAAAAAATTATACTAAAAAGGGCGATGAATCTGATTTTTTTCATATTATAGTTTGTTTTGTTTGAATTTGTTGAATTTTTTCACTTCCCCATCCTCGCCATCTGCAATAAAAACAAATCCCTTTTTCCCCTTGAGATCGACACCTGCGAGCCGTCAACCAGTTCGATAGCCCCGCCTTCGTGGCGGATGTATTTTTTGACGTGCTCCAGGTTGATGAGATGAGAGTTGTGTGAGCGGAAAAAATTACGGTCGCTCAGGAGTTCCTGGTATTCTTTCAGGTTTCTCGAAACAAGCAATTTTCTTTTATCTTTCAGAAAGAACCATGAATAGCTTCGGTCGGCTTCAACGCGGATGATCTCTTTAGTATTCAGGTATTCCATGCCTTCTGAAGTAGGGATAGCCAGCTTGCTGGGGAGAGATGATCTTACGTTTTCAAGCAGGGCATTATAACTGGCATTCCGGTTCTGACTCGAAGTCCTTTTTTCGATCACCTTGTCAACGGCTTTGATAAATTCGTTTATATTGATAGGTTTTAGTATATAATCAACCGCACTGAATTTGATGGCTTTAATGGCATAATGGTTAAAAGCCGTGATAAAGATAACATCGAAGGTTTTTTCGGGGAAATGAGCCAGCAGATCAAATCCGCTGCCATGCGGCATTTCAACATCAAGGAAAACAACATCAGGATTCGTTTTAATGATTGCTTTTGCACCGTCCTTTGCCGAATGGGCTGTGCCCGACACTTCCAGCTTAGGGCAATATTCTTCAATAATGGAGCGGATAAAATTCACCGCATCCAGCTCGTCGTCAATAATTATGGTTTTAAGCTTCATTCTTTTAACATCAAGTCATTATAGGTATATGTATTTCTACCCTTGTTCCACATGGATTTCCATTTTCATCTTTTATATCTGTATATTCTATCTTCATGTTTTTGCCGTACAGGGCATTAACCAGCTTTAACCTCGACTCTGTGATGGTTGTACCGAGTGAATTATGATCGCTGTTTTTTTTCTTCTTTATCTCCTGTGCAGCTTCCCGCCCGATTCCGTTATCTTCGATGGTACAGGCAATACTATCTTTAAATAATTTCAGATACACCTTCAGATTGCCTTTTCCTTCCATATTAATCAATCCATGGCATATAGCATTTTCTACATAAGGCTGTATCAGCATGGTTGGGATTTTATAGAGCAAAGTGTCAATTTCTTCATCTATATTGATCTCGTATTCAAATTTCTCTTTAAAGCGTAATGATTCAAGCTGGAGGTATAATTCAAGAGCATCAATTTCGTCTTTGATAGGAATAGATGTATGTTGTGAGTTCTCAAGCGTTTTTCTCATCAGGCTCGAAAATTTAGTCAAATAATTATTAGTCGAGATTTTATCGTGCTGATACATATAATACTGGATAGAGTTCAAAGTGTTGAAAATAAAATGCGGGTTCATCTGTTGCCTGAGATTTTTCTGTGTCATTTCTGAGATTTTGTGGTTCATCTCCGAAATCCTTCGTTTGGCATTGAGCTTATTCTGCCATATTAACAGAATCCCGATAACAACAACAAGTACAATAGCTCCGGCAAACCCATAAGTAAAATATTTATGTTGTTTTAATTTTAATGACAGTAATTCCAGTTCTTTTGCATTCTTCTCTGCTTCGTAACGTGTACGTGCATCTGCCATACCCTTGTTATACTTTTTCATTTCAAGAGAATCGCTGTATTTTTTATGCAGAAGAAGGTTTTCGTAAGCCATTTTATAATCACTGAGCGAAGCGTACATTGTGCTCATATCTTTATAGAGCCACGAAAGATTATACACGTCATTGGCTTTGATAGAATATTTAATGCTTTTATAGTAATATTTCAAAGCCTTTTTATATTCTTTTTTATCTCGGTAAATCGTTCCGATATTTCCATAAGCATTAGTAATATTCATAAGCCTATTGATGGGAATGCTGTAATCAAGCGAATTGAAGAAATAATACAAAGACGTATCTAAATCTCCATTCAAATAATGATTCCAGCCAATGCGCAATATGGTATATGCAATATATGATGTATCATGCAATTCTTTTCTGAGCCTCAGGCATTGTTTATAATTTTCAATGGCAAATACAAAATTGCTGTCTTTTATCATTCCGATATCTCCCAGCCTGAAATACGCCTCTGCTTCCGACTTGATATCATTTTCCTGCCGCGAGGCTTCCATCATCAGGTAAAGAGTTCTCTTTTCATCTTCTGTCTGTTCGAGGTTAGAATAAACATAAGCAATTCCGCTGTAAGCTGAAGGGACGATGGAGTCTATCCGGTTTTCCCTGGCAAATTCGATATTTTTTTTATAAGTCTCAATACACTCGGTAAACATGCCTGCATAAAAATAAAGCCACCCCAGGAAATTGTTTGCTTTTGCTATTTCGGCGTTATTTTCTGAACCTGAGAGTTTTTTAACGGCTATTTTCATTTCATCAACAGCCTTGTGCGGGTTTGACAATTTATGGTAAATTTTCGCCATAGCCCAATTCAGTTTGTATGGCACTTTCAGACTTTTTTCTTCGGTAAGTTTAAATCCTTCATCTGCATAATTCTTTGCCATTTCAAGTCCGCCTTTTTGCATTAAATAAAACTTAGCCAGCTTTGTTAGTACAGATAAGCGGGATGTGTCGGGGAGATTAGTGCTTAAAAGATTTTCAAGGCTGTCAATAGTATTATTTTGCCGAGCTACAACAGAGTATGATAGTATTAGTGTTAATAAAAGCGTTGGTAATATTTTTTGTTTCATTTTAATATCATGAATGTCAGATTATAAATATGTTTTCTACTTGTTCATTTGCAAAATTAATAATCAAAACGATAAAGTTTAAACTTATCTTCCAAATTTACCTTTTGATTTATCAAATGGCTTGTTTGGGTTTATTTTAAAAAGTAACACCGAGTCTGATATCAAAAAAATCAGCCACATGCCGGTAGGCTTTTAAATTTATACCGGTAAAGACTTTCTCGGAAATTTTGTATATCATTCCATATCTTTGATAAATAATATCCGTTCTTCTGTCGGTATTGTAAAAATAGAATCCTAAATCTATTGTTAATGCGAACCTTCCGAGAAGATACTCATAGCCTGCCATCACAGAACCCATATATTGCGCATTATTATGCACACCGGTATATAATTTGTCTTTTTGTTTCTCGGATCCATCGGCTATCAATTCAATTCCTCCTGCCAAAGCTGATGACCTGCTAATTTGCTTACTAAGCTTTCCAAAAATTCCTTTTACAAAATACAGGTTGTCGTCTTCCGAAACCCCTTTGAATCCGACAAACAAGCCGATATGCCTTTTTAATTTCTTTTCAAAATGGATTTGGGTTGTTTGCTTTTTTTCCTGAAAATTCAGTGGTTTAGAACTGAAATCCAATCCTAAGCTGAACGAAGGGTAATTTAAGCCTTTGTTCGGCATCTTTACTCCCCCGTTTGAAATATGATTATAATTAAATGCAATATTGAATATCAAATGATTGCTAATTCTGATATTCAATGTTCCGTTCAACAGGAGAGCATACGAAAAGGCAGTGCTGTAACACAAATTATCCGGGTTGGTTATTTCATCATAAGGATTATTGTGATATGCAACTCCAATGCCCGGGCGTATTGAAAAAGATAATTTTTTGTATGCTTTTATAAATGGTTCGGCAAATCCGATAAGGTTTATACCAGTGCCTAATATTTCAGGATTGCGAAAATCCCAGTAATATAATGACAAACCCAGTCGCGGATAACAATTACAATAATCGTACGCTTTGTTACTTGTTAAATGCCAGCCAAAATCAACCTGAATGCCGACAGGGTGTGAATGTGCCGCTTTTTGGATATCTTTAGTATGGGCAAAAATAAAACCGTAATGAAGCCTAACACCCGAAATGAAATAAGAACTTGACGAGTCACCTTTCGGATTGCTGTAAAGTGAAAAGTTTAAAAGTAAAAACAGAATACAAAAAAATGGTTTTCTAATTGCTATGTTTGCATAATTCATTTTTTTGATAATATTTAAGATTAGATGTTGTAATTTTACAAATATACGATAAAATACGGGGAATAAAAGTTTCGTGAAAAGCACCTATTAACTTATAACAATTAACAAATAACATTATCCCTTTACTTTTTTTATTACTTTTACTGAAAATCATTACCCATGACCGAGGAATTCCTTCATTATATATGGAAGTTCAGACTTTTCGATCAAAATATAAAGCTTACAACAGGAGAGGATTGTGATATAATTGATGTGGGTAAACACAACAAGGATTCCGGTCCTGATTTTTTCAATGCGAGAATAAAAACAGGAGATACCATCTGGGCGGGAAATATTGAAATCCATGTTAAATCTTCCGATTGGTTCGTACATGATCATCAACATGATAAAGCTTATGATAATATAATTCTGCATGTTGTTTACATACAGGATAAAGTCATCAAAAGAAGAAACGGCGAGGTAATCCCTGCCATTGAATTAAAAGGTAAATACAATAAAACATTGTTCGACCGCTATAGCGAATTCATGACGAACCGCAATTGGATTCCCTGTGAAAAAATGATATTTGAAGTTAACCGTTTTATCCTGAATAACTGGTTAGACAGGTTAATGATAGAAAGGCTCGAAAACAAAGCAGTTGAAATTGAAGAACAATTAAAATTCAACGAGAATAACCGGGAACAAACTTTTTATGAGTTCTTAGCCAGGAATTTCGGGTTTAAGGTAAATTCCGTTCCGTTTGAGTTGCTTGCAAAATCATTGCCATTGCTTTATCTTGGGAAACATAAAAATAACAAATTCCAGATAGAAGCATTGCTTTTCGGGCAGGCAGGGTTGCTGAGCAGGAGTGTAAAGGATGAATATTTTCAGGACTTAAAAAAAGAGTATAAATTCCTGCAAAAGAAATTCAGCCTGATTCCCATAGACCCACACCTCTGGAGGTTTATGCGCCTGCGACCTTCGAATTTTCCAACTATCAGGCTTGCACAATTCGCTGATTTGATCTGTAATTCATCTCATCTTTTTTCAAAAATCCTGGAAGTTGAAAAACTGAATGATATGTTACAATTGTTCGATGTATCAGTTTCCGAATATTGGGAAGATCATTATACCTTCGGAAAGGTGTCCCCGAAACGAAAAAAAAAGATGGGAAGGAATACCATCAATTTAATTGTGATAAATACCATTGTGCCTTTTATTTTTATATATGGGAGAATAAAGAACGACCAGAGATATATTGACCGTTCACTCAAGTTTCTTGAACAGATACCGGGCGAAACCAATGCAATTATAAAAAAATGGGAGGAGCTAAGCATGAGTACTCGCACGGCATTCAACACACAGGCTTTACTTCAATTAAAGAATGCCTTTTGCAATAAAAAGAAATGCCTTGAATGCAGTATTGGGAATGAATTGCTGAAGAAGGTTGCCACCGGTGTGTCTCCCCCAAATGAGGAAGATTAGGTCAGGATTTCTTATTCTATATTCTTATAAAACCAATTCAACCGATTCAACCGATTCACCAAACAAATATATCCTCCTTCCTCATCGGTCTTCTATCTTCAATCCATTTAAAGCCTTTAAGGGAGAGGTCTTTTGGTGTGAGTTCATGGTCAGGATACATGTGTGCATCTACATTTTTAATAGGGGTTACTATTTGAACTTCATTATCAGAAAGATAAATATTCATATCATTTGATGATGTTTTGTTTATTCCTAACAAACCACCACTTTCTTCCCTCACATAAAAAATTGATTCGGCATTTCCAAAGATTTTTACCTTTTCCATTTCGTTATCCCTAAAATAACCTGTCATTATCTTTCCTTTTATCTGGTTAAATGTACTCATGCTTATTGTATCATCTATTGAAATAATAAAAGCAGAGTTGATCAGCGCCAGGGTATCAATCTGGTTATTACTTAATGCAATACGGACAGAATCGGCAGTAAGCTGATTTTCCTCCGACCAGAGGACAGGCGACTTATAAAGAAAAATCGTAGAGTCGGCGAAATCATAAACCAAAGAATCGCACATACCCTGTAAGTCTTTCCTGTAAAATTTTGTCTTGTAATAACCCAAAAGATATTCAATATTCTGTGCACTGTCAAAATTTAGCCATAAAGTATCCGAGTGAAGGAACAAGGAATCGTTAATGTCAATAAGGATTGCAACGGCGCTGTCGGTTACAAAGGCATAACCGTCATTTTTCCTGAACTCCCCGTATTCACCGAGTATGATCATATCCTGTACCGTATCAGTTAACGAAACGTTATAATAGGCTTCTCCATAATTAAGTTGCCTGTCGTAATAGAGGCTGTCTCCTCTCAGTTTTTGTTCTTCGGTTAGTATATATGCGTTTTCTTTGAATTGTGACTTGTCGTTGCGTGTGTCGTACCAGCCGTTTTCACAATAAATAAAGTTCTCGTCGCTGGTAATTATGGTCGGTCCGTAAAAGTAGGAAATATCTGTTTCGGTGTTGTACATCATAGTGTCCGTATTCATAATATAGCGCGGATTTACCAGGACTACACTGTCCCTGAAAAAAGCCTCCTTCCAATCGGTATAATAGTATCCGATTTTGCTTATAAGTTCGTTTTCCTTATCTACGATCCTTCCACCGGTATGATAATAGGCAATATTTGTCAGGCGGTTGTACCAAAGGTGTTCAGTATATAATGTTGCCTTTTTATCAATAAGTATTACATTTTTGTGTAATTCTGCTATCCTTGTATTTCCATTATAATTAAGCAGGTTGCTATATATATTCAGTGTGTCGCTAACTTTAATATGAACATTTCCAAAACCGTCGAAGCTATTGGTTGCCTCGTACAGGTAAGCGCTGTCGCAGTATAAATAAGTGCTGTCGTGTTTCAGGATGACATCTCCGATCAGCCGCTGTACTTTTTCACCGAGACGTTTATCGTATTTCAGGTCGTTAGCTCTGATTAGCTTGACTTTAGTGGGTTTTTGAGAATAAATGATCAGGGGTAAACTAATATGGAGCAGAGCTATTAGCAGAATCCTTATTATTTTATTTCCGGTATTAAACCCATTGAAAAGGAGTTTGCAAAGATTACTGAATGTAAGCATATAGATATTCAGCTTGTTAGTTGCGACGTGTTTTGCAAACATATTTTCTACGGGTTTAATATTCAAATCTGAATTTGTTTAAGTGTTAGCAAAATTACAAATTATTTCATAAATCTTCTTCTGAATTCAGCGCAGACGACGGCTGTGGCTACTGATGCGTTTAACGACTCTGCCGTTTTAAATTTTGATGAAGTATATGATAGTATTGAGATTTTGTCAGTGATAAACGATTCAAGGTTTTTCGATATGCCCCTTGATTCATTTCCTATTAGTATGATGCCTTTCTCGTCTAATTCTGCCCTGTAAATGTTTTTTCCATCTAACATGGTTGCGAAAACCTTTATTTCAGAAGGAATATTTTGTAGATATTTATAAAGGTCAGTATAATAAACCTTCATTCTTGATATTGATCCCATTGTGGCTTGTACAACTTTCGGGTTATAAATATCAACACAGTTGTCAGAACAAATAATATAAGGAATCCCGAACCAGTCAGCCGTCCTGACAATCGTACCCATATTGCCCGGATCTTTGATTTCATCGAGCACGAGGATTAAATCGGAATAATTATTTGATGGAATTTTATTCCTGTCCGGAATATTAACGATTGCAAGCACCTTGTTAGGAGTTTTTAAAGCGCTTATTTTTTTTAATCCTTTTTCAGAAATTTCAATAACATTAATATTTCTTAAGTCCGGATCCTTTTGGGAATCAATCCAATCTTTTGTTGCTAATATTTTATCAACTATAAAAGAGCTGTTTAGCAATTCACTGACTATTTTGGGTCCTTCGGCAATAAATTTCTGATGGACATTTCGGTATTTATTCGTTTTAAGTGAATTAATGAATTTTACTATGCTGTTTGTAACCATTCCCTTTTTTTTAACTTACAAAGCAAAAATAGTGATTTGATATCAATAACAAATAACAAATAACAAAAATCTAAAACTAATGGTTTTCTGCTATTTTTTTTTCTAATGGTTTTCTGCTATGTTTATTTTAATTAAAAGTTGCAATTTTATGCCATAATGAAAGATTGGGTAAGATTTGTTAAAAATATAAAAATAGTTAAAGGGGGAACAGAGCCTGATTTGCTGGCAATAAAGGCTACCGGAATTGCAGAACTCAATCAACTCCTGGCACCTGTGCTTGTTTCTGCAAAAGATTATGAAAGTCCGCCTGCAGATGGCATTTATGAATTTGATTTTGTTTTGGGTACTACTACTGAAGATGAATTAACAGATGTTGAGATGGAAGTGGATGTAGTGTTCAGATTTAAGAATATACCTGAGTGGGTAAAAGGAATAAAAGTGAATGCAAAGGAAAATTCAGATATAGAATTGTTATGAAAAGTAAGGTTGTTTTTAAAGTAATAGGAGTTATCCTTTTTTGTATAGCAATTACCTTTTTAGTTATTCAAATTGTTGATTTTTTTCGTCTTCCAACTTCTTATGAAGCAGAAACGAAATATCCGGGTATAGATTTTATTAAATACAAAGAATCAGCTTTACCTTATATTTATTTTTGGGCTTTAGTATTATTAGTTAGTTTTGGCATTGTTAAAAGAAAAAATATTGGCTGGATTGCTATTCAATCACTTTTTTTTATCGGACTTTTTGAAGTACTTTTAGGATTCTTTTTTAGAAAACCAACAAGTATAATAACTGTTTATATTGTTGTATCGATTTATTCTTTATTTTTAATTGGGGCTTCTTTTCTGATTAATTTGAAAAAAGTCAGACTGTACTTTAATTTAAAATCAGAAAATTTAAAATATTATTATCCATTAGTATTGCTATTAGCTTCAATTTATTGGATTATTTATTTAATTATTTTGAATGGCACATGGTATATCAGCGCATCATACGGCATGCCATAGAAATTTTTATATTGAAAAATACATTAAAATATTTAATTTAGTACCAAAATTAATATAAACGAAAGGCGTCTTACTTATTTTTTTGTTTAACTTAAAATTTAAAATTATGAACAATTACAAGCCTTATTCTTATTTGTACAAGACAACATCGAGACCTGAAAAACTGAAATCTTGTTTTGTTGTTTGGGTACCAGCCGAAAAGAAATTAACTCTTCGCCCAGGAGATCCTTCAACGGTAGGTGACACTACTTATATACGTTATAGTGTTGGAAATGATGTAAGCCAGACAAGTGCACGCCAGGAAGAGTATGAACATGAGTTTAACTGGGACGGGAATCCACACGATGTTGTGGTTAATATTGGTACGGGAGAAGGTGGTGAAGGAGGTTCATCAACATTGGCTTCAGAAAATGCAGAGTTGGGCTGATAGGATATATTTAATTAAACTTAAAACGCCACCAGCTTTGAAGGTGGTGTTTGTTTAGACAATTCATATAATAATAATAGCACTGTGTTGCAAATAAAAAAATATAATCTGATACTTTTGAGAATTGCAGCTATTTTACTGTTACAGATTTGTATTTTTACATTTTCTTCGAACAGCCAGTCTGCTATAAAAGTTGATAGTCTGCAAAGATTATTAGCAATACAGGAAAATGATTCTAATAAAGTGATTATTTTATTAGAATTAATAAAAGAATACAAAAATTCTGATATTGAGCAAGCTAAAAAATACTCCGATATAGCTTATGACTTGTCAACCCGGCTAAATTATATTCCCGGGAAAATAGATGTTTTGTATGAAAAATGTTATACTCATACTTATGAAGGTTTATTCGACTCCGCTATTTATATAAATAATATTGCCATACAGCTTAGTGATTCAATTAATGATATAAAAAGACTTGGATATAATTATAATTTATACGGAATGATCCTGCGAAAGCAAGGGTTTCTTTCAACAGCATTGGATTTTCATAATAAAGCTCTGTCGTTACTAATGAAAGTCAATGATAAAAAAGGAATTGCAATATCTTATAATTCAATAGGAATTATATATTATCAGAGAGCTGACTATGATTCTGCAGTTTCTTGTTACTTGAATTTAATTAAATTATCGGAGGCGATAGGATATGAGCAGGCATTGGCAAGCGGGGCAATAAATTTAGGAAAGGTGTACCTGGAAATCAGAGAATACAATAAAGCAAAAAGCAACTTTTTTAAAAGCATTGAAATAAATAAAAAATATAATAATATCCGGCAAATAGGTTTAGCATTCAATAACCTGGGAATGGTTGCTTTTGGGGAGGAAAAGTATGGTGAGGCAATAAAACATTTTAACAAAGGTATTGAATATTACGAAAAAATCAATAATAAGGTTGGTCTGGGATTTATTAATTCAAATATTGGCGCTTTATATACAGCAAAAGGGAATTATTCAAAGGCTCTTGAAGTATATAAGATAGCAAAAGATTACTTTAAAGAAACAGGAAGTAAAGAAGGTATATTATCTGTTTTAATAAACGAGGCTGTAGTATTTGAAAGATTAAAAATATTTACAAAGGCTTTGGCAATTTACGATACATGTTTGACCATTGCAAAAGAAATAAAAGCAAAAGATGATTTATTATTGGTTTACAATAATATTTATAAAACTTACGAAATATTAGGAAACTACAAAAAAGCTTTTGAATACCAAAACAAATACATAGAATTAAAAGACACTATCTTCAACATAGAAAAATCAGGGATAATTGCCGACCTGCAACTGAAATACGAAAAAGAGAAGAACGAAGCCCGCATTCTGGCATTGGAAAACGAGAACCTTCAACAAGACCTGAATTTGCGAAAAAAGACAAACCAGCGGAATATGTACCTGGCAGGTGGATCGGCTTTGGTTGTAATAGTGTTGTTATTGTTTGTTTTTTATCGTCATAAAGCCAGGAAGGATAAAATTATTGCAGAACAAAAGATCAGGCAGTTAGAAGAAGAAAAGAAATTGCTCGCCGCCAGATCAATTGTGGAAGGACAGGAAGAAGAACGCAAGCGTATAGCGAAAGAACTGCACGACGGTTTGGGCGTATTGTTATCCACAGCAAAAATGCATTTTACAACAATAAGTGATAAAAGTCCTGAAAATAAAGACCTCATCCATAAAGCCACAAAATTACTGGAACAGGCATCGGGAGATGTGCGGAAGATATCCCATAACATGATGCCGGGTATATTAACAAAATTCGGTTTAAATGAAGCACTTGAAGATTTATTCGAGCAATTAGACGAAAGCCACGGACTTACTGCAGAAATACAAATTAGCGGAGACAGAGAACGCCTCCCTGAAAATACCGAAATCATGCTTTACAGGATCGTACAGGAGATGGTGAATAATACATTGAAACATGCAAAAGCAACCAACATATCGTTTACTATTAATTACCTTTCCGAGCAGTTGAATATTCAGTATTCCGATAATGGTAAGGGATTTATTGTAAATGAAAAATTACAATCAAAATCCATTGGTTTAACAAGCATACAGTCCAGGATTGATTTTCTGAGTGGTAATTTATCCATTGAATCATCACCAGGTAAAGGAACCGTCTATTTAATTCAGATCCCTTTGACGGAGAATTAAAATCTTATCATAATAGAGACAATAATTAACTTTTTTAAAAAAAGGTGTAATACGGGCTTTTTGTATTTTATTCATTTTTTGTATTTTTGCACCGGAAATAATAAAGCCCATGATTGAAGTACTTATTGCAGACGATCACCAGCTATTAATTGACGGAATTAAAACTACTCTTGAAGATGTTAGTGATATTAAAATTGTAGCGGAAGCTTATAATGGTTTGCAGGTACTGAAGATTTTGAAGGAACAAAAAATTGATGTTATTCTTATGGACATCAATATGCCTCAAATGGATGGGCTTGATTGTTCCAAAATTGTTTCTAAAAAATATCCTGATATAAAAATTATTGCGCTTTCACAGTTTGATGAAAAACGTTTTGTAAAACGAATGATTAAAAACGGAGCATCAGGTTATGTATTAAAAGACACCAGTAAAGATGAACTTATAAAGGCAATAAAAAAAGTGTATCGGGGTGAAACTTATTTTAGCGACAGACTTTCGATTAATATTCTGCAGCGTGAAATAAATCAAAGTCAATTCGATCCGCTTTTTCCCAAATTGACTGGAAGGGAAAAGGAAATCCTGAGATTGATAAGTTTTGAATATAATAGCCAGGAAATCGCAGACAAGTTACACGTAAGTTTTCATACTGTAGAAACTCACCGCTCAAATTTAATTTCCAAAGCAGGTGCTAAAAATTCAGCAGGGTTGATCAGGTGGGCTATGGAAAATGGATTATTGGACTAAGAAGTTTAAAACTCAGACTAAACTTTCCTCAATAAAAAATAGTAGTTTTCTGCTATTTTTTTTTCTAGTGGTTTTCTGCTATATTTTCTTTTAAAAGTTTCAATATTTTCACCGACGTAAATAAATAAAATAATTACGGTTGATGAAATTAATAAAGAAATATTTATTATCGGTTGAATTATCAGTAAAACCAACAATTTATATTTTATTATATATAGTTGTTATGATATTGCTTATAAAATTAATTACCGAATTAAATATTTCAGAAAGTAAATTTTTTAATAATAATACTAAAAAAGAAATTGGAAACGACAACAAAGAGATAAGTATGATAAATAAAGATGATGATTTTACCAAATAGCTACTGTTAGAGACTTTTTCTACTAAGTATCTACAGTTTTTTACTTTCCACAAAAATCGACCTGAAATGAAAAACCCGGACCAATTGGCTCCGGGTTTTCATATTTTATGTATGTAATACTTTGTTTTACTCGGCAAACACCTCAAAACTGATATTTACTTTTATGTCTTTATGTAAATTCACCTCGGCAGAGTAAGTGCCTAATTCTTTGATATGCTCACCGTCAACAATAATTTTCTTCCTGTCAATATCGTAGTTGAACTGCTGCTTAATAGCAGCAGTAATTTGTATATTGTTAACCGAGCCGAATATCTTACCTGTTTCGGCTGCTTTAGCTCCTATTTTTACTGTTATCCCATCAAGGGCTTTGGCAAGTGTTTCAGCTTCTTTTTTGATCTTTTCCTCTTTAAAGGATTTTTGCTTCAGGTTTTCTGCTAAAATTTTTCTGTTGGTTTCTGTTGCAGCAATTGCATAACCTTTCGGAATCAAATAATTCCTGGCATAACCGGCTTTAACATTAACGATATCATTGGTATAGCCAAGGCTCCGAATATCCTGTTTTAAAATAATTTCCATAATTACCTCCTTATTTTAATAAATCTCCAACATAAGGCATTAATGCAATATGCCTTGCTCTTTTAACTGCCTGGGCAACTTTTTTCTGATATTTAGTTGAAGTTCCGGTAATTCTTCGAGGTAATAACTTACCTTGTTCATTTACAAACTTCATTAAAAAGTTGGGATCTTTATAGTCGATATATTTAATCTTACTTTTTTTGAAACGACAGTATTTTTTTCTTTTTGTATCTACCGCAATAGGGGTTAAATATTTAATGTCTGAATTTGACTGAGCCATTTTTTTAAAGTTTTAATTTGTTAATAATTATGCTTCAACTTTTTTTTCTTCCTTTGCTTTCTTGCGTTTCTTTTCATTGTAAATAACAGCATGTTTATCAAGCTTGACTGTTAAGAAACGTAAAATTTTTTCATCACGTTTGAAAGCAACTTCAAAATTCCGGATAATATTTCCTTCTGCATTGAACTCAAGAAGGTAATAAAATCCTGTTGATTTTTTCTGGACAGGATAGGCAAGCTTACGCATACCCCAGTTATCTTCGAAAACTATTTCAGCCCCCTTTTTTGTTAGATAGTCTTTAAATTTGTTAACCGTTTCCTTTATCTGATCTTCAGATAAAACGGGAGTCATAATGAAAACGGTTTCATACTGATTTACCATAATTTTAATATTTATTTTACTTGTTTATTAACAGGTATTTAAAAAAGGAGTGCAAAAGTAGATATTAATTCTAAAAAAACAAAGGCGAGTATGATTTTTTTAAAATTTTAAAGGTTTTGCCTGAAAAAACTAAAAGTAACTCTGCCATAAACCCGATGGTCAAAATAGCCGGAATAATCTGAAAAATCAATATTTTTAGAATGTTCAATTATTAGCCAGCCATTTTTATTTAATATATCTTTTTCAAAAACCAGGAAAGGAATTTCTTCAATGCCTTCCATATTATAGGGCGGGTCGGCAAAAACCAGGTCCCATTTATTAGGCGTATGCTTCAAAAATACCCTGTAATCCAAACTGATCACATATAGATTATCGTAATTGAGTTTTTTAGCAGTTTGATTAATAAAGCCGGTACATTTCGGGTTATTATCAACAGCAGTAACAGATTTACTTCCCCGCGAAACAAATTCATAAGATATATTTCCTGTTCCAGCAAACAGATCGAGTACATTTAAATCTTCATAATTTACATGATTGTTCAGGATATTAAACAGACTTTCTTTAGCCATATCGGCGGTTGGTCTGACCGGCAGATTCCCCGGAGCTGTAATCTTTCTTCCTTTATTTTTTCCGCTTATAATTCGCACAGCGTGATATTTAACAGATTAAAATAATAATGTGAAGGTATATCATTAAATATATAACTGTATCTGAATGTATTTGTCAACTTCGGAAATTGTACATTTCTTACATATTTATATACGATATCGAAAAGCTCAGTATTTTTGTTAATAAAGCCTGAGAATATTAATTCAATTTCTTCCGGATTAAGGTTAAGCTGTTCCAATACAAAGATCCCGTAATAAATAAAATCTTCTTTTGTCGTGTAAGTAAACGAATTGAAATACAGAAGTTTTTTCCCCTCTGTTATAACAATGTCTAAGTTTGATTTCCTTACATTCACGAAAACTCTTTTTTGTACAGGAAGGTTTTTATATAAAATCAATAAACTTTCTATTAAAGAACCGGAATGGCTCAGAAGCTTATGATCCTGAAACAATTCATTTAATGTGTTCTTTAATTGAACCGGAACAGTATAAAGGTTAAATGCATCAAGACTGATCAGCTTATCGTAATAAACACAGTGGTCTTCTTCGGGGGTAAAATTAAAATCCGAATACGTGTTTTTTTCGGCTTCATCGAATAAAGGTGATGGAATTAAAGTTGATTTTTGAGTTTCATAAATAATGTTTGTAGATTTGAATTTAAGATTTAGCCACGAATGTGCTGAAAAAAACTGTTTTATTAAAGAACAAAAAATATCAACCCGATTTGGATTTTCAATAGTTATTGACTCTATTGAAAGAAATTTGTTTGTCTTTTCGTCGAAAATACAAAATGAAAATCCATCCAAGGAGAGCTGAATGGATAATTTATATTTTTCAGAATCAGCTTTATTTAAAGCTTCATCATATTTATTAACGATCTTAATTATTTGGTCAGGCATCAGACCACATTGAATTACTCCCAGTTACCATCGATGGAGGCTTCTGTCATTGAGCCGACTTTTATTCCAGGATATTTTTCTATTTGTTCTTTACCGGCAATGAGGTTAATTACCATTTGTTCGTTTAATCCTTTTAAAATAATATCATAAAGAGCTTGTGCTTCAAAAACATGTACATTAACACCGCCTTTTTCAATCACTCCGGCATCCAAGTCAAACATTACATTATCAGTGTAAGGTATATATTTAATATGATCTACATTATAATTTTCCCTGTCATTAAATAAAGAATCAATAACCGGAATGTAGCCGATTGTGTCACGGATTGTCTTTGTAAATGTTGTATCCTCCGGATCGGGAATTATATTTACAACAGGAATTTCGCCGGTCTGAAGAAAGTCGATCAAAGTGTCGAAGCTGGAAGTATATTTACCATTGATTATTTTAAATGCCATCTCAGAAGTTCTGATATCAACCAAATTCTGAATAACTGCCTTGCTTCTTATATCCACTGCCTTATTGAATCGAACGGGCTTCATTATACTTTCTACAACAAAATAAGCTAAAACTACGATAACGACTAATAACAGGACTTTAATGATGTTGTTTACCATAACAATAGATTTTTAATGATGTGCAAATTTAAAAATTATTTTAAATAAAAATATTTTTTTACTCATATTTGACAAAATTAATATATCTCATATAGTTATTGTTTACTTTTGTTTAAGAAATCCGTTTATTATTACAAGATGAAAAATTTTAGTTCAATAAAAAAATCATTGGTCATTTTCGGTCTGATTTGGTTTTTTATTAGTTGCAACTCCGGCAATGTTACAACCCAATCGGAAGATAACGAATCTTTTACATTTGTTTTTATGACAGATATCCATTTACAGCCCGAACGAAATGCAGTTGAAGGTTTCCGGCAGGCAATCGATTCTGTTAATAAATTCAATCCGGATTTTATTATTACCGGCGGCGATTTGGTTATGGATGTTTTAGGGCAGAATTATCAAAGAGCAGATTTACTTTATAATTTATATGAGAAAACCGTTAAGAGTTTCAATATGCCTGTTTATAATACAATGGGCAATCATGAAGTATTCGGGATTTATGAAAAAAGCGGGGTTGAGAAAAATCACCCGGAATATGGTGAAAAAATGTATGAAAACAGGATTGGTAAAAGATATTACTCATTCGATCATAAAGGCTGGCATTTCCTTATATTAGATTCAGTTGAAGACACCGACGAAAGCAGTTATATCGGGAAAGTTGACGACGAGCAAATGGAATGGATAAAATCCGATTTGGAAAAGTCAAATCACTCAACTCCGATTGTTGTTAGTGTTCATATTCCTTTTATTACATCCTATATGCAAATTTTTTATGGTTCGCTCGAACCTAATAGTGAAAGCCTTGTAATAACTAATTCAAAAGAAGTGCTTGAACTTTTTAAGGATTATAATTTGAAATTAGTATTGCAGGGACATTTACATTTTCTTGAAGATATTTATGTGCAGGGAACACATTTTATTACCGCCGGAGCAGTCTGTGCCCGTTGGTGGAAGGGTACTGGACATGGCATGGAAGAAGGATTTCTTGTAGTGAATATTAATGGTGATGATTTTAACTGGGAATATTTCGATTATGGCTGGGAAGCGGAGGAAGAATAATGGATAGCTGAATCCCCGATTTATTCAAATAATTTTTTTATATTTAAAAGTGTAATAACTATCTTTGCACTCACTTTTTCGGGGTGTAGCGCAGCCCGGTTAGCGCGCGTCGTTCGGGACGACGAGGTCGGAGGTTCGAATCCTCTCACCCCGACAATTAAAAGGATTAGTCAGTTGATATACAGATTAAACCTTTTTTTATTGCCCGATATTTACCCGACAATTTCTAAAACTCACTCTTTTTTAGCTGTGTTGATTAATAAATTATCTTTGTATTACTTTATGGTAATAAGGTTAAAAGTTCACACAAGGCAATATCTTTTATTAAATGTTGCCTTGTGATTTAATTTATCTTTCATTAGTGAATATGAAATTTATCCTTATATTTGATACTTTATTTACTAACCAAAATTATTATAAATGAAAAAATTTATAGTAGCATTATTAGTCATGCTTAATGGATTATTTGCATTTTCACAAGTAACTGATTCAGATATTGCAAATAGTCTTTTAGGAAAATTTGAATATGAAGTTAATCCGATATTAGATTCGTTGGGAGTTTGGCATCATAGGCATATAGTTGAGGATGCTGAAAAATTATCCAGAGTTATGTCGATTGCGAACAGCGAGGGCACAGTAAAGGTTTTTATTTTAAAGTTAAACAAGAAAGAGAATTATAGGATTGAAGTGGTTGTTATAAACTATCGCCACGATGACAAAAACCAGGTTGAGGATGCAACAAAGGTTGTTAATGCCAGTCATCTTCGTGTCGGAAAGTATTCAACGGATATTTATTTCCACTTTAAATAAAAGATAAACGTGTGAAAGTCTTTATCCATTGAGGATGAAAGGGGCTTTTACAGTAACATGTATTATGTTAAATATAGCTTTGGCTACGTTTTATAATTATTTGTTGTGGAGCGTTCATTATTTTTTTCAATTTCTGGTATGTCAAGTAATGGTTTAGTATGTCTAATATAAGGTGGAGTCCGTTCGATTATCTTTCCATACTTTATCTAATCGGTATGTAAACTGATACTGAACGGGAATGCCCGGTTACCTACTACAAAGCAAGAGATTAATGCTGCTTCGCAGAATAATCCCTTGCTTTATGTTGGCGGTAGTTCATTTTACCAGACGTCCTCTTTGGACAAAAAATTTGTAAGGTCTTTTATTAATCCTTTACATTTAAATTCTATGTCCTCGTATATCTTTTGGTAAGTATTTCCTGTTCTTAATGTTCCATCTTTCTTGTAGACTGTTCCTTCAACTTTGTAACCACTTGTCATTCTCATGTCGTCAATAATGATCTTAACTGCTCCATCTTTGATTTTTATAGTTATAGTGTTATAGTAATCTGCATATACACCCATTCCATTAAAATACTTTTGTATGAATGTCGCTTTTAATAGTGTGGGTTTATTTTCACCTACAATAACTTTTTCTGAGTTTCTAAAAGACAGAATTGCCCATTCCTTTACTTTTTTGTAAATGTCTTCAGCTTTCATACTGTCGATGTTTATTATTTCTTCATAAGTCAGAAGATTGGTCTCTTTATTAAGTCCAAAAGTTTGTCCGAATGAGTTTAGCGAAATTGTAATAAGGATAAAGTAAATATGTCTTTTCATGATTCATTAAATTATAAAGTTAATATTTGATTTGAAAGTTTATCCCTCAAAATTAGTAAATTTTCTATACAAAAAGTCAAGTTATTTTATAAATATTTGATAATAAGTATTGAAAATGTTTTAAGAAAAGAACGGGGGACAAAATGTGGACAATTTCTTATATTATACCCTCTTTGAAGTGCTAAAAATGGGTTTTTGAAATTATTACTTTCTGGTTTGGAAAGTAAAAAATATATTATTGAAATTGTTATGGGGTTATTTCTCACAAGCCTTACCATTCAAATAGTTGAAATGATTTTATCAACCTTCTTCCCTCTCTTATTTTAATACTCTTAATTAGTTTGAAGGCTTACACTGGCAGTTTTTTCATGTTTATTTAACATTATTTACCAATCCTCATCATTTTCATATTGCTCCATAAAACGTAATATTGATACAATTTGATAATAGACATTTTCTTCAATATCAACTTTTATTTGCTGCCAATTCTTATTCGCTAATTTTTTCCCATATGTTTTAGTAAGACTTTCATAAGGGCAATATTTATCATTTGTAATTAGTCCATGACCATAGTTATGTTGAGAAAATGTATGTTTAAAATCTTTAAATGTAAACCTATACCTACTTTCTTTAATTTCAAGAATAATATCATATCTAACATAACCTCCATCATAATTGCCAAAGTAAACTTTAAAAGTGCCCTTTCCAGCCAATTCACCTGATTCTTTATCAGAAATCTCTAATACTTCTTCTGATTCTTTAAATGACTCAAAAAACCACTTTCTGCCTCTCAAATAAAGTTGATTTTTGTTAGCACCCTCAACCTTTACAACTCCCTGATAGGATAAAATAATTTTTTCCGTTTGTTTATATTGCGTTAGAAATGCTTTATCATATCTCCAGTCTTTAATTTCTTCAATAATTGACTTGGGAACTTGCCTAAGCCCCAAATACCCTTCCTCAGTAATATAATTACAATTCAGTTTAGTCTTCTTTATTATTTCGTGTTTGTTTTCATTTATATTACAGACAAATATTTCACCCGATTTAAGAATAAGAGTATCCTTAAAATCATTTGGGTTTAATTCTGAATTATTTTGTGAATACAGAAATACAGGGAGAATAGTCAGCACAAGAATAATTCTTTTCATATCGAACTGGTTTGATAAATATTTTGACAAATTTCCTGATTTTTTATTTATGATATAATAACAACTATTTAAAAGCAAATCTATTAATATTTTACAGGCTTTTTACAATAAGGACAAACACGCCTTTTTCTGTAAAATTCTTTACCACAGTTATTACAAGTATATTTATTAAATGAATCGGTTTTCTCACCCATTTGAATTAATAAACGTGAGATAGTTCTTAACTCATTTTTAATCTTAGATAGATTTGAAGACATTACAAAAAAGACTAATATTAGAATTATAGATATGATAATTCCAATAAAACCAAATATTTCATTTATTGCTTGCATGATTTTTTTGTTTGTTTAATGGATTGAATTATACTAATATACTTAATCTATTACTCCTAATATACTGTCATTATCAGGAGTAAACATATAAGTTTTTGTTATTTCCTGTTTAGCATAGTTTAATAAAGGATTTTTTATGGAATATGAGACTTTTGTTTTATTAAATAATACTCTCGATGTATCTTTTTTTAATTCTGAGATTCGATTATAATGCCATTCCAAAAATGAACCTTTACAATCAGTTTGGTAAATATTAATTAAATTTTTGCTAATTTCAATTAAATTTTCATACATTTCAATCATTGATTTATTTGAAAGTCCATACTTTTTTCCAGAATTTTTATAATCTTGTATTTGCTCCTCATCCCTTTTTATGCTTTGCTTTAGTGTTTCTATATTTTTATCTCTCTTTTCAATAAATTCAGGCATTAAAATATCTAAACTGTCTTGAGCAATAACATATCCTAAATCAATAATTTCAAGAACTTTTAAACTTAAATCTGTTTTTGTATCCCCTGTTGTTTGTTCATAGGCTGCAATGACAGATTCTCTGGGGTCTCTTGTACAGCTTGCAAATATTATTATAATAAAAAGGATAGATACATAATTTTTCATGTTAGGAATTTTTAAGATTAATAGAATAAAACAAAGATAATAAAATTCTACATATTTGTTTAAATTTATATTCCAAATCCCAGTAACTTGTATAAATATTGGTTATTTCAAAAATACAAATTATTGAACTAATCTATTTTAAAAATTCTCTCCAGTAATCCGGTGTGTTGTTTTTAGCCATATCTACCCAACAACAATAAAAGCTCCGTTATATTAAGACAGGTTTTTTTTAATTTTGATATTAAAAGAATTAATTAATTTCGCGTTCTCCTTGATTAAAGGAGTAACGGTTGTTGATCAAGCCTCTTTAGCTCAGTTGGTAGAGCGGTTCACTCGTAATGAACAGGTCGCCGGTTCAAGTCCGGCAGGAGGCTCTTCTTGATTTTAAACTGACACTGAATAGGAATGCAAACAGATAAAGAAACAAACAGCACTAAACCATTCAGTTAGTTTACACGAAAATAGTCCGTACGGATGCGTTTCAGTATAGATTTTAAAATCGTAAATCACAACCTAAACCCATACTGCCTTGAAAACATCTCTATATTTTTGCTGATATTTCTCGCTATATCTTCTGCTTTCAACTCTTTATCGTTTTCAAAGCCTTTAGCAGCATAATAGATGTCTCTTATAAGCTGGGTTAACTCATTAAGCATCGCATGCTCTTTTTTATATGTGAATTCCAGGTCTGTTTTTTCATTCTGAAGCTCATCGATTATCTGTTCCAGTTCTTCCTGTGTATGTTTTCCGTATCCTTTGTAGTGCATTATTAATACATTTAATTATTACTAATTACTATTAAGTGTCTTATTTTTGCATTGATTATGCAAAATTACAAAACCATATCGGAAGACCTGAATGAAATAAAATCGGTTTTTGAGGGTGATATTTTTACTGATCACCACACAAGACTTCTTTATGCCACTGATGCATCAGCTTATATGGAGATGCCCTTAGCTGTTACCCGCCCGAAAAATACCGATGATATCAAAGCGCTGGTTATATTTGCTAAAAAGCATAATACTTCTCTTATTCCCCGTACTGCCGGGACTTCACTGGCCGGGCAGGTTGTTGGTGGAGGTATTGTTGTCGATGTTTCAAAATATATGACAGGTATTCTTAAGATCAACGAAATTGAAAAATGGGTCAGAGTTGAACCGGGAGTAGTTTTGGATGAGCTTAATAAAATCCTTGAACCTATAGGATTGTTTTTCAGCCCGGAAACATCCACTTCCAACAGGTGCATGATAGGAGGGATGGTAGGTAATAATTCTTGTGGTGCACATTCCTTAATCTATGGAAGTACAAGGGATCATACTATTTCAGTAAAAATGGTTCTGAGTGACGGAACGGAAACGGAATTCGGGCCAGTCACAAAAGAACAATTTAATAAAAAATGCAAACTTAAATTTTTAGAAGGAGATATTTACAGGAATATACGTTCAATCCTGTCCGACCAGGAAAACCTGGAAGAAATTCGAAGGCAGTTTCCGGATAAGTCTATCATAAGGAGAAATACGGGTTATGCTATTGATCTTCTTCTCGAAACAGAACCCTTTACTAATTCGGGAGAAAAATTTAATTTCTCAAAAATAATAGCCGGCTCGGAAGGAACTTTGGCTTTTATTACAGAAATTAAATTAAGTCTTGATCCATTACCGCCTCCGGTCAAAGGATTGGTTTGTTTACATTGTAATAGTCTTGAAGATGCTTTAAAAGGTAATCTTATTGTCCTGAAATATAGTCCCTGCGCAGTTGAGTTAATGGATGATGTGATTATGGAGCAGAGTAAATCCAGTATAGAACTGAGTAAGAACAGGTTTTTTATACAGGGAAAGCCTGCTGCTATGCTCATTGCTGAATTTGCCAAAGAAACAAAAGAGGAGGTTCTGAAGGTGACTTCGGAAATGGGAAAGGAAATGCGTAAAGCAGATTATGGTTATCATTTTCCTGTTTTGTTTGGAGAGGACATTCCAAAGGTGTGGGCGCTGAGGAAAGGCGGTCTTGGTTTGCTTTCTAATATTCCCGGCGATGCTAAGCCTGTTCCCGTTGTTGAAGATACTGCTGTTCGACCTGTCGATCTTCCGGATTATATCGCTGATTTTAATAAATTACTTCTGAAGTATAAATTGAGTTGTGTGTATTATGCGCACATCGATACGGGAGAACTTCATTTGCGTCCGGTTCTGAACCTTAAGGATAAAAATGATACAGAACTTTTTTATACTATTGCATACGAAACTGCAAAACTGGTAAAAAAATATAAAGGCTCGCTCAGCGGTGAGCATGGTGATGGCAGACTAAGAGGTGAGTTTATTCCTTTGATAATAGGGGAGAAGAACTATGATTTGCTAAAACAGATCAAAACCGCCTGGGACCCTGAAAACATCTTTAACCCGGGAAAAATTGTTGACACACCCAAAATGAACACTTCATTGAGGTACAAACCCGGGCAGCTTACCAAAGAAATAAAATCGGTTTTTGATTTTTCGGCAGATTTTGGTTATTTGAGAAGTGTTGAAAAATGCAACGGTTCAGGTGATTGCAGAAAGTCGGAGGTTTTTGACGGAACTATGTGTCCGAGCTACCAGGCAACAAGGGATGAAAATAATACCACAAGGGCAAGAGCCAATACTTTAAGAGAGATTTTAACTAATTCAACCCAAAAAAATCCATTCGACAATAAAGAAATTTATGAAGTTCTTGATCAGTGTCTCTCCTGCAAAGGTTGTAAATCGGAATGCCCTTCGGGAGTGGATATGACTAAATTAAAAGCAGAAGCGCTCCAGTATTATTATGATAAAAACGGTATTCCGCTCAGGACGAAGGCGACAGCCTATATAAGTCAAATAAACAGGATAGGAGCAATCCTGCCTTCGATAACGAATTTTTTACTGACCAATAGTTTTACCTCCGGGCTTATTAAAAAAATTCTGGGATTTGCACCGCAGCGGAGTATACCACTTTTTTATAAATATACCTTACGGAAAACCCTGTCTGGGTTGCAAACCCAGACAGGGTTGCGGACAATATATTTATTTATCGATGAATTCACCAAATACAACGATACCGAAATAGGAATAAAGGCTGTTAAAATTCTGATGAAACTCGGTTACAGGGTGGAAGTGCCTGAACATACCATTAGCGGACGAACTTTCCTTTCTAAAGGATTGATAAGGAAAGCAAAAAAAATTGCAAATAAAAATGTTACCTTGCTAAAGGATATTATTACAGATAAAACACCACTTATTGGCATTGAACCTTCGGGCATACTTACTTTCAGGGATGAATATCCCGATTTAGTGGATAAAGATCTGAAAGAAGCATCAATCAAATTGGCGAAATCTGCTTTGATGTTTGATGAGTTTATTGCGCAGGAAATTGATAAGGGCAACATTACAAAAGATCAATTCACAAAAGAAGCAAGAAAAATTAGACTGCACGGTCATTGCCATCAAAAATCAATTGCATCCACAGAGCCTACAAAAAAAATGCTTTCTTTACCTGAAAACTATGAAGTTGAGGAGATCAAATCGGGCTGTTGCGGTATGGCAGGTTCATTTGGTTACGAAAAAGAACATTATGAACTATCGATGAAAGTGGGAGAATTAGTGCTGTTCCCCGAAATCAGGAAAACAGACGAATCTGCAATTATTGCTGCACCTGGTATTAGTTGCCGGCAACAAATAAAAGACGGAACAGGGAGAAAAGCGTTGCATCCTGTTGAAATACTTTATGATGCGTTAGTGTAAAAATGAGAAAATATTTATCAAACTTCAAAAACTTGCCCGTCAACAGCAGCTTCAGTATTTATAAATACAGTCCTTGCTTCTTGCAGCATGGGGTCAGTGGTTTCGTATCGAGTTGAAAAATGCCCGATAAGTAGTTTTTTAACATGAGCTTTAAGTGCAATTGTGGCAGCTTCTATCGTTGTTGTATGGAATTTCTCAGCCGCTACATCAGCTTTGTCGTGCATAAAAGTAGCTTCGTGGTAAAGTAAATCAGTATCTTTAATATACGGTATAACAGGCTCATGATAAGCAGTGTCGGAGCAATAGGCATACGAACGGGGCGGAGGAGGCGGGTATGTTAATTCTTTATTTTCATAAACTTTTCCGCCATCATCAATAAAGTCAGCACCGTTTTTAATCTTAACAAATTCATCAACATGAATATCTAAGTTATTTATTACGTCTTTTCTAAGTTTTCTTTTTGCTTTTTTTTCTTTAAAAATAAAACCGCAGGTTGGAATATGGTGATTTAGCGGAATGGTTTTAACAGTTAACTTATCATCTTCATAAATTGTATCGTGAACATCAGGGTTAAAGGGATGAAATATCAATGGGTAAATCAATTCTGTTTGGGAAGCCTGAAGCTGCATGTTAATTATATTTTCTAATTCGGGCGGACCATAAACATGTAATTCTTTGTTTCTGCCAAGCAGATGCATGGATGAGATCATTCCGATTAATCCGAAAAAATGATCTCCATGAAGATGACTGATGAAAATATGGTTGATACGCTGAATTTTGATATGATATTTTCTAAGCTGGACTTGTGTTCCTTCGGCACAATCGACAAGAAAAAACCTTTCGTTGTGATTGACTAATTGTGCTGTCGGATTCCGTTTGATTGTAGGTATGGCAGAATTGCTCCCTAATATAGTAATTTTAAAAGTCATTATAATTCTTTTAGATTGTAAAAATAATGAAAACTTAGACTTATTTAAGCGATGAGCAATTAACGAATAAAAAAAATCCCTCATTACAGAGGGATTTTTTTATTTGGATATCCTGAATGTTATTTTTTAACTTCATCCTCTTTCTTTGTCTCTTCTTTCTTTGTCCCCTCTATCTTTGTCTCCTCTTTTTTTATCTCCTCTTTTTTTGTCTCCTCTTTTTTTGTCCCCTCTTTCTTTGTCTCCTCTTTTTTTATCTCCTCTTTTTTTGTCCCCTCTATCTTTGTCTCCTCTTTCTTTATCTCCTCTTTTTTTGTCCCCTCTTCTTTTGTCTCCTCTTTTTTTGCTCTGCCTTTCTTTTCTTTTGCCATTTTTTCAAGTTTAGCTTTAGCTTTCTGTTCCATGTCCGATTTCAAGGTTGCAAGCGCTTCAATGTCGCCAAGTGTGGATTTCTCAACGCTATCCTTTACTTTTTTAATTGCCCTTTTGGTGGATTTTTCATCTTTCTTGGCTTTAACAACCTCTTTGGCTTTTTCTTCAGCCTTAACATCCTGTAATACCTTTGTATGCGAAAGGATGATTTTTTTGTTTTCTTTTGAAAACTCAATAACTTTAAAGTCAAGGCTTTCATCTATCTTTACTAAGACTTCGTCTTCCTTTGCCAGGTGGCGTTTCGGAGCAAATCCTTCAACTCCGTAAGGCAATGCTATTACGGCTCCTTTATCAAATAGTTCTATAATAGTTCCTTTATGAACGGAGTCAACTGTGAACACAGTTTCAAATACATCCCATGGGTTTTCTTCTAATTGTTTGTGTCCTAAGCTCAGCCTCCTGTTTTCTTCATCAACATCCAGCACAACAACTTCGATATTTTCACCTATCTTGGTGAATTCAGCAGGATGCTTGATTTTCTTGGACCAGGAAAGATCGGAAATATGGATCAAACCGTCAACGCCTTCTTCAAGTTCAACAAAGATTCCGAAGTTGGTGAAGTTGCGAACGATAGCCGTATGTTTGGAGTTAACCGGATATTTTTCTTTGATGTTGATCCAGGGATCGGGAATTAGTTGCTTTATACCGAGAGACATTTTTCTCTCTTCACGGTCGAGTGTCAGGATTACAGCTTCTACTTCATCTCCAACCTTGAGAAAATCCTGGGCAGTCCTTAAGTGTTGCGACCACGACATTTCCGAAACATGTATCAACCCTTCAACTCCGGCGGCAATTTCGACAAAAGCACCGTAGTCGGCAATAACGACAACTTTTCCTTTAACGTTATCTCCGATTTTCAAATTTGTATCAAGCGATTCCCACGGATGTGGGGTTAATTGTTTCAGCCCGAGTGCAATCCGTTTCTTATTATCGTCAAAGTCGAGAATAGCAACTTTGATTTTCTGATCTAATTCAACTATTTCATCAGGATGATTTATTCTGCCCCATGAAAGATCGGTTATATGGATCAGTCCGTCAACACCTCCAAGATCGATGAATACACCATACGAGGTTATGTTTTTAACAGTACCTTCAAGCACCTGTCCTTTTTCAAGTTTCGACATAATCTCTATCTTTTGTGCTTCAAGTTCATCTTCGATCAGCGCTTTATGTGATACAACAACGTTTTTATATTCATGGTTTATCTTAACAACTTTAAATTCCATTGTTTTATCAACAAAAACATCATAATCACGGATTGGCTTTACATCGATTTGTGATCCGGGCAGGAACGCTTCAATTCCGAAAACATCAACAATCAATCCTCCTTTAGTACGACATTTTACGTAACCATTAATGATTTCGTCTTTATCGTAAGCTTTGTTAATTCTTTCCCATGAACGCAAAATGCGGGCTTTTTTATGAGACAAAACCAATTGTCCGGTTGGGTCTTCCTGGTTTTCAACGTAAACCTCAATTTCATCACCAACCTTCAAATCAGGATTATATCTTAATTCGTTAAGAGGGATAACTCCGTCGGATTTGAAGCCAATGTTTACAACAACCTCTCTGTTACTCATTGAAACAACGGTTCCATCAAGTACTTCATGTTCAACAATAGATTTCAGCGTGTTGTCGTAAAGATTTTCTAACTTTTGCCTTTCATCAAGTGTGTAGATATCTTGTTTTTTTCCAACAGAATCCCAATCGAAAGAAGGTGGTTCGGTAGTTGCAGAAGGGGTATGTTCAGGTTTCGTTTCAACGGGTTCTTCCATTTTTATTTCTTCTTTAGCTTCCACCTTCACTTCTTCTACTTCTACTACTACTTCTTCTTTTTTTTTATCCGGTTCTTCTTTTGCCTTATCCTCATCTATAATTTTTTCTTCTTCCTTAACCTTCACCTCAGCCTTAGCCTCAGTTTCAACCTTAGCCTCAGTTTCAGCCTCAGTCTTAGCTTCAACCTCAGCCTTTTCCTTTACCTCTTCTTTTTTCACTATTTCCGATTTCTCTTCCTCTTCTTTTTTATCTTCAGTTTCAACCTTTGTTTCAACCTTTTTCTCAGCTTCCTGGTTTGCTTTGGTTTCTTCTGATTTCTTATCCTCAGTAATCTCAGTGGCTACTTCAGGATTTGTGGTTTCTTTAATTTCTTCTGACATTAACAAAAAACTTTGTATTCCGTATGTTCAGGCTTCCTCCCCGATTACCGGAATCCCTGTACATAATCGGAATTGATTATACAATACTCAAAAAATCGGGGGTGCAAAAGTATTATTTTTTTTGATATATCTTATATCTTTGTAAAAAAATTTATTTCTAAAATTTAATTTTATGGCTCTTAAATGTGGCATCATCGGCATTACTAATACAGGCAAAACAACAATTTTCAATTGTATATCTAAAACTAAAGCACAAACAAGCAATTTTGCATTTAGCGCTTCAAAATCCAACCTGGGTATTGTAGATGTGCCTGATAACAGGCTTTATGAAATTGCCAGGCTTGTCAAACCTGCAAAAGTAACGCCCGCAACGGTCGAAATTGTGGATATACCGGGGCTGGCAAAAGGCGCAAGTCATGGCGAGGGAATAGGAAATAAATTCCTTATGGATATTCAACAAACAGATGCCATAATTCATGTATTAAGATGTTTTGACGATGAGAACCTTCCTCACATCGAAGGTTCGGTTAATCCTGTCAGGGATATGGAAATCGTTGATCTTGAATTGCAGGTTAAAGACCTTGATATGGTGGAGCGTAAAATCCAGCGAATGGAAAAAACTGCAAAATCGGGAGATAAAGATGCTAAAAGAGCCATAGAGGTTTTAAATAAATACAAGGATCATTTTGAAAATTTTCAGAATGCCAGGACAATAGATATAGAAAAAAATGATAAAAAATATGTGTCCGATTTGTTTTTGTTAACCGATAAGCCTGTAATATATGTTTGCAATGTTGATGAAGCTTCGGCTGCGTCGGGCAATAAGTATGTTGAAAAGGTGAAGGAAGCATTAAAGAACCGGAAAACTGAAATTCTTATCTTAGCAGGCGCCCTTGAATCCGATATTTCTGAACTGGAAACCGAAGGTGACAGAATGGAATTTCTTGAAGATGCCGGTCTTTCAGAACCAGGTGTAAATAAAATGATTCGTTCGGCATATAGCCTTTTAAATTTACAGTCCTTTTTCACAGCCGCACATAAAGAAGCCAGGGCATGGACAATTAAAAATGGAATGAACGCACGGGAGGCTGCGGGAGTGATTCATAGCGACCTGGAACGTGGTTTTATCAGGGCAGAAGTGATTAAATACACAGATTATATTGAACTCGGTTCGGAAAATGCTGTAAAGGAAGCCGGTAAAATGAAACTTGAGGGAAAAGATTATATTGTTGAGGATGGGGATTTAATGTTTATCAGGTTTAATGTTTGATAGTCCTAAACTTTTGCAAGCGCAGCACAGCGAAAGTTTAGGAATAATGCAGGTGAAAAAATTTATAACAATATTGATGTTTTATAAAAAATAAAATGTATTTTTACAGTTATATAAACACAATAAATAACATGACAAAGCAAAACCACACTTTTCATTTCGCTAATTTACAGCCACTTAATAAAATGAGGAACTATGGGCAAAGTAAAAATAAACACAATAGAGGTGTGGATATACAGTAGTTACCAAACATAAAATGAAAACAAAAACATAAGGTTATGAAAAAACTACATTTAATTTTAATAACAATTTTGATTTCTTTATTAAGTCAAGGTCAAACTGTTTACATACCAGATGCCAGTTTCAAGGCAATTTTGATTGAATTGGGTATTGACTCAAATAATAATGGCGAAATAGAATATTCAGAAGCTGAAATAGTGACTGAATTACCATTATTTTCTTGGACGGAAATAATATCAGATTTAACAGGAATTGAAGCATTTATTAATCTTGAATATCTGGATTGCGGTAATCACGCCATTTCAACATTAGATTTATCATCCAATACATACTTAAAAATCCTTGATTGTGCTGTAAACGTTTTAGATAGCCTTAACGTAACTCAGTGCATACAACTAAAAAAAATAACATGTTACTTTAATCAATTGATTAATATTAACATAAGTAATTGTATTAATTTAGAAGAATTATCCTGTCATGATAATAGTATTAACTCTATTGACTTATCCAGTAACTTATCTCTCAATAAATTAATTTGCGACGATAACTTAATATCAAATTTGGATTTATCGCAAAATTTGCGATTAAAATACTTGCGTTTTGATGATAATTTAATATCTAACCTATCATTAGCGTCTAATGATTCAATTGAATATTTAAACTGTAACAACAATTTATTAACTGACTTAAACCTTGCAAACAACACTTTTCTTGAAAAACTCTGGTGCGAAGAGAACCAGCTCTCATCGCTGCAACTGCCATCCAGCAATAATTTGACATGGATATATTGTTCAAAAAATCAATTGTCAGAGATTGATTTATCGGGCGTTATCGGATTAGAAAGATTATTTTGTGACTATAATTCTCTATCTGCACTTGATTTAGACAATAATTATAACCTCAAAGTTTTAGGTTGTGCTTATAATATTCTGGAGAACCTCGATTTTAGTTATAATCCTGTTTTAGAATCAGTAGGTTGTGTTTCTAATAATATAACCAACATAGACGTTACAAATAATTTGTTATTAAAAACCCTTTGGGCAGATTCAAATCCATCATTAAATCCTGATATTTCAAATAATATATTATTGACTTATTATGGTTGTTCCAATAATAATATAAGTTCTCTTGATATAACAAATAATATCAATCTTGAATTCTTCCGTTGTGGTCTAAATCCCATTGTCAGCCTCGACTTGACATATAACACTCAACTAACATACATCGAAATAAGAGAGTGTTTTGATTTGGAAGAAATTTGCGTTTGGGAACTTCCTTTCCCACCATCAGGAGTAACTTTAAGTGCTTATGGAATAAATATAGGTAATATTAATTTTATTATTTGTACAACCGATACCCCTGAATTTACAGATCCTTCGACTCAAGAATTTAATATTTATCCAAATCCGTCATCAGGTGTTTTTTCGGTAATTGGAGAAAATATTGAAAAACTTGATTTATTAAGTCTTTCGGGAGAGTTATTAATTTCAAAAAACGGTTCATCAGAAATAGACTTGACAAGTTACTCCAAAGGAATTTACCTAATTAGAGTCTTTACCGACAAAGGAATGTATATGGATAAAATTGTAGTTCAATGATAGAAAAATAATTAATTACGTTTGGTAACACACGCTCATACTGCATACCGCAATTTGTTGTAAATTTGAACATTATGTTTCATAATTTAATATGGTTTTAAGCAGAGAAATCAGTGCTAATAAATGCGGTACGCAGCATAGCGCCACACGTTACTCCAAAGAATTGAAGTATGTTAAAAATACAACCCATGTAACTTTACCCCATCCAGTTTATTATACTCCAAGGCCGGTAAAGGGATTTTAACAAAGTTCAGAACATTAAATATGAATTTAAGAAAGTGAGACCTTGTTTTAATCCTGGAAAGGTCAACATCTAAAGAAAGATAGTATTTACGGTATCTTTGATATTCAGGTAAAACTTTACCATTATGTTCGGGCGGATTAGAATTAGCTCCTAACATTCCTTCTGCTCCATAGCCAATTGCCACATTTAGCCAACCGGGGAATTTAGATTTTTTTGGTAAAAATGATTTTAAATTACCAGAAAGCCAGTAGGTTTGCCCGTTATAATCTTTTAATGCACTTTCAATTCCACCCGAGCCTAACAAGTCGGGTCTGTATTGCGCATACTCAGTAGGATGATATGACCATTTTAAATAAAATCTTTGTTCATCCCATGCAAATTGCTGACCTATGAATAAAGCTGTTCCTGCTGCATTGGAAATAAAATCGCCCATCGACGCACCCCACTGGGCTGAAAACCCATCCAGTATTTCAATAACTGTTAAATAAATAAAACCTGCCGAGCCACCTATCCAAATTGCTTTCTTCCGCTCAACACCTGCCCACCTGTAAAACTCATAACCAAATTTACCGATATAAGCTGATGCCGTGGCATGTCCTATTTTGTCAACCTGCATCCATTCATTGTTATCATTTATCCAGTGAAAATTGGATTGGGGATAATCTTTATACCATGCCTGGTAAAGAACTGCAAGGGTTGAAACATAAATTATGCTTTGCCCTCCGATTACATAAGTTAATCTTTTTTTATTAAGTGTGTCAGGGTATTTTTTTAAAAAATAAGGTTGCGATTGAGAAAAAATTTTCCCGGCAGAAAATAATATTATTAAAAGGACTATAATTTTTATATGTATAGCTAAATGGTTGATCTTTTGCAATTGTATAAGGATTGTTTAATTATTAAATCAAGTATTAAATCTTAAATCTTAAATCTAAAATATTATACTTATTATTTTATGTATTACGTCTATTTTTTTATATTTCGTTCATCCAGAGCCTTCCTGTATTTATTGGCATTAACAATATGTTGGGCGTTCGTATTAGCAAAAACATGATAACCGGAAAAATCATCTTTGGCGCAAAAGAATAAATAGCTGTGATCTTCACGATTAAGTACGGCATCGATTGATGAAATGGATGGTACGCAAATAGGACCGGGAGGCAAACCGTAATATACATAAGTGTTGTATGGTGAGTCAATTCTTTTGTGGAGGTTTAGAACCCTTTTAATATTAAAATCACCCCAGGCATAAATAATTGTTGGATCGGCTTGTAACCGCCAGCCGTACTTCATCCTGTTAAAATATACACCTGCAATGGTTGGCTTTTCATCGTCTTTACCGGTTTCTTTTTCAACTATGGAAGCAAGAATGCTGACTTCAACAGGTTCAAGTCCCACCTGTTCGGCTTTTTGTCTTCTCTTTGTATTCCAGAATTTGTTGTGCTCAGTGTACATCCTGTCAATGAAATTTTCGGCAGTTATATTCCAGTACACTTCGTAAGTGTTGGGAATGAAAAGTGTGAGAATGGTTTCGGGAGTAAATCCAAATATCTTAATATACGATGAATCATTTATAAGCCTGATTATATCAGCCGAATCAGGCTCAATTTGTGCAGCGATTTTTTTTGCAAATTCTTCTTTGGTTCGGATGTTATTAAAAATAATCTTTACGGGAGTTTGCTCTCCTGAGCGTAATAAGTTTATTAGTTCATCATTACTCATTCCATCCTTCACCATGTATCTGCCGGGATGAATATTTTTAGGCAGGTTCTTCTTTTTTGCCAGCCATTCAAAGTTATTTCGGTTTATTACAATTCCCTTTTCATACAATATAGTCTTTAAATCTTCGTAAGATGAACCGGTTGGTATATAAACAGAAGTTGTCTGATCGTCTTTTACCCAGGTATTAGGTTTTAAAATAACTTTATACAATTGGTATGCGACAATGAGGGCTGCAATTATTAATATTAAAAGTATGTAAAGAAGAAATCTCGAAAACTTTGATCTTTTTTTTCGTTTTCCGCTGCTGTATCTTGGATGGTAGTACTCCATTAATTCTCAATTGTTTTGTTAATTTATTTTTAGCAACAATTATACGCAAAAATACTGAAAGTGTTATAATTTAAGCTTGGTAATGAATTAATTGTAATACATATTCATCCATCCATTTATCTTTTATATGCAGCCATTCATTTTTTTTCCCTATAATTTTAAAATTATGTTTTTTAAACAAATTAAGGCTGGCTGTGTTGTTAATAGTAATATTGCAATAAACCTGGTGGAGGTGGAGTATTTTAAAACAATATTCCAAAAGTAATTCAAGCGCTTCGGCAGCATAACCTTTCCTGCGTTCTTCTTTTACAATTAAAATTCCAATTCCTGCTCTTTTATTCGCCGGGTCAAAATCGAAAAGATCGATGCTCCCGATTGTTACTTTTTGATTCCCTTTATCTATTTTATCAATCATTAATCGAAGCTGTTTTGTTGTGAAGATGTCCTGTTGAGAACTAATTACATATTGCTCCAGATCAAATTTTGAAAAGGGTGTTACTGTGTTGCTTAAATGCCAGATTTTATCATCGTTTTCCCAATGATACAGTATGTCAACATCAGTTGGTTCTAAAGCCCTTAGTTTTATGTTTTTACCTTTAAGCATTTATTTAAAGTTTTTTATAATTGTTTGAATCGTTTTGATTTTTATATTAAACTAATTGTCCAAATCCCTGATAATATATACATCGTAATCACCAAGGTATTTAAAACCACCTTTTCGGTATAGTTCAACAGCCGTAATATTATTTTTATGAACCTCAAGTTTTATTTGTTTTCCTGTGTTCCGGGCAAAATTCAGAGACTCTTTCAGCAGGATTTTGGAATAGCCTTTCCCCTGGTGTTCCGGTCTTATCCCGAAATGATGCAGGTATATCCTTCTTCCATCCTGAGTTAGCCACGACGTTCCAATTATTTTACCGGTTGATATATCTTCTAAAATAAGTAATTTACCTCCAAGTCGTATTGTTTCTTCAATCGCTTCATTATCATCGCCTCTTTTGGCTCCGCCCATTTCCGTGTCTTTCCATAGTTGCTCAACTTCTATATAATCTTCAGGTATATAATTTCTTATTTGTAAGTTCATTGTTCGATTGATAAATTATCTATAAATACGATAAATAACATTTAACCATAAAACAATTTAGTAACAAAATTAACCAATTTCCCGATTCAATCAATTTAACTATTTAACTTCAATTACACCTTCGAATATTTTAACAGCCGCACCTTCAAGCCAGATGTCAGTGAATTTTTCCAGCTTTTTTATAAAACGAACCGTCAAATTCCCTCCGTTAGTTTTAATATTAAAGTATCCGGTACTATTCTTTTGTATCAAAGAAGCAGCTAATGCCGAAGCGGTAACTCCTGTTCCACATGACAGGGTTACATTTTCCACGCCCCGTTCATAAGTTCTCACAATAAGATGATCCTCTTTTAATTCAACAAAGTTAACATTCGTACCTTCGGGCTGAAATTTATTATCCCAACGAATACGCTTACCTTCATTATAAATATCAATTTGTTCTATGTCATTCACAAATTTTATATAGTGAGGCGAGCCTGTGTTTATTAAAAAGTAATCGTCATAAATTTTAATATTATCCACATCTTTCATTTTAAGCGAAATATAAGTTTCGTTTCCTGATTCAGATAAAATTTTTGATTCATGTGTGCCATCAATAGCACGGAACTTGGATTGGTTGTCAATAATGCCAAGGGATTTCGCAAAGGCAATAATACATCTTCCCCCGTTACCGCACATGGTGCCCTCAAGCCCGTTTGCATTAAAATATTTCATTTCAAAGTCAAAATCCTTGGAAGCCGATAATAACATTAATCCATCGGCTCCAATACCAAACCTCCGGTCACATAGCAAAGCAATCTGATCGTTTTGCAAATTGAATAGCCCTTTTCTGTTATCTATCAGAATGAAATCGTTACCTGTACCGTGGTATTTATAGAATTTTATTTCCATAAACATTAATGACATATTGGCAAGAATTTAACATAATTGGATAAAACCAAGAATCGTTTAATAAATAATCGAGTTTACAAATTTATGCTAAATATCTTAACATGTTTTAACTAACGAATTAATACTAATGTTAAATGAATACCGTTTTTAAAAAAACGATAAAGTTATGAAAAGATTTATTAGTTATTTTTTGGCAGCCATTTTTGGCGGTTTGGTTTTCGCCGTTATTTATATAACTTTTGAAAATAAAAATACATCAGCATTACCGGATACACAGGAGCAATTACCAGCTATACAGGCAAACTATACTCCACATCCTGCTGTAATCGGACCTGATTTTATTAATGCAGCAGATAAAACAATTCATGCTGTTGTTCATATTAAATCAGAGCTTCATCAAAGAAATAAAGTTTACAACGATTTTTTTGATTTATTCAACGATTTTTTTGGAAACCCAAACTACAGATATCATAATGCACCTGTAATTGCAACAGGTTCGGGAGTTATTATCTCATCCGATGGTTATATTGTTACAAACAACCATGTTGTTCAGAATGCAACCAGCTTAGAGATCACATTGAATGATAAAAGAACTTTTAAAGCTGAGATTATTGGCAAAGATCCTACAACTGACCTGGCTCTGATAAAAATAGAAACAAATGATTTACCTTATCTTATTTATGGAAATTCAGATGATTTAAAAGTTGGCGAATGGGTGCTTGCAGTGGGTAATCCATTTAATCTTACATCAACAGTTACAGCCGGAATCGTAAGTGCAAAAGCAAGAAATATCAATATTCTCGGTGATGCGTCAGCTATTGAATCATTCATCCAGACAGATGCTGTTGTTAACAGGGGAAACAGTGGGGGCGCTCTTGTGAATACAAAAGGCGAATTAGTTGGAATAAATGCTGCCATTGCTTCTAATAACGGGACTTATGCAGGATATTCATTTGCTATTCCGGTTAATATTGTTAAGAAAGTAATGGATGACTTTTTAAATTTTGGAGAGATACAAAGGGCTTACCTTGGTATTTCTTTCAGAGAGATTGACAGTCGGTTTGCAGATGAAAAAGGCTTAACCGAGGTAAGAGGAGTTTACGTTATTGATGTCCTTAATAATGGCGCTGCCTCGGATGCAGGCATTAACGAGGGGGATGTTATTGTCAGGGTAAATAATACGGAGATTAATTCCAATTCAGCATTGCTGGAAATAATAGGTACGAGGCGACCGGGCGACAGAATAAAAGTCTATGCTTATAGAGATAATAAGCTTAAGGAATTTGATGTAATACTTGAAAACAGGAGCGGAAATACTGACATTGTGAAAAAGGACAACATTGAAATATTAGGGGCAACTTTTAAAGCTATATCTGACAGTGAAAAAAGAGATTTGAATATCGATCACGGATTAAAAGTAGTAAAGCTTAAAAATGGAAAACTAAAAAGCGCCGGTATCAGAGAAGGTTTTATCATCATGTTCATTGATAAGGAACCTGTTAATTCGCTAAATGATCTGAAAAATATATTTATTGATAAAAATGGAGGTAAATTAATAGAGGGTATTTATTCTAATGGACAGCGGGCATACTATGGATTAGGATTATAAAGGCAGTTTATAAAAACATTTCCACTTCATAATACAATAAACAACAGGTTGTTATTGTTTATTAGTTTAATAAACTTTATAAGTTTTGTAAAATATTTTTGGTATTTACCAAAATTTTTGTATTTTTGTGTGCTTTTTTCTTTACTAATTACATTATTGTTAATCAGGGCATTAAGTAAACGAAATTATTAAAATGAGACAATTAAAAATTACAAAATCGATCACAAACCGTGAAACAGCATCTCTTGATAAATACCTTCAGGATATTGGTAAAGAAGAACTGATTACTGCGGATATGGAAGTTCATTTAGCGCAAAAGGTCCATCAGGGAGATCACTTAGCGCTTGAGAAGCTTGTTAAAGCTAACCTTCGTTTTGTTGTATCGGTTGCTAAGCAGTATCAAAACCAGGGTTTAAGTTTACCTGATTTGATTAATGAAGGTAACCTGGGATTAATTAAAGCTGCATCAAGATTTGATGAAACCAGGGGATTTAAATTCATCTCTTATGCTGTATGGTGGATTAGGCAGTCTATTTTACAGGCTTTGGCTGAACAATCAAGGATTATCAGGTTACCACTAAATCAGGTTGGTTCATTAAACAAAATTAAAAAGGCTACTTCAAGATTAGAACAAGTATTTGAAAGATCTCCTTCGTCGGAAGAAATTGCAGAAAAACTTGAAATGCCTGATTATAAAATTAATGCTGCAAAAAAAATTACTACAAGGTACATTTCAATGGATGCACCGTTAACCAAGGATGACGAAACCAAATTTCTTGATGTATTTGTGTCTGATGATTCTCCGCATACAGATGATATTTTAATGAGAGAATCTCTTGCAAGAGAAATTCAAAGATCTCTCACCACACTTACTAAAAAGGAAAGAGATGTTGTTAATCTGTACTATGGAATTGGAATGCCGCATGGATTGACACTCGAAGAAATCGGAGCAAAATTTGACCTGACAAGAGAACGCGTCAGGCAAATCAAAGAAAAGGCTATCAGGAGGTTAAAACACACATCAAGAAGTAAGCTTCTGAAGGCTTACCTGTGTCAGTAAAAACTATTTAAAATTTTATAGGGATTATTACTTTTTTGTAGTAATCCCTTTTTTTTTAATTTTGACAACAAAATAAAAATAAGTAATTAATTAGAGTAAAAAAACAAAAAAAAATGGGAAATAAAAATTTTAATTCAAAAGAATCGGTAGTTTATGAAGATTCTATGAAAAAATGGTTCGACGATGAAAAAACCGGCTTTGAGTTTATTGATGTTCTTGGAAAATTATTCTATGATAAATCCATAGAACTTATATTTTTCCGCACCCAACTCATCGATCGGAGTGCAAGTGTAATTCTTTTCAAGCATTCTTATGCTAAAACGATAATTGGGAAAAAATTAAGAATTCAGGATTCTCTGATGTTGGCAAGAGTGATCTCCGAACTTGATCTTCCTCATACCAAATTAGACATAGGCAAACTTAATCTGGAATGGACTGAAGAAAAAGAAAAGTACAACAATGATCCAAAAGCTTTTACTACGGATAAATTAAAACATATTATCGGAAAACCCCCGAAATATGACAAACCTGTTGATGTTGTCTTGTTTGGATTTGGAAGAATCGGGAGGTTATTGCTTCGTGAGTTTATTATCCAGGGAAATGGAACTCAATTGCGCCCCAGAGCTGTGGTTACGAGGAAAGTTACACCTGAAGATATAGCAAAACGTGCATCATTAATACGCCACGATTCCGTTCATGGTCCGTTCAGGGGAAATGTAATCGAAGATGCGGAAAACAAATCCATCTATATGAACGGTCATATTATAAAAATGATTGAAGGTTCAAACCCGGAGGATATTGATTACGAAGCGTATGGTATCTATAACGCATTATTAATTGATAATACAGGCGTTTGGCGCGACAGAGAAGGATTGGGCAGACATCTGAAAGCTAAAGGTATTAGTAAGGTTTTATTTACGGCTCCTGCAAAAGGCGATATTCCAAATATTGTATATGGTGTTAATCATAAGAATTTTACCCCTGATTCCGATAATATTTTTTCTGCAGCCTCATGTACTACCAATGCAATAGTACCGGCTCTCAGTGTAATAGAAAACAAACTGGGAATAGAAAAAGGACATTTGGAAACAATACATGCCTATACAAACGATCAGAATTTATTGGATAATTATCATAAAAAGCCAAGAAGAGGACGTGCAGCAGCGTTAAATATGGTGATTACTTCTACCGGTGCCGGATCTGCTGCTGCAAAGGCAATTCCGAGTTTGAAGGGGAAACTGACGGCTAATGCTGTTAGAGTGCCAACTGCGAATGTTTCCCTTGCGATTTTGTCATTAACTGTAAAAAAAACCACAACAAAGGAAGAAGTTGTCGAGTTGTTGCGTCATGAAGCTTTAAGGGGTCAATTAGTTGAGCAGATCAAATTTTCTGCTTCCAATGAATTGGTTTCATCTGATTTTATTGGCGACCCTATAGCGGGTATTTTCGACAGTCCTTCAACACAGGTTTCTGCCGATGGTAAAAATATCCTCATTTATTTGTGGTATGATAATGAATTCGGATATACTATGCAGGCGATCAGGCTTGCAAGATATTTTGCCAAAGTTAACAGATATACATATTATTAAAGAAAGTATATAGGATCAGGTTGATAATTGAGATAGTTACTGAATGACATATATTATGTTATATGTTATATGTTTTTTGTTAACCGTATTTATAATTAGGTCAAGCTTATAACCAATAACATTTAACTATTAAACAAATTTTTTCACAATGGCTCGCACAAAATATATATTTGTTCTTGGAGGAGTTGCTTCATCCCTTGGTAAAGGTATTATTTCCGCTTCGCTTGCAAAGCTCCTTCAATCCAGGGGGTTTTCGGTTGCAATTCAAAAACTCGATCCTTATATCAATGTTGATCCGGGAACATTAAACCCTTATGAACATGGTGAATGTTATGTTACAGAAGACGGTGCCGAAACCGACCTGGATTTGGGTCATTATGAAAGATTTTCAAATGTACCTACATCACAGGCAAATAATGTTACAACAGGAAGTATTTACAAGACAGTGATTGAGAAAGAAAGAAGAGGCGATTATCTGGGGCATACCGTACAGGTAATCCCTCATATAACCGATGAAATCAAGCGGAGGATTAAACTGTTGGGAAATACCGGTAAATATGATTTTGTGATTACCGAGATTGGAGGAACTGTCGGTGATATTGAGTCATTGCCCTATATTGAAACTGTTCGTCAGATGAGATGGGAAATGGGCAGGGATTGTGCGGTTATTCACCTAACCCTGGTTCCTTATTTGTCAGCGGCAGGTGAGTTGAAAACAAAACCAACCCAACATTCTGTCAAAACGCTTCTGGAGTCAGGAGTGCAACCTGATATAATCGTTTGCAGAACGGAAAAGCATTTAAATGAAAACCTGAGAAATAAAATCGCATTATTCTGCAATGTTGAGCCATCATCGGTAATTGAATCAATTGATGCAAAAACTATTTATGAAGTGCCGATTCTTATGCGTGATGAGAACTTAGACACAGAGATTCTCAGAAAAACGATGATGCCTTTAGATAACCAGCCTGATCTGAAAAAATGGGAAGAATTCCTTTATAAATTAAACAATCCTGCTACTGAAATTAATATCGGTTTGATAGGGAAATACATTGAACTAAAGGATGCATACAAATCGATAAACGAATCATTTATTCATGCCAGTGCGGCTAATGAATGTAAGGTGAACCTGAAATTGATACATTCGGAAGATATTAAGGAGTCGAATGTAGCAGAATTGTTAGGAAATATGAATGGAATTCTTGTTGCACCGGGATTTGGTGAGAGAGGAATAGAAGGGAAAATAACTGCTGTTAAATACGTTAGAGAAAACGGAATACCTTTCCTTGGAATTTGCCTGGGAATGCAATGCGCTGTTGTGGAATTCGCAAGAAATATATTAGGATATAAAAGTGCACATTCAACTGAAATGAACCCTGATACAAAGTACCCTGTTATAGATTTGATGGAAGAGCAGAAAAAAATAAAAGGTTTGGGAGGAACTATGAGACTTGGCACTTATCCTTGTAAAATAAAAAAAGGAACAAAATTGTATGATATTTATCAAACCCTTACTATTTCCGAGCGCCACCGGCACAGGTATGAGTTCAATAATGAATATATTGAAGAATATGAAAAAGCAGGAATGTTGATGTCGGGTATTAACCCGAAGGATAACCTGGTAGAAATTATAGAACTAAAAGATCATCCCTGGTTTGTTGGTGTACAGTTCCATCCCGAATATAAAAGCACAGTTGCCAAGCCTCATCCGCTTTTTGTTAGTTTTATGGAGGCTGCAATAAAAACGATGAAAAAAAAGAACTAACAGTCATTAGTTTAAAATATTACTAAAACCAAACTAAATAATAACAATTTATTTAATTTTGCCTTTCAAATTTCCCGGACATGTTCACACTTTTTTGGAAAGAAGTAAGCAGTTTTCTTAATTCGCTGATTGGATATATTGTTATTGCTGTATTCCTTTTGGTAAACGGTTTGTTTTTATGGGTTTTTCCGTTAGAATCAAACATCCTCGATTTTGGTTTTGCCAATCTCGATGGATTATTCCTGATAGCTCCTTTTGTATTTTTATTTCTTATTCCTGCTATTACTATGCGTTTTTTTTCCGAAGAAAAGAAAAGCGGTACGATTGAATTATTAATGACCAAACCTTTAACCGATATGCAGGTTATTTTTGCAAAATATTTCGCCGGACTAACGCTTGTTGTTTTTTCTCTCCTGCCTACATTAGTTTATTTCTTTTCTGTTTACCAGTTAGGATTTCCAAAAGGCAACCTTGATATCGGCGGTATGTGGGGTTCGTATATTGGCTTGCTTTTTTTAGGAGCCTCCTTTGTTGCAATTGGTTTATTTGCCTCCTCAATTACCGATAATCAAATTGTTTCGTTTATTGTAGCTGTTTTACTTTCCGGATTTATTTATATTGGGTTCGAGTTCATTTACAGTCTCGACCTTTTCGGGAATTTTGATTTGTTTATTAAAACACTTGGAATCAATTCTCATTATTCTGCTATGAGCAGAGGTGTGATAGATACCAGGGATCTTTTATATTTTTTAAGCATTATTGCTTTTTTTATTTTGCTAACTAAAATATCGCTTGAATCCAGAAAATGGTGAAGAAGATTTACTATTCCCGAAACTTCGGGATTGATTGTTGAAGATTTACATTTAACATATAACTTATAACAAATAACATAGCGCCATAAATGGCAAGTTACATATTATTCAGCAATCGCTTACTAATTGTGGATTTGCAAAAAAACATTCAATAAGCAACATACAATAATCAATAAACAAGTAAAAAATGAAAAAATTTGATTTAGAAGA
>JADHVR010000021.1 GCA_016783885.1 Bacteroidales bacterium
GCTTGGGTTATCAAAAATCCCGAATTTAATCCCTAAAAACAAGTTAATCAAATACTTACAGTAGAGTGTAGAGCACCGGCAAATTTTTATGTGCCTCGTAACCTGCTGATTAGCCTAAAATCGTGTCAAACTCAAGAATATAAGCAATTTCAAAATATGCCTTTTGTTTCTGATAATATTATGAATTTTTCTTTTTTGCCTTTGTTTATAACCGCTTTTTTAAGTGTCTGAAGTTTAGCTCTTTTAAACATTATTAACGTTTTACTCAATATGCTGAGTAAATTTACTCAATACATCTATTACTTTTACATAATATACTGAGCAAATATACAAATATTATAATAACAACTTTTGGTGGATACTGAAAATAAACATTTTGAATAGGTTTGTTATTTTATAAAGCCAAACTCATTTATTTCGACTATAATCCTTGTAATAATCTACAGAAAGGGCGGAACTATCATGTAGTTTTTCTCCTTCTTTCAGTGAGGCAATTGCTTTTCGATTTATGATAGCAGGTTCATATTTTGGGTCTAATTCCAATGCTTTGTCAAGGTTTTTTAAAGCCTCCTGCTTTAATCCAAGAATTCCGTAACATAAACCCAAATTTCCATAAGACTGAACGTGAGTAGGATATTTTGCGACCACCTGATTAAATCCGTTAACAGCCTTATTATAATTTCCTTTTTTCAAATCATTAAAGGCATCATTAAAAATATCCATCAGGCTAAGATACTCATCCAAAGTTAAACCGTCTTTTTTTGTTGATTTTTCCAAATGAGAAATTATTTCTTTGGCATGTCGTACAGGTTTGTCTTTTGGTTCTCCGTAATTAATTACATTGCGAAAAGCTTCAACCATTTCCTTAACTTCAAGCCTTTTCTGATGGATAGTTCCTTTATTAAACCATGCTTCTATAAAAATAGGGTTAATTTTTACTGCCTTTTCAAAGTAAGTTAATGCTTTGTTATCTTCATTTTGCAATATTCCTATTACCCCCATTCCATATTGTACCGAATGATAATTAGGATGTTTAAACAATAATTTAGTCATTATTCGTTGGCCTTCATCAATATTTCTTTCGGCTATCATTAGTGCATTATCAACAGCATCATCAATGTCGGGATTAAGATAAACAGTGAATTCGGGAGTTGTGTTCTTTTGTTCATCTTCTTTTATTTTTTTCTTAACATCAATCGTTTTATTTTCTTCATACTTTTTAGCTTCATCAAAAAAAACACATCCTTCACAAACAGATGACCTTGTTTTAGCACAACACTTCGGACAAATCAATGCGTCCGCATTAATTATACAAATACGTTTTCCGGTTCTTACAGAGCAAATAATACACTTTTGTTTTTTCATTGTTTTTATAAATGATAAAATTCTATAAATTTTCATCAAAATAACTCCTGATCTTTTCATACAGGTGCATCCGGTCTTTTCCTCTCACATTATGCGGATGACCGGGATAGACGAAATAATCCACCTGTATGCCTTCGTCCACGCATTTCTTCACGAAAGACAGGCTGTTTTGCCAGACTACGGTCGGATCCATGGTTCCGTTAATAATGAGTAATTTTCCTTCGAGATGATCAACGTAATTCAGCAAGGAAGCATTTTTATATCCTTCGGGATTAGTTTCGGGTGTATCCATATAGCGTTCGCCGTACATCACTTCGTAGTATTTCCAGTCGATGACAGGACCACCGGCACAAGCTACTTTGAAAACGCCGGGATTTTTAAGCATCATCGAAATGGTTAAAAAACCTCCGTAGCTCCAACCATCAACACCAATTCTTTCAGGGTCAACATAATCAAGCGATTTTAGATATTCCACGCCTTTCATCTGGTCGGCAACTTCTAAAGTTCCAAGATTTCTGAAAATAGCCTGTTCAAATTCCAATCCTCTGTTAGCCGTACCATGATTATCCATAGTAAATACAACATAACCCTGCTGTGCCATGTAATTCAGGAAAATACCTGCCGCTCCCAGCCAGGAATCTTTTATCAGTTGAGAATGAGGCCCGCCGTAAACATAAATAAAAACAGGATATTTTTTAGAGGAATCAAAATCAGCAGGTTTGATCAGGCGGCAATACAAATCCGACCCGTCATCTGCTTTAACTGTGAAGATAGACATTTTACCTAAATTATAGTCTTTCAATGGATTTCCATTTTTTAATAAAACCTGTAAAACTTTGCCTTTTGAGTTCAGCAATTCATATTCCCTTGCCACATCGGTACTGCTAAAAATATCAATTATATACTCTCCTGAATTACTTACTATTGCGCGATGAGTACCATGGTCGGGACTTATGCGAGTAACTTTCCCTGATTTTATTTCAACAGAATAGATATTTTGCTCCAGCGGACTTTCTTTTGTCGCCAGGAAATACACATATCTTTCTTTAATATCGGTTCCCAATAAACCGGTAACCACCCAATCTCCTTCTGTTAACTGCTTTATCAATTCTCCTTTGGTATTATACAAATACAGGTGCTGATATCCATCTCTTTCGCTGAACCAGATAAACTGACCCAGTTTTGATTCAAGAAAATAAAGTGGATGCCTGGGTTCAACATATTTTTTTTGTTTTTCCTCAAACAAAGTCAGCACGAGATCACCTGTTGCAACATCATACTTGTTCAGCTTCAGGTGGTTTTGATCGCGATTAAGTAATGCAACGTAAATGAATTTCTCCGAAGGATCCCATGTAACGCAAGTCAGGTAATGATCTTTTGGTTCTCCTGTTTTAAGAAATATAGTTTCACGTGTTTTCATATTGAAAACGCCAAGTGTTACCTCGTGGCTTGTCATTCCTGCCATCGGGTATTTGGTATTTTTCACTTCAGCTATCCTCGGCTCAATGTCAACCAACGGATAATCCGTTACCATTGTCTCATCTTTCCTGTAAAAAGCAAGGTAATGCCCCTTAGGCGACCAGAATGTTCCGGTATTAATTCCAAACTCAACCCTGTGAACAGTTTGTCCGTTTACGATACCCTTGTTTTCATCATCAGTAACCTGTATTTGCTCGCTCTTAAGAGCTACATACAGGTTATTGTCGATGGTATATGCAATTGCATAAGATTCATCGCAAACATCTATGTTTTTCCCCGTTTTTTCATAATTATTAAGCAATATCAGGTTTTTAGAGATAACATCAAACAGAAAAAGTTTTTGCTTAAAGATAAACCTGAATTTATAATCTTCAACAAAATTAATTCGCGGAAAACGTTTAATGGAATCAACGCCTAAATCGGTTAATCCGGCATTTATATCATCAAGGCTAACAATTGTATCTCTGAGTTCATCGGCAGGTTTGCACTTCACAAGCTTGTTATCTGCCACCCAGGCAAAATTGTCGCTTTTCCCCATCCATTGCAACTGGCTCAGTCTTTTAGGCAATATATCAGGATTCATGTAAACAACATCCTGGAGGGTAAGCTGTTTGTCTTGTGCAAAAACAAAGAATGAAAGGGAAAAGAGGATTGCAAAAAGCTGTAATTTTTTATATCTTATCATAGCAAAAATGTTTAGAATTTTAAAAATGCAAAATAATATAAAAAACTGCGGAGAATAAAGTTAAAAGGGAAAATAATTACAGCAATATGTAAATCGAGAATAGGAAAACAATACTGAAACTAATTAAAACGAATATACAACTTCAGCAATTTGTTCAAGAAGGGAATGTTGTGTTTCGATTGCGTTGCCCACAACTATAACGTCGGCTCCGGCTTTAAACCTGTCAGAAGCAGATTCGGCAGTTTTGATGCCCCCGCCAATGATCAAAGGAACTGAAATATTCTCTTTTACTTTTTCAATCATGCTTAAAGAAACAGAGTTCATAGCGCCACTGCCACCATCCATGTAAATCAGTTTCAGCCCAAGCATCTCACCTGCTATCGCTGTTGAAACCGCAATTTCATCCTTATCATTCGGAATAGGTAAGGAATTGCTCATATATGAGGCAGTTGTGGGTTTCCCACTATCAATAAGCATATATCCCGTCGGAAGAATTTCCAGGTTACTTTTTTTAAGGTAAGGAGCAGCAATTACGTGCTTACCGATCAGCATGTCGGGATTTCTTCCGGAGATTAAAGATAAAAGCAGAATACCATCAGCTTTAGAATTTATCTGAAGTATATCACCCGGAAAAATGATAACAGGAATATTACAATTATCTTTGATTACACTGATTGTCGTATCCAGGTTGTCTTTTTCAAGCAAACTTCCACCCACTAAGAAATATGAAACCATCGTCTTTCTTGCTATGGTAACAAGGTCAATCAAATTTTTGCTATTATATTTGTCAGGGTCAACCAGAACAGCAAATTGCTTGCGATTATCGGATAAGGAAGAATATAGGTTCATAATTTTTTTCTCAAATCAATTGAAATGCAAAAATAAAAGTAATGCTGTAAAAATATAAAAAATTCTTATATTAATCATTTTATTCATAGGAACCTAAAAACCTTTCAGCTTCGATGGCAGCCATACAGCCTGTTCCGGCTGCTGTTACAGCCTGACGGAAAACATGATCCTGTACGTCTCCGGCTGCAAATACTCCCTCGATGTTTGTAGCTGTTGAATCGGGTTTGGTTTTAATATACCCGACCTCATTCATTTCAAGATAATCTTTGAACATGTCGGAATTAGGTTTGTGCCCTATAGCAACAAAGAAACCGTCAATATCTATTTTCTTTTCTTCGCCTGTTTTAACATTCGTCAGAATTACTCCTGTAACTTTTTTTGCAAATCCTTCTGTTTCACCAATAATTTCCTTTGGAATATGATCCCAGACAACTTTAATGTTTGAAGTATTTAATACTTTATTTTGCATTGCTTTGGAAGCACGGAGTTCATTACGTCTGTGAATGAGATAAACCTTCCGGCATAGTTTTGACAGATAAGTTGCCTCTTCTGCTGCTGTATCGCCACCTCCTACAACTGCCACATCTTTTCCTTTGTAAAAATATCCGTCGCAGGTAGCACAAGCCGAAACACCATAACCATTATATTCGGCTTCGGAGAGTAATCCCAGCCATCTCGCAGATGCGCCTGTGGCAATAATGATCGTGTCTGCAATTATAATTTTCCCATCATCAGTTTTAGCTGTAAAAGGTCTTTTAGAAAGATCCACCTCGTTGATTATTCCCCATCTGATGTCGGCTTCAAATTTTTCAGCCTGCTTTTTAAACTCCTCCATCATTTCCGGTCCGTTCGTGCCTTCAGGATATCCCGGAAAATTTTCCACGTCGGTTGTTTCTGTTAACTGCCCGCCGGGTTGTAATCCCTGGTATAAAACAGGTTTCAGGTCAGCTCTTGCGGCATAAATAGCTGCTGTATAGCCTGCCGGTCCCGATCCGATGATAAGGCATTGGGTTTTATCAATATTTTCTTCGCTCATTTTATATTGCTTTTGTATGCTTACAATTTACGATTTGCTTTTGCCCGTGTGTCTAAAATTATGCCAACAGTATTAAATCGTATAATTGTAACAATTTGATTGTTTGGCAAAGAAAACAAAAATATGTCAATCTGTCTTGTTTTTGATAGGTAAATAGAATTCTTTATTTGGAATTTAATATTTATCTTTGCAACTCGTTTTCGGGGTGTGGCGCAGTACGGTTAGCGCGCTTGACTGGGGGTCAAGAGGTCGGGAGTTCAAATCTCCCCACTCCGACCACAAAGGGTTGATGAAAGAATTAGCCCTTTTTTTATTATTATCAAATGGAGCAGTCAGGTTAGCGCGTCCCGACACGGGTGTCGGGAAGGTCGTCCGTACGGACCACTCCGACAAGAAAAAAAGCAGTTCCATTTTTATTTATGGAACTGCTTTTTTATTTCTCTATAAACAGGTTATTTGAATTACAGGAATATTTGTATATTTTCAGGCAATAAAAGAAAGGTGGTTCCTTACTTTACTCTTTGAGTTTCTTTTCGTTCTTTTCCTGTAAATAATTCTTAGAGATAACCACATCCTCTCCGGTTCTTGCTTCAATTTCTTTACGGGCAACACCGGCTACATGCCCTCCTTCATGAGCAACCTTTTTGTTTTGAGTAAAGGTTTTGGGCTTTTTCTTTTTCGAGATTTCCGTAGTTGTAACTTCGGCAAGCATATTCAAAACCAATTCAAGATTGGTCATGTTATCCCGTAAATTTTCTTTTTTCAGGTTTTTCAGTTTCTTGTAATCTTTGATATTTAACCCCGCCCATGCTTTCGTAATTTCATCTGTGAGAATGGCATATTCAAGTCCCTTTTTCACGCCTCTCGAATCCCATTCATCAGTCAGTTCTTTGCGGACTTCAATACTCTTTAGGCGTTGGTTGACCCATTCTTTGGAGTAACCTTTTTTGAGATAGGTTTCCATCGCCCGGTCAAATGCTTTTTCCGGGTCTTCCGTTTCTTCGATACGTTCTGCTCCGACCTTTGCCAACCATCTTTTAAAAGGTTCTGCCTTTGGCGATGGAATGGATTGAATAATTCGCAACAAGCCCTCCGTATCTGCGGCTTGTATTTTTCTCAATTTACCATCAGTCGCGAGCATTGGAAGAGGGGTACAAATTGTACCCCAGTTGGCATTTAATTCTGCATCCCGACTCCGCATTCTTTTAACATACTGTTTGACATCCCTGCTTTCTGAAAGGATTTCAACCACATCCTGTACGGAGAAATACCATTTTTCCTGGTCATCATCCCAATGGACACGGACTTGTTTTTGATCGAATAGTTTTATGGCGTTTTCTTTATCCATGGTTTAATCTTTTAATAATTCGCATTCATAATAGCATAACAAAAGTAAGAAGAAATATTTTTAACCGGTGATCATTTCATTGGAATCATCCAGGACTTATTTATCGAAGCTATCGAGATAAACTTCGTTAATTCTGGTAGCGGAATGTCCTATTCCTTCACTTATCACTGCCACCGGAACGCCTTTGTGTTTGGCATTTGTAGCACTTATTCTCGGCGTAGCCTCCTGACTATGTCGATTGGGAAAGTGGATTGATGAAATATTCAGCCCTTTTTTTATGTTTCTCAGATGGCGATTTTTTTTGGGGGATAATAATCGAAATTAAAAGATACTGACTGACCTTTCTGCTTATTTCGTTAGTAATTTTTCAAACTTTTCATGTTCACCGATTATTTGCAATGATTCATCGAAATAATTTGTGTACCGGATTTTTATCCCCTTATTTTGCTTTCAAATATTTAAACTAAATTTATCTGCGATGAAAAAGAAAGCATTTGTTTTAATCGGCTTGATGGCAATTTTGCTCAGCAGTTGTCTGGTAAAGTCATTACACCCATTTTTTAAAGAGAGTGATGTAATTAATAAAAAGGAATTTCTGGGAACATGGATAGACCAGGATTCAGCCAAATGGGTTATAAGCAAGTACGAATTCTCAAAAGGTTTTATGAAAGGCGACAGCATTGATAACTCTTACCTTGTTGAATTTTACGAAGACACATCGGCGCCATCTAAATTTAATGCACATTTGTTTAAATTGGATAATATCTTGTATGTGGATTTTTTTCCGGTTATGAAAGGACAGATGGAAGACTTTTTTAGTTTCCACTTAGTTCCCACCCATTCATTAGCAAGGATTGAATTTAAAGACAATGGCCAGGTTTTTATCAACTGGTTCAGTGAGGATTGGATCCATAAGCTGTTTGAAGAAAACCGGGTAAAAATTTCGCATGAGACAATTTCAATGGGCGGTGATGAAAATGCTGCAGGATATGTGCTAACAGCTTCAACCAATGAACTGCAACAGTTTATCAGGAAATACGGAAACGAGATAAAAGCAATTAATTGCGAGGAGGATGAAAATTTCCTGTGCATAAGATTAAACAAAGTTAAATGAAACACTCATGTTTTTTGTATTGAGACACACAAGGGGATGATTAAATGTGAGTGGCAAATAGTCAATATGTTACGATAATTTAAACATATGCAAAGGCAAATCATCAGACTTGTAAATAAAGCAGTCCGCAACAGCTTGCTACAGCATATATTGTTCTGGGCAATCGCCTATTTTATCCTGTTGAATATATTTTCCGGTTCGAGCCGGTTTCAACGGATTGATTATATATATACTTCCATTTTTTTGGCATCACTGTTTATTCCGGTTGCCATCAACCTTTTTGTTTGTATTCCAAAACTGCTCGACAAAAAAAGATACCTGCTTTACGGTTTCATTTTTTTAATCAATCTTTTTGTTTTCAGCCTGTTTAACCAGTTACTCTTCGACAAGTTGATCGATTATATATTGCCGGGTTTTTACTTTATCTCATATTATTCTTATTTTGATATTTTAAAATTTTTTATTGTCTTCCTGATTGTAACAACATTGATAAAACTTTCGAAAGAGTGGTTTGAATTGAGTGAAGCCAGGCAAAAAATTATCCTTCTGGAAAAGGAAAAAATTGATGCGGAATTAAAAGCCCTCACCAATCAGGTGAATCCTCATTTTTTATTCAACAGCCTGAATGTTCTTTATTCGCTTTCGCTGAACAACAGAAAAGAAACATCGGATGCAATTATTAAGTTATCCGATATTATGAGGTACGTTATCTATGATTCGACAACTGAACTTGTCCCACTAAAGTCTGAAATTGATTTAATAAATAATTACATCCATTTACAAAGGTTCAGAACCGGAGCAAAAGCGAAAATTGGGTTTCATACAGATGTTAAGGATGAGAGTATCAGTATAGCGCCCATGCTCCTGCTACCCCTTGTTGAGAACAGTTTTAAACACGGTATAAAAGGTGATGTTGCGAATACCTTTATCAATATCAATCTTACATCAACCAATAAATCCATACATTTCTTTATTGAAAATAATAAAGGTGAAGCAGATGATATTGAACAACAAAAATCAGGTGGTGTCGGATTAGAAAATATTAAAAGCAGGTTACAATTGATCTATCCTGAAAGTTATACTTTTGAAATAAAAGAAACCGATAAATCGTTTAGAGTTGAATTAAGCATAAAAACCGGTAAATGATAATCAGATGCATCATCGTTGAAGACGAACCCGTATCGCAGGATGTCCTGAAAAAATACATTGCTGATTGTCCGAACCTGAAATTAATTGAGGTTTGCAATAATGCTTTTGAGGCTAATGATGCCTTAGTGAATCATGAAGTTCAATTAATGTTCCTCGATATAAATATGCCCAGGCTGTCGGGCATGAAATTTTATAAGTCTTTATCGAACCCGCCTTTTGTGATATTTACAACTGCATACCCCGAGTATGCCCTTGAAGGTTTTGAAGTTGATGCTGTTGATTATCTTTTAAAACCTTTCCCATTCGAACGTTTTCTAAAAGCGGTGAACAGGGTTGTCGAGCGACTTAAAAAGCAGGATAACAATTTGCTTCCTGAAAAATTCATCCTTTTAAAAGCGGATAAGAAAATACACAAGATCAACATTGCTGACTTACTCTATCTTGAAGCAATGGGCGATTATGTAAAAGTATTTTTTTCAGACAAGCATATTATTGTACACGACACTTTGCAGGGATTACAAAGTCAGTTGCCCCAACAACCGTTTTTCAGAGTCCATAAATCATATATTATCGCTACCGAGAAATTTAGTTATATTGAAGGCAACATGGTTCAAATTGGAGAAAAATCAATCCCCATCGGGCTAACTTACCGCAATGATTTTTTAAAGCTTATAAAGGATTAATTTATGATTTATTCTTTTTAATACCAGGAAATTACAAACAACAACTCAACAAAACCAAACTCGATTCCAAACGCAAACAGATAGAATGGGCCATTGTCCATGCAGAAAGAGAGTTGGATAAATTGGTGTATGAGCTGTATGGATAAACGGAGGAGGAAAAGATAGTTGAAGGTTGTGTAGTTTTCCTCCCCCTGCCCCCTCCAGAGGGGGATAGTTTTTCCCACTTATGAATTTAGTTACTAGATTTTCTCCTGCTGGCAGAGGCTAAGTGCCAGATTTTCTTCCCACTGACGTGGGTTAGTCGCCAGCTATTTTCCCCCGCTGGCGGGGGTTAGGGGGCGGAACCTTCAACTCCCTCTGCCTTTCATCAACCCAGTATTCTATCACCCTCCTTACATTTTCAATATCACTCAAAACTTCTTCATCGGGAAACCTGATAACCATAAATCCAACTTTTTCTAATTCCTTTTCCTCATCGGTTGCACCCGCCAATACGTTAAAACTCTCCACAGCCATTCCAGCGGCCCGTAGTTATAATACCTGAGCCATAAAGGAGAAATAATCAGCAACAATACCCAAATGCCAATCACAAAAAGTATTTGAAATGACCTTTCCACTTGTCCGAATAATCCCAGACCATGACCGTAAAAAATGAAAGTACAAATAATCGACATCAGGATATAATTTGTAAATGCCATTTTACCGACGGATGAGAAAAGATTTTTAAATCCTTTGAATTTTACAGATTTACAAATAAGCATTACAATACCGATGTATCCAAGCGCAACACCCACACTGCCTACATAATTAAACTGGTTCCCGATAAACATGGAATAATCCATCAACCAGTTAGCCCGGAAATTTTCATTAATTCCGAATCCAACAACCGCATACCCCAAAATCAGACCGATCAAAACCATCCTGATATAGAATTTATTTGAATGCCGTGCAGAAAGCACACCCCACTTGTAAAGTGCCATACCCAATAACATCATGGAAACCACCCTCCAGAAGGTGAATATCAGGAACACCATCGTTTGCATAAAAAGTGCAGACCCAACTCTCACCTCCATTTGTTCTATCCAGTTACCCTGCATTGCGGCTAATTCATTTTCAATATTTTCAACTGAAGGTAACCAGCTTTGTATATTTTGGTCGTACGATTCCTGTGGCCAGTATTGAATAGTAAATCCGAAAAATAAATAAATAATTACAGGAATTATAAAAAAGGCTGCACTGAAAATCACAAGTTTGGTGGGTTTTAGTTTACGGAAAACGAATACCAAAAAAGCGCATAAACTGTAAGCCACAAGTATATCGCCATACCAGATTAAATAAGCATGGATTATACCGAAAATAAATAACCAGAAGTTGCGCCGGTAATGAAGTGGTCCTGCCCTCCTGCCTTTTTCCAGTGCCCTGGAAGTAAAAATGACAACTCCTGCCCCGAACAGAATGGAAAAAATACTCATGAATTTTTCATTTGCCAGTAAGTGGCTTAAAATCCATATCCATTTATTGATCCCTGTAAGATCGCCATAAGCTATCGGGTTGATGTATGCAGCCTGTATCATTGAAAAACTTTGTATGTTCATGATAAGGATGCCCAGCACTGCTACGCCGCGTAATACGTCAATTGAAACGATTCTGTCAGTTGGGATAGTTGAAGTGATTCGTGCTTTGGTTTGTGTCATAATTATGGATTGTTTATTATTATAAATGGAAAGTATAAATTAACAAATAACCATTAACCGATAACTTTATTCATTTCAACCCCTTCACCTTCGGCACGCCAGCAATAAAATCTTTCAAATAAAAAGGTTCAAAGTAAGCCACGTCTTCGAACTGTTGTTTTTGGAATTTTAGTTCAGCTATTAAAACCATGTTTATGGCTGAAGGATGGATATTTTCATAGAAAACAGAGTTGGGGTGAGTAATTACGTCTTTGCATTTTGCAGCGCCATCACCAAAGAAAATCATTTGGTTTTGTTCAAGATATTCTGAAAAGGAATTTTTATCGATTATTTCTGCTTTTGTTTCCCTGACCTCATTATTGTCCTTATTATAAATCGCAGAATAAACTTCCATCCTGCGCGCATCAATCATGGGGCAAAAAAGAATATTCTCTGAAGCTTTCCTTTCTTTTAAATAGATTTCAGCCATATCATAAGCCATTGACCGTAGTGTATTGATCGCTATCAAAGGAATATCCAACGCATAGCACAAACCCTTAGCAGTTGAAACGCCTATGCGAAGTCCGGTATAAGAACCGGGTCCTTTACTTACGGCAACTGCGTTTAAATCGGTGTATTGAATTTTATTTTCCCTTAATAAATCATCAATAAAAAGGGTTACGACCTCGGAATGGGAATTTTTTCTGGCAGTTTCTTTTAAAGATAATATCTCTCCGTTTTTTGAAAGGGCAACGGAGCAAACGGGCGTGGCTGTTTCGATACATAAAATCAACGACATGAGTTAAATTAAGTTATTGCACAGGAATTAATAGAGATAAGTTGAGATCCATCCATACGGACTTCTTTTAGTCGTACGGACTTCCTTCGGTCGTTTGCTTGTAATATTATAATTCGTTATCTATCAATATCTATCAAATTCCACTAAAATCAATAAATATCTAATCCTTAGTAAACAAATCTTTCTTATCAACTTTCTTCACTTCATCGCCATCTTTTAATTTCTTGGAAACAGCCCTGTAAGGTCCGACGATAATTTCCTGTCCTTCTTCCAATCCTTCCAGTATCTGAATATTCATGTTATCCTGGATACCTGTTTTTACTTTATGCATTTCTGCTATTTCATCTTTATACAGGAAAACATACTCTTGTAATTCTTCATCCTTCTTTTCCTCCGTTTCTTCATCCTCATTCTCTTCATCGCGTTTTGTGTCAGATTTGCCTGTTGTATCTGCACGAGTTGTCACAGCCTGGATTGGCACTGTAAGAATATCGTCGGCGGTTTCTGTCTGAATATCCACCGTTGCCGACATGCCGGGACGGAAAGGAGATTTGATATAATTATCTTTTTTTATTAATTGCTTATATGAACTTTCCAGTATCAGAATTTTAACCTCGAAATTAGTTACCTGATCGGCGCTGACCCCCGTAATATTTGCCGAAGTGGCAATTTCGGTAACAATACCTTTGAATTTGTCGTTCAAATATGCATCCACCTCGATAATACAAGTATCGGCAAGGCTCACCCTTACAATATCGTTTTCATTTACTTCCACATCTACAACCATGCGTTCAAGGTTGGCTATCCGCATAATTTCCGTACCTGAAGAAAATTGAGAAGCTCCTGTAACCCTCTCTCCCTTTTCTACACTTAATCTAGATACGGTTCCATTGTTCGGAGCATAGATAGCTGTTCTGGTAAGATTTTCTTTAGCTTCTTTTAAAGATGCCTGTGAACTGCTAACTGAAAATTCTGCTGCTTTCACATTTTCTCTTGCTGCCGTTACTTCCTCTTTCGCTACTTCATAAGCAGATGTTGCAGCATCAAAATCGGATTGTGAAATAACATTTTGTTCAAATAGCTGCTTATTTCTTTTAAAATCTTCCTTCGCTTTGACAAATTGAGCCTGAGATTGTGCAAGCCGTGCTTTTGAATTTGCATGGTTTGCCTTTTGCATCTGGAGGGAAGCCTCAATCCTTTCATAATTTGAAATATATATCTCAGGGTCTATCTTTGCTAACAATTCCCCTTTCTGAACTTCATCCCCTTCCTTCACATATAATTCAACCACCTCTCCCGAAATATACGGACTGATCTTAACCTCTACCTCCGGCTGTATTTTGCCATTTGCTGATACTGTTTCTACGAGGGTTCGCTTTTGGACTTGTTCGGTAGTAACTTTAATTCCGGCAGAACCTCTTTTTTTTGTAACCGCAAGAATAATAATGATTACAAAAATAATTATGCCACCCCAGATGAATATTTTTTTCCTTTTTTTTGAAATGCTCATATATCTATTTTGATGTAAAATTACTAAAATTATTTAGTGTCCGTTCATAAAGTCATAAAAAACAAAAAAATGAATAAATAATAAATAACGATTTAACTTCTTAATCCTTAGCCTTAGCCTTTCCCGATAATTATCGGGATTAGCCTTTTTATTACCTTTTCAAAGTTAACGGTTTACCCAAATAGAAATCAATTACTGTTATTCTGAAAACATAGTCATACTTGGCTTGTATTAGTTCGGAGAGAGCATTGTTGTGCTCTTTTTTAGCATCATTATATTCAACAGAGTTTATCAAACCAACATTGAACTTTTGCTCGGCATATTTGAAAGCCTCCTGTGTGGCATTAACTTTTTTTAAAGCCGCTTTATGTTTATTCAGAGCAGCCTCTGCATCGTTATATGCCTGCTGGATAACTTTGTATAATGTATTTTTTTGTAACTGCAAGTCTAAATTTGCATCGGCAATCCCGATTTTTGCCTGGGCGACAGACGACCTGCTTCCCCATCCGTTAAAAATAGGGATGCTCAAATTTAACCCTACTGTTCTGTTATTATTATCAGAAAGCTGATCGCCAAAGGATTTTACATCATAAGATTCGTATACCGAATATGTTGACATAACAGGTATCCCGTTCAAATAAGGGTCATTGTCTTGTGTTTCTCCAATCTTTATAAGTTCCTCATACTTATCTGATCCTATTTGATTTGCTCCCGAATAACCGGAACCCCATGAACCATTGAGTGATAAACGCGGATAAAGAGAACCCCTGGCAATGCTTAAATACTTTTCAGAACTTTCGACTTTTATTTGAGCGCTTTTAATTTCCGGACGGATTTCAACAGCAAAAGCAAAAATCTGTTCCGGGTCAAGCAATTTCTCCTGATCATCAAATAAGCCAAGTTCCGGCTTCTCAATTACAAAACCTTTGGGTGTAGATAATTCGAGCAATTGAGATAATGTTAAATAGGAAAGTGTAAGATTATTTTCTGCTTCTACCAGCGATAATTCTTCTGAAGCCTGCTGTGCTTCTATTGTTAAAAGGTCGCCCCTTGCTAATGTGCCTGCCTCGACCAGCTTACCGGTTCGTTCTACCTGCTGGTCGGTAATTTGAAGCTGATTTTTACCTATCTCAATATACTCGATGTAAAATAAAGTTTGCAAATATGCCGTGGCAACACTTATTGCGATTTCGTCTTTATATGAATTTACATCATATTGCGCCGCCTCAAGGTTTAGCATATTCCTTTTGATAGTATTTAATTTCTGAAGACCATTGAAGAGATCTACATTTGCTGAAAGGTTAAGGTTATTCGATCTGACACGGTCAGTAGCAAACTGGTTGGTAAACGGGTCGATAGCTTGCCCCCAGTTATAACCATGAGATACATATCCGTTTAAATTGGGTAACATGCCTAATTTGCTTTGAAGCAAGAGTTCTCCCTGGTAATCAATATTCAGCGATTGTTTTTTAATGTCGATGTTATGCTCTAATGCATAATTGATACAATCTTCGAGTGACCAAACCCTTGTTTCCTGAGCCTGGATTTTTAAAGAAATAAAAATAAACAATAACAAAATAAATACACCTGCCAAAGCCTTTGATTGCCTGATGTTGAATTGTTCACAGATTGGATTAAGAGATTGAACTTTAATTTTTGTTGCCATTTTTTTGGAATTAAATTAAACATTCTGATTTATCTAAAAATATGCCATGCTCATAAACCATTGATAGCTAAATTATCACAAGTAATCACGAAAATAAACAAATTAAAAGGTGTTCAGATAAATACAAATTATGTTCGGTTCTGGACATATACATCTAACGAGGTAAATTTGTACATTTTTCTCCAGTCTTTAGTCTCCAGTCTTCAGTCTCCCCTCGTTATGCAAAGTTTTTCTTTCAAATTCTTTAATTGTCATTTCATCGGTTATCAAATCTTTTCTTATCAATTTAATCTTCTCACCGTTTTCATTATAAAATATGGTTTCACCATAATTTCGGTTATAATAAATAATATTAAACTCTTGAAGAATACTTGATTTTGAATATTTAAAATTTTTAATTACCTCAATTTGCTTTGTAGTATAAATAGTTTTGTATCTGATTGTCTTTATTTTTGTTTTTATGTCTTCTGAATTATAGCATATTGAGGTTTTTCTTAATTTTTGTCCTTTTTCATTGAATGTTGTGATATTCTTTAATTGACTATTTTTAGTATATTTATATTTCTTTCTATTTGATATTTCGTCTGGAGTATATGAGATGACCTCTTTGAGATTGCCTTCTTGATAAATTAGTGAATCGTAAGGATGGAAACTCTTAAATAAATAGGTTTCTTTTACATGTTTATTATCGCTGTTATATTGATAAATAATTGTGTCGTAATAACTCAAAGCTCCTCTTGATGTATGCTTTCTAATTAATTGACTTTTGTCGTTGTAAGTCCAATGAAGAGTATATGAGGCAGTATCATTCAGGTATTTCCATATTTGAATTGAGTCATTTCCATTTTTATCGTAAAAAGTAATAACTGTTTCCGTAGTGTCAGCATTTTGGTCAAATTGTATTCTATAATGAGCATTTTCCTTGTCAAAACTAATTTGTCCAAGATATTTTTCCTGAAGAATTGAATCTCCTTTGTAAATAGTCAACCAAACATTTTCAAGATTCGTTTGACCAAGGATTATTTGGAATGAACTACAAAGTATAAATATGAGAATCAGTCTTTTCATAAATTTTGCATAACTATTTATAAAATGTCACAATTTATCCCGCTTTTAGTATAACAAAATTTTTATGTTCCAAAAGTATAAGTTTTTTTGATAAATAATAAAATAGATATATTTTTGTGTTCTAACTATTTTTTTATTTTTATATCTATGAAATCAAAATTCTCAATATCAGGAAATATCGTTGACGTTGTATATGAACGCATTTTCAAGGGAACTATTGAAGTCTATAATGGAAAGATTATTTCGGTAAAAGAGGAAGAAGTAGCGGAAGACCGGTACATCATCCCTGGTTTGATTGATGCCCATATCCACGTCGAAAGCTCAATGCTGATCCCATCGGAATTTGCCCGGCTGGCAGTAGTACATGGAACCGTAGCTACTGTTTCTGATCCGCATGAGATCGCAAATGTGCTGGGGATTGATGGTGTCAGATTCATGATAGAAAATGGCAACAAAGTTCCTTTTAAATTTTATTTTGGTGCCTCGTCGTGCGTACCAGCCACTCCTTTTGAAACTGCGGGAGCTTCGCTCGGTGTGGAAGAAGTGGAAACTCTCCTTCAAATGAATGAGATAAAATATTTGTCGGAAATGATGAATTTCCCGGGAGTGCTTTCTAAGGATAAGGAAGTAATGGCAAAGCTACAAGTCGCAAAAAAATACGGAAAGCCAATTGACGGACATGCTCCCGGATTGAGGGGAAAAGATGCTCAAAAGTATATAAATGCAGGGATTTCGACCGACCATGAATGCTTTACAATTGAAGAGGCGCTTGATAAGATCAGATATGGAATGATAGTACAGATAAGGGAAGGCAGTGCTGCAAAAAATTTTGAAACACTCATTCCCTTATTCAAAAAATATCCTGACAGGATCATGTTTTGCTCAGATGATAAACATCCGAATGATCTGAAAGAAGGACACATCAATCTTGTTGTAAAACGGGCAATAGAAAAGGGATACGATCCTATAAAATTACTAAAGGCTTGTACTTATAATCCCATAGTGCATTACAAGCTTGACGTCGGTTTGCTTCAGCCGGGAGACCTCGCAGATCTTGTTATCGCTGACAATTTAAAAGATTTCAATATAATAGCAACTTATATTAATGGCGAAAAGGTTGCGGAAAACGGGACAAGCCTGTTGAAGTCGATAAAAGAAGCAGCTCCGAATAATTTTAATGCAGAACCTGTCAACGAAAAAGATATAACTGTTAAAGCCGGGGGTGAATACATTAAAGTCCAGAAAGCACTGGACGGGCAGCTTATCACCGAAAAACTGATTATGAAGGCAAAGGTTGAAAAAGGGCTGGCAGTTAGTGATGTTGAAAATGATATTCTTAAAATGGTAGTTTTGAACAGGTATCAGAAAGCCAAACCTGCCGTTGGCTTTGTAAATAACTTCGGATTTAAAAGAGGTGCTATCGCTTCAGCAATAGCGCACGACAGCCATAACATCATTGCCATCGGTACAAATGATGCAGAAATAGTTAAGGCAATTAACCTGCTAATCGAAACAAAAGGAGGAATTTCTTTGGCAGATAATAACAGGGAAATGGTGCTTCCGCTTCCGGTTGCCGGCATTATGTCGAATAAAGACGGATATTTGATTGCAGATAAATATGCTCAAATGGACCAGGCAGCTAAGCAATTAGGTTCCGGTTTGAATGCACCTTACATGACACTTTCATTCATGGCTTTGCTTGTGATCCCTGAATTGAAACTCAGCGACAAGGGTTTGTTTGATGGTATAAAATTTAAGTTCACTTCACTATTTGAAAATTAACCAATAAATATTAATTCCAAATATTTACATATTTATTTGTTTGTAATATTTTTTTTATCTTTGCATCAAAAATAAATTACAGTATTATGAAAAAATTAGTTCTTGACATTAACAAATTAGAGATGGCTGCAGGTAGGCTGAGAGCTATTGCACACCCAATGAGAATTGCTATCATTAGTCTTTTAGATCAGCAGAAAAAACTCAGCGTAACTGAAATTTACACTGCCATAGATATAGAGCAGGCTTCTGCTTCGCACCATCTTAATATTCTTAAAACTAAAGGCGTTCTGGTTTCTAAAAGAGAAGGGAAGAAAATCCTTTATTCACTTAAAAACGAAATTCTTTCCGAAATCATTGATTGTATCAACAGATGTAACGAGTAATAAATCCCTCTGTTTTCCCCGTAGGCAGGAGAGACTAAGCCGGGGTGGTTCTTTGCGTTAAATATTCAAAATCCATCACATTAAGTTGCTCGGCTCTTTTGGTAAATAGACTTTTTACTCTGTCAGTTTCTGTTAAATGATATTTACTAAGTGAATTTCTTAAGGTTTTCCGTCGCTGGTTGAAGGCTGTTTTTATTAGATCGAAAAAAAGCGGTTCATCACAATTAAGTTTTGCTGTTTTATTCCTTTTCAGGCGAATCACAGTGGATTTTACCTTAGGAGGCGGTTGGAAGACATTTTCATTTACCGTAAACATTAGTTCAATATCATAGAAAGCCTGTATAAGAACACTTAAAATACCGTACTTTTTATTGCCGGGCGGAGAAGAAATCCGCTCGGCAACTTCTTTTTGAAACATACCAACAACCTCATCTACCCGGTTTCTGTATTCAAGGATTTTAAAAAGTATCTGGCTTGAGATATTGTAAGGAAAATTGCCGATTACAGAAAACCTGCCCATAAAAATCGTATTCAAATCATATTTAAGAAAATCACCCTCGATGATTCTGCCGGAAAAATCAGGAAATAAATGCTTTAAATATTTTACCGACTCTTCATCAATCTCGATGATATATAAATTTTTAAACTTCGAAATCAGGTATTTTGTAAGGATTCCTTTTCCGGGTCCTATTTCTAAAACATTTTCTGTTTCAGGAGAAAAGGACGATACTATTTTCCGTGCGATGTTCGCATCTTTAAGAAAGTGCTGACCGAGATGCTTTTTCGGAAAAACCATTCGATTTACTATTGATTATTGATTATTGACTATTGTCTATTGTTGATTAAATATTAACTAACATTTTACAAAAACTTTCCCTCCTCACTTAGTCCAAGCTCTTCAAGTTTTTCCGAAGTTGGAATACCTTCATTAGTCCAGCCACGAACCTGGTAATACTCATTAAGCATTGCATCAAATTCGATCTTATATCCTTTTGACAGTCCGGAAGGGAGCGGCTCATCCAGTAATCGTTTCGGAAGCGTATCATCTTTACGTGATTTTCCTTCCCGTAAATTAAATAACTTCTCGATAGTCCATATCCTTTCTCCTGTTTTTAATAAGGCTTTTCCATCCATTTCAATTCCTGTAACAGAGCCAACCAAATTTGCATAGAGGTCAGGATTCAAAGCAAAGGAAGTAAACAGGCAGGCGACCATTGAATCGATGGTTGCTGTTAAATCCTGGTATAGTTTTGTTAATCCGGGTTTACCTTTTGATTCAAACCTGTTAACAGCAAAAGGAGTAGTTAGAGCTTCGGTGCTGATAAGGTATGAACGAAGATGGCATCCCCCCCTGTTATTAGTAACGAGAGAAATGCTCATTCCATGAAATCCCCTCGGATCATAAGCAGGCAATTCCATTCCTTTTACGTGCATTGCAATTTCCGGATGTCCGTATTTTTCAGACAGCCAGGCACTACCCATACCCATTTCTTTCCCGAATCCTTCGGCTTTTCCTATAAGTTCACTGAACCTGACAATTGCTTCCGCATCACCAAACCTAAGATCCCGACCAAGGTCTTTTCTGATCTGCTGATAAGCTTCATTAGTGAAATATCCTTTCCCGGATAATTCCATAGCGCAGGCAATAGTATTCCCTGTTGATATAGTGTCGATACCATACTCATTACAATTGTAATTTGCATGAATTATTTTTTCCAGATCATTTATTCCACATAAAGCACCAAAAGCCCAGATAGTCTCGAATTCCGGGCCTTTGCCTTCTCTTTCGGGTGTTTGTGTAATCCGGGCACAAGCAATAGGACAACCGGCACAGGGTTTTCTTTTTACAAAATACAGTTCTTTAAAAGTTTCTGCAGAAATCGATTCTGCATCAACAAAGAAACCTTCCTGAAAATTTTTTGTAGGGAATGCTCCATAATGATTAATAACTTTTACAAGGGCAGGTGTTCCGTATTCTTTCAGTGTGTCTTTAGTTAAAGGTGCCTCCCCAATAAATGTGCGCCATTTTTTAATAGCATCTTCAACAACAGCTTTATTCGTAACCGGGGTATTATTATTACCACGAACAACAACAGCTTTAAGTTTTTTTGATCCCATCACAGCGCCTAATCCTCCTCTGCCGGCTGCGTGGTTCTTTTCGTTCATAATAGCAGCTACACGTAATTTATTTTCACCAGCCGTGCCAATACATGCAACTCCTGCATCAGTATCGGTTTTTGATAATAATATATCAGTGGTTTCATGGGTATTCTTACCCCAAAGTTCTGAAGCATCACGAATTTCAACCTTATTATCAGTTATGTATAAATAGCATGGTTTGTCTGATATGCCTTCCACTAATAAAACATCATATCCTGTCGATTTCAGATCATTCCCAAAATGCCCACCTGATGAGCAGCCACCAACAGTACCTGTAAGAGGTGATTTGGTTACTACTGAAAAACGGCTTGTTGTCGGTGCATTAATACCGGTTAGAGGACCGGTAACAAAAAGGAGTTTGTTTTCAGGTCCCAGTGGGTCAATATTAGCGGGAGTTTCATCAAATAAGATTTTAGAACCAAGCCCCCTGCCTCCTATATAATCTACAAGTAGTTTCTCAGGTATTTCTTCTGTTATATATGAATGTTTACTTAAATTAACCCTGAGCAAACGTCCAAAATATCCGCCTATAGTGGTTTTCATATTTTATTGTTTTTATATTGTTGAGACGCACGGCCGTGCGTCTGTACCTTCCTGCTCTTCTTCAACCTTTCAAGTCCCTTTCGCACTGGCAAACTTCGACTTGAAAGGTTTTTAAAATTCCTTATGTTTTCTATATTCTTTAAATTTACAATTTCTGCAATGACGGTTACTTTCTTCGCGCAATTCAACACGTAATTTGCCGGTATAATTATACGGACAAATAGTACACGGAATGATCCCTGCATCAATCCAGTCTTCTGTGGAATGAAGCAGCCATCCCATCGAAGACAAGATATTTAACGGTTTACTTGTGCCTAATCTGAATAGTTCAGGAGTTTGCAACGATTTTTCAGGAGCACCTGCATAAAATGATCTCATAGAAGTCATTGCGTCAGATATACCTCCGGCTGCCTTTACACCCATATCAGGCCCGACCACTTCTCTCATTATCCTGATATGTTCAGGCATTGCACCATACGCATCCATTCCTGTTGAATTTTTAATAAAAAAAGCATTTGAGGAAGCTACAATTTCCGAAACCTTATATAATTCTTTTTCTGTCAGTTCTGCTGATCTTACAATAACTTTAACATGTTCTCCGTCGGCAGCATTACAAACAGCATTGATCTCTTCGAGTGTATAAGCCGGGTCTTTTTTAAAGCGGCCTACATTTATCACCATATCGAGTTCGATTTTTCCTTTTCCATCACCTCGTATCCCGCGGCTTCTCCGAACAGTATGAGCAGCCATTTCCGCTTTAATCTCAATATCAACCTTGCCAAGAGGAAAGTCAATTACATAACATTCTTTTACCTTTGATCCTTTAAGAAGATCCGGCAGAATATCTACTCCTTCAACCGGGTTTACACAAACAGAAGCGCAACCAAAAGTCTTTGCCCAATCAGCCATTTTATTCATTTTGGATGATTGTGTATCGGCTTTCAGGTCGGTTACATCTAAGAAAGAAGCAAGTCGCTCAGGTGTAAAACTCTGAATTAGCTCTTTCATTTTATCCCGCGAAAATTCAACAAGTGGTGTGCGAATCGGTGTTTTCTTTTCCATTTCTTATTCTTATTATTTTATACGATATTTCATTTTCAGTCATAAATTTTTTCTTTCTTTGCAAGCTTTGCGTATTTTGCGTGAAATTTATTACACAAATGTACCATTATATTTCTTGTCAGCATCTTTAAAATATAACTTTGTTTTTGATGGCTGTAACTATTAAAAAAGAAAAAAACATTTTCAATTGCTTTATGAAAATTCCAAGAAATTTTAAAATAAAAATCCTTTTAACTTTGGTTATTATTTGTAACCTTCAGGGATATTCACAAAACGAAAATAAAGAAATAAATTATTTTGATCAAAGCAACAAAATCTTCAAAGAAAACATAAAAACAGTACTCCTCCACAGGAATGGATGGGATTTATCACCTCCATTAATACTTTTTAATTCTACCGAAAAGCTGAAACTCTCATTTGATGACCTGGATGCCAATAAAAAAGATTTTATATATACAATCGAATTTTGCGATGCAAACTGGAAGCCTTCCGACCTGAAACAGTACGAATACATTGATGGTTATTTCGAAGATTACATTTATGATTATCAGTTCTCTTTAAATACCATCCAGCCATATACGCATTACGAGCTTGTTTTTCCTACTGAAGACCTTAAACCAACCAAAAGCGGAAATTATATCCTTAAAGTTTTTATTGATGATCCTGACAGTGTTTATTTCACAAGGCGTTTTAAAATCGTGGATCAAAAAATCAATATTGAAGGACAGGTGAAGCAAGCAACTAATATAGCTGATCGATACTATAAACAGGAACTCGATTTTGAAATTTCTACAACAGGATACAGAATAGTAAATCCTTATATTGACCTCAAAGTTGTTTTAACTCAAAACGGCAGGTGGGATAATGCCATCAGGGATTTAAAACCTAAGATGGTCATCGGCGATAAACTTGACTTTAATTATGATAAGGAAAATGAATTTAACGGGGGAAATGAATTCAGGTCGTTTGATATTAAAAGTCTTAAATACAATACTCAATATGTCGGCAAGATAGAATATACTTTTGATGGATACCAGGTTTATCTGAAGGAAGATCAGAAACGTACATTCCGTGTTTATAAAACCGAGGATGACATTAACGGAAGAAAGAAAATCAAAACGGAGGATGGCTATAATTCAGATACAGAAGCTGAATACGTTAATATACATTTTTTCCTCCCCTTCCCGGCTCCCCTGATTGATGGCGATATTCATATTACCGGAGCTTTGACCGACTGGAGGTACTCTGAAAAAAGCAAAATGGATTACAACTTTAAAAGAAAGGGTTATGAAAAAATTCTTTTTTTAAAACAGGGATATTACAATTATCAGTATGTTTTGCTAATGCATGGGAAATCTGAAGGAGACGAAACCTTTATCGAAGGCAATCATTCAGAAACTGAAAATGATTATACGATTTATATTTATTACCGTGAACCCGGAGAAGATTATGATAAATTGATTGGTGTGAAACATATCAACTCTTTGCCTGAATAGAATTAAGTGAATTATTTTAGCCAAAGGTGAAAATGAAAAACGACCGCACATAATTGTTTTGAGTTTAGTGTTTACAGTTCGAAGTAAAATATTTTTTCGCAGGAAGTATAAAAATCAATACATCTATCCGCTCTACATACATTCTGTTTTCCTACGAAAGCGGAGAAAACTATCTGATTTTGGTGGATTATCAATTTTTACATCTTATTGTATTTCAATCCGTTATTAACAATCCATTGTTAATAAATATTTATTAATCCATTCATGTCTTAAAAATCTCTTGGTATAAGCCTGATTTATAATCTCTTACGATTTTTGGTACAAACATTGAATTACTGTGTTTCCATAATTGAGATAAATGGCTAATAAATGTAAATAGTCTAAAAAATGAAATTAAGAGACAAACGGCACAGGATCAATCTTATAATAAGCTGGAATACAATATTTCTCATGATATTAATAATTTGTATTCAAGGAAGTGCCTTTGGACAATATAACAGACCACACCCAATAATAGAAAATCTGTTAAAAAACTGGTCGGTTAATTTAAATTTAGGACAAACTTCATTTTTTGGCGATGTCAGCTTATACGATAATGAGATAAGTGAGAAGGTATCGAAGGAAGGTTCATTTGGATACGGATTTATTTTATCAAGACAAATGACACCTGTAATTGGGCTAAGCGGGCAGCTTTTATTTGGCAAACTGAGAGGCGAAAATTCCAGGTCGCGTTTTGAAGCCAACATTATTGAATATACAATTAATGCAACTATAAATATTGTAAATCTTCTTTTACCTGAAAACGACGCTAACTTTTTTTTATACGGGAAGTTAGGCATGGGACAATATAGATTCAACTCAAGATTAATATATAATGATGCATTAACAGAAGACAAAATAGTTGATACAAATGTACCCGAATTCTTGATTCTTTTTGGAGGAGGGGCATATTATAAAATTAGTAATTCATTTGATGTAAATGCAGAAATGGCTGGAAGAATAGCTAATAATGACAAAATTGACGGAACTGTTAACAAGAAAGATAGGGATTATTATTCATATTTATCTATTGGAGTAACCTATAAAATTAATAATGTACCCAAGTCAACAAGAAAATATAAATGGAAGGGTTCAAAATTTCCTTTAATTAAAAGAAGATAAAAAATGATAATAAATTATTAAATTATATAATTATGAAAAAGAGAATTAAAATATTAATCTTAGCGGTAATTATTACAGGGTTTGTTATGCCGCAAACATTATCAGCCCAACAATGGGGCGGAAGACGGAAATCCGGTTTCTGGGATTTGTGGGCAATAAACGCAAATGTCGGATTATCTTCTTTTTTCGGTGACTTGAGTATTTATGATAAGGATTATGCTGAAAAATTTACTAAAGAAAGCGGCCCTGCATTTGGAGTTGTTTTAACAAAACATATTAATAATAAGTTTGGCATTTCAGGGCAATTACTATATGGTACCCTGAAGGGACAGAATAACTCCAATGTTTCGTTTAAAGCAAATTTTATTGAATACAATTTACATGCAAGAGTAGATTTCATAAATTTATTTTCTCCTGATAATATATCCAAATTTGGAATTGTCGGATTTGCAGGAATTGGACAATTTGTATTTAAGACTACTAAATATGAGAGTAACACAAACGACCCTGATGTTCAAAATACCGGTGTGCCTGAATTTGTTTATTTCGGCGGGATTGACATTTATTACAAAGTTGCGGATCAATTCGATATAACGGCAAGTATGGCATTACGCCAGGCTAGAAATGACAAACTTGATGATGTAAATAAGAATGAAAACTACGATTATTATACTATAATAAACTTTGGTGTAACATATCATATTGTCAGCAGTAAAGCATCAGGTAGAAGCAGATATGGCGGGAGTCGCGGTAGTGGAAGAATGCCAATGCGCAGACGTAGATAAGAAATTATTGTCAATTAAGAGTTCTATTGCAAAAACTCATCTCTAAAAACTATACTTGATTCCGGTGTATAAGGCTAAATAATAAGGGTGGTAATCATACTGACTATCCTTATTTATTGGGTTCAATGAATATTTAAAAGTCGGTTCAAAATTTATTGCAAGTTTCTTAAATAAAGCATATTCAATTCCTAAGGCAAAGGTGGTATTAAAAATTATTGTATTCAAATTGGATGAGCTCCCAACATCATATTTTTTACTTTCAACTTCAAGAATGGTATTATTCTTTAATAAATAGGCAGGACTTAAACCTCCGGAAAGATTAATCGCCAGTTTTTTATTCAGGATTTTATACTTAATCAGGAATGGAATTTCAAACAAATCAAAGTTCTGCACTATTTTGATATTCCTGGTGTCAATTAATTCAATCGTGTCTTTTGGTGCATCTAATTTTCTTATGTCATCAGGAACCTTTTCAAATATAAAATTTATATCACCGGTTGATGTATTTATTGAATATAACAAATATTGATTATTTTCCTGCTTAAAGTTCAATGCATCATTATTAACCTGCCCAATCCTTGAAAAATATAATCCTGACTGAATACTCCACCTTTCGCGAAAATTATAATTTACATCAACACCTCCGGTAAAAGCAAGCAATGCCTCTTCAGTATTATTAAAATCAGCCTCAGTATTATTATTGCCTGAAACTTGTCCGTTACTGTATGAGGTACCTATATAGCGATACGACAAAACCGGCGCAAATCGCGCTCCGACCGACCATCTCTGCTTCTTTTTTGGTTTCAGATTGAAATTATCATCATAAACAGGACTGACCGGGTTTATTTCAATGTTTGCTATTTTTTCATTTTTAGTCGGAATATCTATTGTTAGCTTCTTCGCTTCCTGAATTTCTTCATTTATTGATATACTAACATCTTCGGCTATTTCCATTCCGCTATCTTCTGATTTTGTTGTATGTGTTTCCTGTGTAGGAATTTCTGCAATTAAATTTTCAGCTTTTTCTTTCGAATCAACCACCTGTTTTTTATCAGTATGATTTTTTCTTTGAACGATATTATTTATTTTTTCTGATCCGGATGAGGTTTCTATAATATCTTGTGGAGTTTGAACCTCTATATCGGAATTGTCGCTGTCAGTTAAAACAAATTTTTCAGTTTCCTGCGAGGGAGATTCAATTTGATCATAAGGTTGTGATGTTATTTCATCCTTAACCATTTCCGGTTGATTGTTTATTTTATACTTTGCATAAAAATAACCCGCACCGAAAGCTATTAAAATTAGCAATGAAGCAGCCATCCACCTGATATGCACCAATGTCTTCCTGAATTTCCCTTTATTAAGATCGTTATTTAACCGATCCCAGGCATGGTTAGGCGGTTTTCCCCTGAACCCCTTAAGACCTTCCTCGAAAAGTTTATCAATATTTTTTTTATCTCTTATCATTTTACATCTTTTATTGAGGAAGAAGTATAAAAGTACTTTTTAACTTTATTCTGAAGTATATATCTTGCTCTTGCCAGGTTCGATTTTGATGTTCCATCCGATATTCCCAGCATTTGCCCAATTTCTTTATGTGAGTATCCTTCAATTGCGTAAAGATTAAATACTATTCTGTATTGGGGCGATAATTCCCTGACAAGTTTAATTAAGTCTTGCGCCGAAAGATCACTAATAATATTATCACTGTTGATGTCATCATAGTTTTCAAAATCATCTCCCAGTGCATATAACTGATGATGTTTTCTGAATTTTTCAAGCGCAGTGTTAATCATAACCCGCCTTATCCACCCTGGCAAAGAACCTTTATGCTTATATTGCCCGATTTTTTGAAAGACCTTCATAAAACCTTCATGTAGGGTATCTTCAGCCTCAGTATAGTCTTTCGAGTAGTACAGGCAAACCCCGAACATTTCTTCCGAATAAAGATTAAACAACCTTTCCTGGTCTTTTCTTTTTCGGGCAATGCATCCCTTTAATATGTCATCAAGTTCGACCTCGTTCACTGGTTTCACTGTAAATTAATAATAACAGTAAAACCCACGAATTTACAAAAAATTGTTATTATGTATTGTAAAAAGGTCTTTATATAGATGAATATTTAAAAAAAAGGGTTGCGTTTTTCAAAACTTATTATGATTGAGTAAAAATTTCAAATAAAAAAAATAATATTATACGCAACCGTTCAGAGCAGATTGTCATCTAATAATTAATAAGAACAAAAAATCAAATAAGAAGAAGGTTGAAATGAAATCAGTAAAAAATCTTTTCCTGAATAAAAAGAAATTCCAGATGGTAAAAATTGATCCGCACGTTGTGCTTTTACTTCTGGTTATTGTATTTTTTTTACTTCTTTTTGCGGCTGAAAATGTGATAAAATTGACGTTAATCCCTCAATAGCTTGAAATTTTTTTATACCAGATAAAAAGTCTTTTTTGTTATGAAAAAAAATCCCCGAAATTATTTGGGGATTTTTTTTATTGTAAGATTAGGTTTTATTTTTTTTTAAAGTAAATTTGAAACCAAGATAAATAACAATATTTAAGACTAAATAATTATGGAATATAATATTTTAAAAATTGAGATTACCGATGGAATTGCATTAGTAACAATTAACCGCCCCGAAGCTTTAAATGCTTTAAATACAAGGTTTTTCCAGGAAATGGATGATGTGGTTGACACTATCTCTGCAAACCCGGACGTAAAGGTTATGGTGATAACCGGTTCGGGGAAAGCATTTGTAGCAGGAGCAGATATTGCCGAAATGGTGAACAAAAACCCGGAAGAAGGAACAGCATTTTCAAAAACCGGACAAAATACTTTTAACAGTTTAGGAAAAATGGAAATTCCTGTTATCGCAGCTATTAATGGATTTACCCTTGGTGGTGGTCTGGAACTGGCAATGGGATGCGATTTCAGGATTGCAAGTTCAAAAGCAAAATTCGGACAACCTGAAGTGAGCCTCGGCTTGATACCAGGATATGCAGCAACACAACGACTTTCAAGATTAGTTGGATTAGGCGATGCTTTATTTCTTTTAATGACAGGCGATATGATTGGCGCCGATGATGCGCTGAGAATTGGTTTGGTTCAAAAAGTTGTTGAACCAGAAGAGTTGATGGATGAAGTGAACAAAATTGCTAAAACTATTGCTTCAAAAGGACCGCAGGCTGTTAGGAAAGTGAAAGCGGTTACAAGTGAAGGATTGCTTTCAGACTTTAAAGCAGGTTGTGAACTTGAAGCAGAACAATTTGGAAGCTTGTTTGGTTCGGGTAGTGAAGGAGAAGAAGGCATGAAGGCTTTTTTAGAGAAACGGAAACCGGAATGGAAATAATCAGTTGGCAGTCTTCAATCCACAATTTCTAATTGTTCTTTCAGACAATTGTTATGTAAAAAAAATAAATATTAATATTGTAAATTGATTTTTAAAATCATCTGAAATAAAAAAATAAAAAAAATGAATTACGACGAAAGACTTCAAAATGTATCGGTATTAGGCGCAGCAGGTAAAATGGGAAGCGGAATTTTATTGCTCACCGCCGTTGAAATGGCTGACCTTAGCCTGAAACCGGAAAATAAAGAAAAAACATTTTGCCTTAATGCAATTGATGTATCGCATGAAGGGCTTGCAGGATTGATGAAATACCTGAAAGCACAGGTGCGCAGAATAGCTGAAAAAAAGACTGTTCTTTTACGAAAATTGTATGCTGAAAGGTCTGACCTAATCGAAAATGAAGAAATCATTGATGAATATATTTTCGATGTGATGAACATTGTACGTCCTGTTACTACAATTGAATCCACTTATAATTCAAACCTGATTTTCGAAGCCATTATTGAAAACCTGGATTTAAAGATTAAGCTGTTTTCGCAAATCGAAAAAAATAATCCGAACAAGCCCTGGTTCTTTACAAATACCTCATCCATACCTATCCATATTCTGGATGAGGGTGTAAAGTTAAATGGTAGAATTTTAGGGTTCCATTTTTACAACCCACCCGCCATTCAGAGGCTGGTTGAATTGATTACCCTGAATAATAACAGTGATGAAATGGTGGATTTTGCCAATACTTATGCTAAGAACCTGAAAAAGGTCATTGTTTCGTCAAATGATTTTGCCGGGTTTATCGGCAATGGCCATTTTATGCGCGATGCACTGCATGGAATTTCTGAAGTTGAAAGTTTATCGCAGCAAATGCCTTTTGTTGAGGCTTTGTATATGATTAATAAAGTTTCGCAGGATTTCCTTATTCGGCCGATGGGAATTTTTCAGTTGATTGATTATGTTGGTGTGGATGTAGTAAAATTTATTATGCAGGTAATGAATCCGAACTTACCTAACGAAGACCTTCACAGCGATCTGCTTGACAAGTTGATGGATATGGGTGTGAAAGGAGGACAGAACCCTGATGGTTCACAGAAAGATGGTTTCCTGAAATACGAGAGGGGGAAACCTGTTGCTGTTTTCAATCCCGACACAAAAGAATATAATAATATTGCAGAATTTCAGGCTAAATGCGATGAAAAACTCGGTTCCCTGCCGGAATCATGGAAACCATGGAAAGTGGTCAATTTTAGCAGGGGAAAGAAAGAAACCATGCTTGAAGCTTTCTTCAACGAACTTAATGCAATGGATACATTAGGCGCTCAACTGGCAAAAAAATATAATGCTCGCTCCAATGAGATAGGCAATTATCTTGTATCGAGTGGCGTTGCAAATAATACAGAAGATGTAAATACTGTTATGTTGACAGGTTTTTACCATGCATATGGGCCTGTTAATGATTATTTATAATAAAATAATGCAATTAGATTCCAGACATAAAGAAATACTTGAAAAAATTAAAGATAAGGTTTACGAATTAAATCCTGAAGCTGAGATCATTCTATATGGTTCACGGGCTCGTGGAACTCCACATGAAGAATCAGATTGGGATTTATTGATTCTTCTAAACCAAAAAGAAGTAAGTAGAAAATTAGAGCAAACTTTTCGACATCATTTATTTGACTTAGAACTTGAATTTGCAGAAGCAATATCAACTTTTGTTTTGTCAAAAGACATCTGGAATTCAAAATATAAAGTAACTCCCTTTTATAAAAATGTAATTCGTGAGGGTATAAAACTTTAATAACCCATATGAAACAAGATTATATAATATACAGGATGAAACGTGCACTTGAAAAGCTAAATGATGCTAAATTATTGGCTAATTCAGAAAGATGGAACTCCTGTGTAAATCGTCTGTACTATGCTTGTTTTTATGCAGTTAATGCGTTGCTTATTGAGAAGAAGATAGAACCTAAAACACACAAAGGGGTAAAAGTGAAATTTTTTTATGAATTTATAAGAACTGGAATTTTTTATAAAAAATATGGAAAGTTATATACAGATTTACATGATTGGAGAAATGAAAGTGATTATTCTGATTTTTTTGAATTTGATAAAGAAATTGTTAATCCTGTAATAGAGCAAGTAGAAAATTTTTTAAATATTGTACAAAATAAATTATCTGAAAAATGAAAAAACTAAGACGAAAAGTATATATGGCTGCCGGTTATAACACCGTTTCGCTCGGAACCGGCAGAAAAGAATTCAACCCTAAAAAACCCCGTCCTGGTCTTGAGCATTATATTAAAGAAGCCGGACAGGGCACGCTAAAGCAAATTGGCGGAGCAAAAAATGTTGACGAAGGAGCTATTGGTAACTTTATGGCTCCACGCTTTAACAAGCAAGGACACCTGGCTGGTCTTATCCCGATGATAGACGAAGAATTGCAATATAAACCCTGTATCCGTACCGAAGGGGCATGTGCTTCGGGAGCTTTATCTTTGGCGAGCGGAATAAAATCAATATTAGCTGAAACTGCTGATGTTGTGCTCGCTATTGGAGTTGAAGTGCAAAACTCCATGAAAGCTATTTACGGCGCCGACGTACTGGCAGGAGCCGGGTGGTTCCAGAAACGGAAAAACGGACATGCTTATTTTTTCCCGGGTCAGTTCAGCGACAGGGCAGGGGCTTATTATGAAAAATACGGTTTGGATTATGCCCGCAAAGGGATGAAACAATGGTTTGTAAATGCTATTGAAAATGCACGGCTTTGCCCGACAGCACAGGAATATGAAAACAAAGTTGAAGACCTGGGAGCATTGTATGATAAAATGAAACCAAACGGAAAAGTTTTTGTTGATAATCTTAACGTACTCGATTGTTCCAAAGTATCAGATGCAGCTTCAGGAATTGCGATCATGTCGGAAAAGGGACTGGAAAGATGTGGAATACCCAAAGATAAAGCAGTGGAAATAATCAGCTTTGCACAGGTTGAACGGAATTTAACAAATGACCCACCCGACCTCACGGAATTAACGGCTATTAAAAAAGCGGCACATCAGGCGCTTGAATCAGCAGGGATAACTATTAATGATCTTGCTACAATAGAAATACACGATTGCTTTTCCATTGCCGGAGTCCTGTCAATGGAAGCACTTGGATTTGCAGAGTCGGGCAAAGGGGCACAGTTTATAGCTGACAGGAATACTGCAAGAAACGGAAAAATTCCAACAAATACTACCGGCGGATTAATAGGATGGGGGCATCCCACAGGCGGTACAGGAGTCCACCAGGCTGTAACAATATGGGAGCAATTAACAGGCAATGCCGGTGAAGCACAAATTGAAATCCCGGCAGACCGTCCTTACGGTATGTCAATCAACATGGGTGGTGATGATGTTACGGTTGTTGCGATTGTTTATAAGAGGGGGGACCTTTAAAAATTGACAGTCTTCAGTCTTCAGTTGGCAGTCGGCTGTCGGCAGCCTATTGCCCATTACAGTTTGTAACTGTAAGGGAAGCAGACATCAGCAATTTGAAATTGTGAACATCCTTGTATAAAAATAAGTTATAAATTTTCGTATTGATTTCAGACAAAGACTGTTTTTGTCAATATTCCTCAAAGTTGCAAACTTTGAGGAGTGTGGGGCTATCAAAAAATTATTTTATCCAAATAGATTATGGTTGATTTGAATAATGAAAAATCAATAAACGAATTATTATTAGCTGATGAAACTCAACGTAAAATAATTCCTGTTGAAGGTTCAAGATGGGGAGAACTGATTATCCCTGCAAAAAATGAAAACCCGAATAAAACCGGTAAAGGATTCAAGGTTCTTGCAATCAATAGCTTTTTAATGGGATATCTTTTATTTGAGACATTAAAAGAGTGTGAAAAAAGGTATCCTAACAGATTAAATATTGTTGGACTTGTTACTGACGACCCTGCAAATCCATACTCAAAAATTTCAATGAAAAGAAGAATATGGAGATTGTTTGACCAAAAAGAAAAGGTTGAACTTGAAAGAGAAATGATAGAATCGGCATTAACTTTTGGTGTGCCATGTTATACAGGTGAAGTAAAAACAGAATATTTCAGAAAACTTATTAAGCATTGGAATCCGGATGCGATTCTTGTTTGTGTTTTTGGGCAAATTATTGACAAACCGATAATTGATTATCCCCAATACGGAATTTATAATTTTCATCCAGCTGATTTAGCACATCATCACGGAGCAGGCCCAAGACCCTATGAGGATTTAATTAACAGGAGGGCAAAAACTTCAAAAGTCACCATTCATCAGATATCTGAAGAAGTTGATGCAGGAAATATCATTGGTCAATCACCCCTGATAAATGTCAAACTAAAGAATGATAAATTTACCGACAATATCCTTGTATTAGATGATAAAATGATGACGCCTGTTGATCAAATGGGTGCTAAATTAATTTCCGGACTCATTCTGAAAAAAGAAGCAGGCAAAGAAGGGAAGATAAATAAACTTGGCTTTAAACATTATTTTTCAGAAGAATACAAGAAAATATTAAAACAACCTATAAAATCAAATTATCATAGTGAAGTACTACCGGTTATTGACAAAAATATAAGGTTCTTTACTTAATACCATGCACCTTGAAGTTTGTAACTTCAAGGAATTATAACATTAGGAATTATAATCCAATTTAATGCAATAATAATTTGCAATTACAAATTGCTGCCGTCTGATAACATTTCAGTTGCAAACTGAAATGTGCGAAAGGGTGCGAAAGGAAAAGATTATAGAAGAATTAGAATTAACAAAAGAAAACCTATCTGTTTCTTCGAACAGGTTAACCAACTTATAACTTATTAACAGATAACTTACGAGGTGAAGCAAGCGACACGAAGTCCATACGGATTTACTTTGTATTATTAGTACGTATGTATCCGTAGGATAACAATCACCTCGTAATAACCCTTCCCAATTGCCGGTTAATTTCCATGCTGATCTTTTTGTACTCAATGTATTCTTTTTGTAATTCTATCCGTTTATTATCATCAAATTCTTCTCTAAGTTTGGTTTCAATTTCAAAAAATTTTTGGTCAAGTTTTTTGTCTTTAAACCTGATAAGTAGTCTGTAGATTGTATCATACAAATTATCATCTTCTTTTTTCGTAAATATTCTTTCCCTTATTTCCCAGTTTTCACTCAGGTAATATTTGGATAACAACAGATCCGTTGCCGTACTGGAAATACTGGAATTCTTATGAGATACAAAATAGTTATCTGTTAGCACTTCATCTTTTTCCAAAAAAGAATCGTAATCCTGTAAGATCAGGTTATAGGTTTTTGTCGAAAACTCAATTCCATCCGATTTCAGGTCATTTATTATGAACTTTGCCACATTTTCTACAATTACTTCTTTCTGGTCATCTGAAATTGTTTGATTTAATTTAAGTTTTTGCCGGCCATAGTTTAATAATATTCTTGTAAGGTCTTTTTCTAAAACATAAGTATCCAAAATGTTAATCGATAATTTTTGTTCGGATGGAAATTCATAAACATCGTGCAACTCCACAGGAATAACTTGTTTATCCTTTTCCCTGAATTTTTTCCGTAGTAGCTTATTCAACTCGTTCATCAGGGTTTGCTCTTCTATATCCATCATAACCGAACATTCCTTAATATAAACCGAGCGGGTAATCTGATCAGGAATAAGTGAAATAGTTTGAACAATTTCTTTTATCAATCCGGCTTTTTTCACCGGGTCATCTTTTGTTTCTTTAAGCAGAATATTAGTTTTGAACTGGATAAAATCCCTTGTCTGTCCTGTAAGAAATTCCTCAACCTCAATCGATCGGTGGTTCCGTACATAAGAATCCGGGTCTTCTCCTTCGGGAAACATGACTATTTTAACATTCATTCCCTGCTCAAGGATCATATCAATACCCCGAAAAGAGGCTTTTAATCCGGCTTCATCACCATCAAAAAGAATAGTAATATTGGGTGTGTATCTCTTTATTAACCTTATCTGATCGGTTGTAAGTGAAGTTCCCGAAGAAGCCACAACATTTTCAAAACCTGCCTGGTGTAATGAAATAACATCGGTGTAGCCTTCTACCAGATAACAGTTGTCCTTACTGATGACAGCGCTTTTTGCAAAATAAATTCCGTAAAGGACTTTGCTTTTATTGTAAATATCCGATTCGGGAGAGTTGACATACTTTGGTTTGTTTTCTGCCGATTTTAATATCCTGCCGCCAAAACCGATGACCCTGCCTGAAAGATTATGAATAGGGAAGATAACCCTGGCGCTGAACCGGTCAAAACGTTTGCCGTTTTTATCTATGGTCAATCCCGATTTGATAAGATACTCCTCCTTATAACCGTTTTCCAAAGCATATTTGGTAAAAGCATCCCACGAATCGGGACTGTAGCCCAACTGGAACTTCTCAATTGTATGTTCCCTGAAATCCCGATTTTTAAAATATGACAACCCTATTGCCTTACCTTCTTCGGAGTTATTAAGCCGGTCTGTAAAATATTTCTGAGCGAAAGCCGACACGGAATAAAGGCTTTCTTTTTCGTTAAGTTCTTGTAGCTGTTCGGGTGTTTGTTCTTCTTCTTCGATTTCAATGTTATACTTTTTAGCAAGGTATCGTAATGCTTCAGGATAGGAATAATGCTCATGGTCCATTACAAAATTGATGGGATTGCCGGCTTTGCCGCATCCGAAACATTTATATATCCCTTTGGCAGGTGAAACTGTGAAAGAGGGCGTTTTTTCGTTGTGGAACGGGCACAAACCAACATAATTCACACCGCGTTTGCGAAGTGTAACAAAATCACCGATAACCTCCTCCACACGGGCGGTTTCGATAATTGTTTGTATAGTATCCTTTGTAATCACAGTTCAGATTTGTTTATGCGAAATTAATAAAAAACATAAACCGGATGAACAGCATAAGTCGCTTTTCAACCTATCAGGAGCAAGACCACCTGATAGGTTTTGAATTATATTGAGCTATTCCACAATCATTTTTTTCGTTACCGATGATTCACCGGCTTTAACCGAATAGAAATAAACTCCCGGTGTTAAACCTGTAGCATCAATGGTTAGTGTGTTCAATCCGTGTTTTGCATTAATTGGTGTTGTTTTATACACTTTTTGCCCCATCAGGTTTACCACTTCAAGGCTTAATTCTGTAGAATTTCTGAGATTGACTTCAATAACAGAAGTATTGCTAAATGGATTAGGATAATTCTGGCTCACATCATATTCATATATAGTTTGCTTTTCTTCCTTAATTCCTACCGGAATCAAATCACTTTTGGGTATTTCCATAAAAATTATCTTGTTATCCACATAAGGGTGCTGTGAACCCCAAACAGCAGTGCCCGGTTCAATATCTGCCTGGTAAATCAAATAAATATTTTCATCGGAGTTAGCAGGACAGGATGGATAAACACATTCATCAAATATATGAATAATGCCGGAAGTTAAATCAATAAAATCAAGCCAGGTTATTCCACCATCAGGTGAAGCCCTTCCCCATAAATGCCTGTAATTCTTTGTTCCGTTGTCATAAGTTTCTGTAACAGAAGAATAAACTAAAAACAACTGATTCAATTCATCAAGTACAAGCTGCGGCATGCTGGATAATCCGATATAATAATTACCGATTTCACCGGTAAAATCAAGCTGCCCGTTGTTATTTACATCCTGCGACCAGCCGATCAGGTTATAATCCTCTATTAATTCCGAATCGGGATGACCATCAGGATTCAATGCGTTCAGATCGTTAGAAAATACCGGCATATTTTCATTCCAGTAAGCAATTCCATCGACAAAAGGGAACCAGTAGCTGCCCTGGTCATCAGCAAAAGCCCTGTTGATACCAAAGACAACATGTACCAAATCATTGTCGTCAATAACAATGCTATGAGCACCGTCGGCACAATAAAAAGTATCGGCTACCGTACCGTATTGCCAGAAAGGATAAGGATGCTCCCAGATAATGGTTTTTTCAAAAGTCTCCCCGCCATCGGTTGATTTCATCAAAAACAGATCGAACCAGCTTTCACCAACAACAAAAGCTACAATGTCCCCCTTTGGCTCAGCCCAGGTGTAATTATCTGCAGAAAAGCCGTAATAATCATCTGAAGACATTCCATCCAGGATTTCATTTTCCATTTCCCATGTATTTCCTCCGTCGGTTGACAACGAATATAACAAAGCGCCATCCAAACCCTCATAATTAGTTCCACCATGAGACGTCGGTAAAGTTACGGCAAGTATGTGTACTCTATTATTGTCTATTCCACTGGTTATGGTTCTGTTCCAAAGGATATAATCCTGACCCGGAGGGCCGGAAAATGATTCATAATCCCAATTGCCGGTTCCTTTTTCATCCCTTGTGGCTATATACAAACCATCACCGCTTATATGTGAAACAATTATTTCGCCGTTTTCGCCCCATGGTGCATAAGACGGACGGCTGGTTCGTTCGCCTTCTATTCTTGCATAAGGCCAGTCGTCCCAACTTGCTCCGTCAAAATAATTGTATCCTGTTCCTTTATCGTCAAACATAACTTCATTCATACCATAGTTCCAGATTGCCCCGATAGTACCGTCTTCATATAAATATATCCTGTTCTGTATGCTTGCGTTCGACTGGTTATCATACCTTGTATCACCAATCTGCTCCTCTTCAGGATCAAATCCGAATGACTTTACTGTCGGGTTGGATTTTTTTACAAACTGATTAACATCCAATGTTGGAGAATGTTTTACAACGGCATAATTTTTCAGATATTCAGGCACAATAGCTCTTTTCTGAGAAAAGCCCATAAGCCCGGTGCTTAAAGTGAGTAAAATAATAAATACTTTTTTCATAAGTGTAAATTTTTAATTATTCCACAATCATTTTTTTTGTAATAGAAGCATCGCCTGCTTTAACAGTATAGAAATAAATACCCGGTGTAAGTTCGGTTGCATCAATGGTAATTTTATTCATTCCGGGCTGAACAACACCTGCATTTAGTTTAAAAACATTCTGTCCCATCAGGTTTACAATTTCCAGGCATAATTCAGTAGTCTTTCTGATATTAACATTAACAACCGAAGTAGAATTGAACGGGTTCGGATAATTTTGGCTAACATTATAATCGTAAATAATTTCCCGATTTTCTTTCATTCCGGTAATATCAATTTTTAAAACTTTCATATAAATAGTCTTATTATCAACAGGAGCATGTAGAGTGCCCCAAATAGAAACTCCCGGCTCAATATCAGTCTGGTAAACAAGATGAATGTTATCATCTGAATTTGATGCGCAGGATGGATAAACACATTCATCATAAATATGGATGAGTCCGGATGTAAGATCTAGAAATTCATTCCAGCTTGAACCTCCGTCAGGAGACATCCTTGCCCATAGATGCCTGTAATTGGCTATACTATTATCATAAGTTTCGGTTGCTGAAGAAAAGATCAAAAATAACTGATTATTATCACCCAGTACAAGTTGTGGCATACTGGATAATCCTAAATAATAGGTTCCAATTTCATCAAGTAAATCTATCTGTCCGTTGTTATTAACATCCTGTGTCCAGCCTATCAGGTTATAATCTTCTATTAATTCCGAATCGGGATGACCATAAGGATTCAATGCGTTCAGATCGTCAGAAAAGGCCGGCATGTTTTCGTTCCAGTAAGCAATACCATCTACATAAGGAAACCAGTATGAACTGGTTCCGTCGGAATATGCCCTGTTAATTCCAAAAGCAACATGTACCATTCCATCCATATCTATTACACAAGTGTGTGAGCCATCAGCGCAGTAAAAAGTATCAGTAACAATCATATTTTGAGGATCGAAGAAAGGATAAGGATGTTCCCAAATCAATGTTTTTTCAAAAGTTTCACCTCCATCTGTTGATTTCATTAAAAACAGATCATACCAGCTTTTGCCCACAACAAATGCAATAATATCATCTTTTGGCGGAGCAAAATTATAAGTATCTCCAGTATATTCTACATAGTAATCAGAACCCATACCATCTAAAACAGAATTTTCAATTTGCCAGGTAGCACCTCCATCGGTTGATAAGGAATAAACCAAAGCGCCATTAAGCCCTAAATAAGGAGTGCCGTTATAAACAGTTGAAGCAGTAACAGCCATTGTATGAACCCTCATATTATCTATACCGCTTGTTATTGTACGATTCCAGATCATATATTCATGATCTGGCGGGCCTTGTAATGTGGAATAGTTCCAATCGCCGGATCCTTTTTCATCTCTTGTGGAAATAATTAAACCATCGCTACCATGAGCAACAATCATTTCTCCGTTTTCACCGAGGGGAGCATAAGATGGCCATCCCACCCTTTCTTCTTCTACCTGTTCAACCGGCAATGGCCCCCAGTTATTACCATCAAAATAATTATAACCGGTACCACGATCATCATAACTCGGATCATTTATAGCACGCGTCCATGTTGCACCTATAGTGCCATCTTCGTATAGGTATATCCTGTTCTGAATACTGGCATTAGCCTGATCATCGTATCGGGTATTTCCGATTTGTTCTTCTTCGGGTGGAAATGCATAAGATTTTACTATGCGATTGACCTCTTTTGTAAATTTTGTTGCTTCAAGTGCAGGGTTTTCCATTAAAACTGATATGTCCCTTTTTTCTTTTGAAACAAATACTCTTTTCTGAGCGAAGCATTGGATACTCAAGATTAAGACAAACAAGAAAATTAATGATTTTTTCATAGTAATAAGATTTAAATTAACATTTTGATTCTAATTAATTGTAGCAAATGTATAAAATAAAAATGAAATCATAATAGACATGTCAGGTCGAAGATGCAGTGTGCAAGAGACCTGACTTGTCGAAAAATTCATATTCATTTTTCAACCTATCAGGAGCAAGGCAACCTGATAGGTTACAGGCTATTCCACAATCATCTTCTTTGTAATAGAAGCATCGCCTGCTTTAACCGTATAGAAATATATACCTGCGGATAATTTATTTGCATGAATTTTAAAGAAATGTGTTCCGCTGTTTACTTCGCCTTTATTCATTTCATATACTTTCTGACCCATTATATTAATTATTTCCATGTTTAAATTACATGAATTTATTACATCAACCTGAACCATTGAAGTTTCATTAAACGGGTTAGGATAGTTAGGTGAAACATAAGTAATAGCATTATCTGAATTTTCATCTATTCCGGTAATATAGGGAAACAAATCCACGATAGGAAGATAAACCATATTGTTATCAATTACTCCATGCTCTAGGTATCTTTGATTAATACCTGGCTCATTGCTCGTTTGGTAAACAATATGATAATAATCATCATAAGTGTAAGGAGCTAATGACGGGAAAACACATTCGGAGAACAGGTGGACTAAATCTCCTGTATAATCCTCATAATCGGTCCAATCGTTCCATGTCAGTGAAACAGGATCGTATTCACGAAATCTTCCCCAGACATGCCTGTAATTTTTTTCTCCATTGTCAAATCCGACTGCAACTCCGGACCAGCTAACAAAGATATTATTAGCCTTATTTACTGCAATCTGTGGCATGGCAGTTAAAGAAGCTTCATAAGTAGCAATATCAATAATTGAATCGCCTCCGTATTCCTGTACTCTACCTACTAAGTATCCGCCATTTTCAAGATTATCCAGGTTAAATACATGACTTCCTACAATAGTAGAATCCAAAGGATCCATATTTTCATTCCAATAAATTAAGCCATCTGTCCATGGATAGTAAGAAGCTGAACCTGCCTCAATTCTGTGTATTAGTCTTCCGAAAACAACATGTACCATACCATTGTTGTCAATTACGGCTGAGTTGGTTGCATCTCCACCGCCCCACATGGGAGAATCGGCGGGGAGGAAACCTCCATAAGGACTTGTGTAAAAATCCAATCTATCCCAGCTATCTCCACCATCGGTAGATTTCATAACAATACCATCTCTCGAACCATCGTGAACAACGAAAGCGAGATTATCACCCTTAGGCTCTGCCCACGCATAATCATCACCACCGACGTTATCTAAATAATCAATTCCCAGTCCTTCTAAAATAACATTTTCAGGATCCCATGTTTCTCCACCGTCAGTTGATCTTGAATAAACTAAAGCACCATCTTGTCCTAGATATACTACACCACCATTTCCTGTCGGAGTTGTAACAGCTATCAAGTGGATAACATCATGATTTTCGCCTGATGTAACCATCCTTGGCCATAATAATCCATAAGCACCGGCAGGTGGTTCGAAATCAAATTCTGTCCATACACCTTCACCTTTGGTTTCTCTCCACACAAATTTAAGAATATGATACAAGGAGCCCTGAGCTCTGTGAGAAACAACAATTTCACCATCTCCGAAAGGAGCATAAGATGGCCAGCCGCATCTTTCAGATTCAAGTCTTACAGTTGGATAAGGTCCCCAATCATTTCCATCAAAATAATTATAGCCGGTACCTCTGTCATCAAAATTTGGATCGGCAAATCCCATAATCCAAGTCGCGCCAATAGTGCCATCAGGGTAAGCAAATATTCTGTTCTGAACAGAATTGTTGGTTTGCAAATCGTACCGTGTTTCCCCAATTACAATATCCATATCTAAAGCAGCTTTTGAACTGACATAAGGATTCAGAATACTTTGAAATTCATTTACATCATCAATTGCAATTGTTGATGATTTTAAACTCAGATTTTCTTTTGACTTATCAGTGCCAAATCTGTAATCCTGGCTATAGCTTGATACTATAAAGCCTAAAGCAAAACTTAAAAGTACTAATCTTTTCATGATGATTTTTTTTAGTTAAATATTAATTTAGTAGAATTGTTGAATAATTTAATTAGATTTAAGTATTATTAATTTATGGGCTAAATTACAATTTTTTAAAATAAGCTAATGAAAATTTATTTTTTAATATAATTTTTAGCAAATTCACAACCTGTTTTCAGAGCTTTAAGGTTTGTTTCAATAATTTTCTCGCCTTTTGTTTTGAAAATATTCCTTATAGCTTTTTCCAATCTTTCATATTCCAGGTTGATAAAAGGAGAAGCGGCTCCAAGCATTACAATATTGGCTGATCTTCTCGATCCCAGATCATTTGCAATTTTATTTGCATCAAGCGCAATATGGTTAGGAATAGCTCTGATTTCTTTTATTATATCTTGTATGTCAGGATAATTTGGAATATTAACATGAGGGTTAGTATTGGTAATAACCCATCCATCCGGCGCCAGCATAGGTAAATATCTAAGCGATTCCATAGGCTCAACGGAAATGATAATATCGGCTTTACCCTGGGGAATCAAATCAGAAGCAATTTCTTTATCTGAAATTCTCAAATCGGAATGAACATCTCCGCCTCTCTGGCTCATTCCGTGAACTTCTGCCTGTTTAAGGTGTAAGCCTGCATTGATGGCAGCCATTCCTATTGAAGCAGCAATGGACAGAATACCTTGTCCTCCCACACCTGCTAAAATAATATCTTGTTTCATTATCTGTAACTATTTAGTTTACAAGTTTCTTTTTTCTTTCTTGAGTCTTTTTGCAGCAGTTTGAATACATTCTCTTCTTGGTATGATTACCGAAACACCTTTATATTCTATTTCCTTCTTAAAAATTTTTGTATTTTTCTCATGTTGTTTTGGTGAAGGATCCATCACGATAATATGATCTTTTTCAACGCCGAGCGCCTCGCAAATAGCTTCAATTTTATCTGTTGCTGATGATTTTTGCCCGCCTGTCATTGCAACAGTTGAATTATCGAGGATAACAACAGTAATAGAAGAATTATCGTTAACAGCATCGAGCAATCCTGTCATTCCCGAATGTGTAAAAGTAGAATCGCCGATAACAGCAATTGTCGGTGTAAAACCTGCATCTGCTGCACCTTTAGCCATAGTAATGGAAGCGCCCATATCCACGCAGGTATTTATAGCTTCATAAGGTTTAAGCGCGCCTAAAGTATAGCATCCTATATCCGAAAAAACCCTTCCTTTAGTATATTCAGCTAATGCTTCATTAAGTGCATTATAAGAATAAATATGCGGGCATCCGTCACAGAGTTTGGGCGGTCTGTTTGCTACAAGTTCAGGAATTGTCCTGGTTTCGGCTATTTCCATTCCCAGCGCTTTTTCCACTATATTCGGATTAAGTTCTCCGTCTCTCGGTATTGTCCCGTCTAACCTGCCTTTTATTTTTTTTCCTAATCCGAAGTAGCTTTTTATAATTTCTTCAACAAAAGGATAACCATCTTCCAGAACAAGTATCTCCTTACATTCGTTATAGAGCCTTTCCATCTTGCTATAAGGGATTGGATATTGTCCTAATTTCAGAACCGGAAAAGGAATATTTCTGTCAGGATGATTTTCAAGGAGATAATTGTAAGCGATTCCACAGGCAATAATGCCAAGACTTTTATCAGAACCTTCAAAATATCTATTTAATACAGAGTTATCAGATTCTTCTTCAAAATGAGGCTGGTTTTGTAGCAGGATTTTATATCGTCTGCGGGCATTTGCAGGTAAAAGGATAAACTGCTTCAGGTCGCCGGGTAAATGAATTTCGTTTTGTTCCCTGATATCTTTTCTTTCTATTCCTGCTCTTGAATGTGCCAGCCTGGTAGATAGCCTGACCAACACAGGAGTCCCGAATTTTTCTGATAATCCAAACCCGTAATGTATCATATCATAAGCTTCTTGCTGATTAGCAGGCTCAAGTGTAGGGATCATGGCAAATTTTCCATAAAATCTCGAATCCTGTTCATTCTGTGATGAGTGCATTGAAGGGTCATCGGCTACTACTACTATTAAACCCCCAATAGCGCCGGTAATGGCAGAGTTAATAAAAGGATCGGCAGCTACATTTAAACCAACATGCTTCATACATACCATTGCACGTTTTCCGGTATAAGACATTCCCAATGATGCTTCCATAGCTGTTTTTTCATTAGCAGCCCATCCCGAGCGGATGTTTTTTTCTTTTGCTTCCTTCGATTTTAATACATATTCCATTATTTCAGTGGAGGGTGTACCAGGATAGGCATAGATTCCCGATAAACCGGCATCAATAGCACCCTGGGCTATGGCTTCATCACCTAATAACAATAATTTTTTCATAGTGAATGTTAAATGTTGTATCTTGCGATGTATAATAAGCAAAAATATACAAAATATACAAATATATTATTTTTCCTAATACTTTTTTACTATATGAATTTTCTGGCACACCTCTATCTGTCGGGAGAAAATGAAGAGATTATTGTGGGGAATTTTATTGCCGATCATGTAAAAGGTAATAGACTCAATAAATATAGCGATGGTATTAAAACCGGAATCCGGTTGCACAGGGAAATAGATACATTTTCCGATAATCACCTTGTTTTTCGTAAAAGTAAAAAACGGCTTGCCGGAAAATACAGGAAGTACGCAGGAGTGATCGTTGACATGTATTATGATCATTTCCTTTCTGCAAACTGGGACAGTTTCTCTGAAGAAGATATTAAAAGTTTTACAAACAGAATGTATAAGATAGTAATGAAACGATTCTTGATACTTCCTGCTAAAACTCAACGAATACTTCCTTTCATGGCTGCATCAAACTGGCTTGTTGCCTATGGTACAATTGATGGTTTGAGCAGAGCCTTAAAAGGAATTGCTAATCGCACTCCTTTTGAATCGGGAATGGAAAATGCTATTGAAGATATTCAAAAGGACTACAATTTATACAAAACCGAATTTGAAAAGTTCTTCCCTGAACTAATTGATTTTTCCAGGGTCAGGCGACAAGAATTATATTAACTTTTCTTTTTCTCATTTTTTTCCTTCTTCATCTGCATTAACTTTTCAAGCAGGTCGGGTACTTTCTCGAAAATGGATTGCAAGCCTTTCGACCTTGAAACGCTGACCATCGAAATTTCATTGCCTTTTGAAACTAAAAATCCAATTGGTTCAATTCCGATTCCCGCTCCGACTCCACCGCCTTTTCCACTTTTTTTGTTGGTATCCTCACCTCCACCTCCTGCACTTCCAAATCCCATCCCAATCTTGATAACCGGAATACAAGTAAATTCACCTAAGGTGAAAGGTTCTCCCATAACAGTTTCTGTTTTTGCCACTGTTTTCAGTTGGTCAAGAACCTTGTTCAGCATTTCTTCCAAATTAAATTCCATAGTACATAATTTTAAGTTAGTTATTTTTTGAATTTTAAAAAAGTCCTTATCATTACAAGTAATATATTAATCACTCTGTTTTCAACCAATAATATCAAACTCAATTCACCATTGTAGTTTATGTTTAACCAAATGTTTTTCCGGTTAACGAAAGTGAAAACCGGTATTAAGAAAGCATTCAGAATAACATCATCCGTATCAATGTTCAGGTTAAATCTCCTGAGCTTAAATGATTTCAATACATTCCACGTATATTTTATGATCAGCCGGATTTTTTTAATCCCTGTTTTTTTTCTTTTTTTCTTCCTTTGTTTTTTATGTTTAACGAGCTTTTCTTTTTTCTTTTTTGTCCTAAACGGGAAAAAATTAAAATTAATAAAAAAAAACCAGAATCGTAAAAAAAATATTTCCTTTTTATCCGGGACCAGGCTAACCCTGAAAATTCCCTTTAACTCAATAAAATATTTATTGGTATCTGTATTAATGTATAACCTTATCGGTGAAATTAATACCCACGTTAAAAAACTTAAGATGATTATACAAATAATTAGCAAAGTCATTTGAATTGCAAGATACTAAATTAATTCAAAAGTGAAATATTTTTTCTGATTTCGGTGCTAATAGTATATTGTAGCCATAAGCCTTCTTCTTCCACTCCTGTAACGGAATTCACACAGATAAATTCCCTGCCACGTGCCGAGGTTCAATCTGTGATTGGTGATAGGAATAGTAATTGATTGCCCGACCAGAGAAGATTTGATATGAGCCGGCATATCATCAAGCCCTTCGAAGGTATGGATATAATAACTTGCGCCTTCGGGAACCAGTTTATTGAAAACCGTTTCAAAATCGGTACGCACAGTCGGGTCGGCGTTTTCATTTATAGTCAGCCCGGCGGAAGTATGCTGAATAAAAACATGGAGAATCCCTTTTTCGGGCAATGACGAAAGTTGGTCTTCAATCAGATGTGTAATCAGATGAAATCCGCGGTTAAAAGATGGAAGCACTATTTCAATTTGTTGAACCATAAGGAATTTATGATTTTAGATTTTGTCCTGTCCTGAAGTTTCGGGATTGGGTCTTAGTGGCAGAAAAAAAGCTAAAACAAATACCAGTCCTGACGACAATATATTTCGTAAAGATAGATAACTTTTAACAAATAACGTTATACAAATGAAACTTTTATATGCTGAATAATTGCGGAATCCCAATACATTTAATTATTTGTAACCAAAGTGTTATTCGAAACGTCAAATAATGTTAATATATATTAAAAACACGTATATTTGCAGCATCTATGGAACAATCACGTTTATCCCGAAGCCAGGAAGACTCTGTAATTGGAGGAGTTTGCGGAGGGCTTGGAAATTTATTGAATGTTGATCCGATTTTATTCAGGGTATTATTTGTGCTTGCCATAATTTTTGGCGGGAGCGGATTAATCGTTTATATTGTCCTGTGGATTGTAATTCCTTTGGAAGAAACACCAATTATTAATACTAAAAAAGAAACTGCTATGGAACAAGAAAACAAAAATGCTAAAATTAAAAATGACACAATGGAACAAAAGAAAAAGCAACAAAAAAATGACGGTAACCTTTGGGGAGGTTTGATTCTTATTACCCTTGGAGCTATTTTTCTGATCGACAGGTTTGTCCCGAGAATTGATTTTGGCGATCTGTGGCCCTTAATACTGGTAGTTGTGGGTATAATATTAATTTCAAAAAGTTACCAACGAACTAAGTAATTTCAAATTTCAAAATATAAACTCTATAAAACATGAAATACAGTAAAATATTTTGGGGAGTTATCCTGATTGCAATCGGGGTGCTCTTTGCTCTGCGTAATTTCGATATTTTTAGCTTTAGCTGGCATTCTATTTTCAGGTTATGGCCCCTGATTCTTGTCTTTTGGGGTATTGCAATTTTGCCGGTAAAATCAGTTATAAAACTTATATTAACTGTTATTGCGATATTTATTGCCGTTATCATTTTAGCAAGGCATCCGGGACCTTGCTTTCATTGGTTTGACTGGAGGTGGGGAGATAAATACATCTACCGGCAGGATGATAATCAATGGGAAGAGCAACATCTGACAGAAACTTATGACTCGAGTGTATTTACCGCCAGATTAAACTTAGAAGCAGCAGCAGGAAAATTTTATATAAAAAATACCTCTTCCGAATTATTTGAATTTGACAGCGAAGGCGATACCGGTCCCTATAAAATAACCACCAGCCAGGTGAATAATACAAAAATAATAAATGTTAAACATGAACGGTATTACATCAGGCGCGGGAAAGTATCAAGCAAGGCTTGGCTGGCATTAAGTCCCGAGCCGGTATGGAAACTGAATATTGATGTGGGGGCGGCAAGCCTTGAAATGGATTTAAGCCCGTTTAAAATAGAGAAAATTGAGATTGATGGCGGAGCCTCAGATATCGAACTGAAACTAAGTGATAAAATTAAACGAACTAAGGTAAGTATCGATGCAGGAGCCTCGGCTATAAAAATCAAGATACCTTATGAGTGCGCCTGTGAGGTGAATACAAGCACTATTCTTTCGTCAAGGGAACTTGACGGATTTAATAAAATAAAAAAGGGGTTTTATCAAACACCAAATTTTTCCGACACGGCAAACCAGATTTTTATTGAAGTAGATGCAGCGGTATCGAGTTTGAAAGTTATTAGGTACTAAGGAAAAGGATTTTTTATTTTCTATTGATTATTGAAAACCGATTACTGATTCTTGGTTCCCGCCTCCAAGAGCTTTTTCGAATTTGGGCGATGGAAAAAGCGCCGGATAATCCGAAAAGAAATAGCATATTTGAGTTTGGTCTAAAAAGCAAAAGAAATAAAAAATGCCACAAAAACACCATCCCGAAAACTTTCGGGACCAAAATACACAAAACATAATTAACATCTTTAATTTTTTTCTTTGCCTCTTTGAGCAAAGAATATGATTTTTCCAATTTATTTTTATCAAGTTCTTCCCTTTCTTTGGCTCCTGCACTTTCAGGATGGATTTTATCGGACTTGGGTATTTTTGTATATTTCCTGGCTTTTGATTTTTTGTTAGGTCTTTTTTTGCCAACACATATTCTTTGACTAATCGGTATAAAGCGATCTGATGTATAAATACCAAGTACAAGTTTTTGAAATCCCAAAACACTCTTTCTTATTGTATGATCGTAAATATATGAAGCACATTCTATGAGCTTACCTGTTACTTCAGTAATAGTATCATCAAGTACAAAAAACTTCTCTGTCGCCGGACAGCTTTTCGACTCCATATTTTTATCAACCTGGCATGA
>JADHVR010000022.1 GCA_016783885.1 Bacteroidales bacterium
TGGTTGCAGGTTATTTCGATGAAAATTTTCGGGATTAATGAATTTGCCGCACGTTTTCCAAACGCCATTACAGGTATAATCTCACTGCTCGTGATCATCCGGATCGGCACAAGGCTGTTCAATCAAAAATTTGGGTTTATCTGGGCTATGGCATACTTCGGTAGCATTCTTCCTCATCTTTACTTCAAATCAGGAATCATCGATCCGTTGTTCAACCTGTTTATTTTTTCAGGATTGTATCAAATAATCCTGTTTTCCTGGAAAAAAGAAAACGGCAAGGAATTTACCTCCTCAACATCAAAATACCTTAATCTCATTGCCGGTGGAATTTTTATCGGGCTGGCAATCTTAACAAAAGGTCCGGTGGCTTATCTCATTGTTCTCCTGGTAATGACAGTTTACTGGATAAAAAAGCGGTTCAGGTTTTACATCAGTATTCCAAATTTTATAGTGCTTACTCTGATCGCCATTATCGTTACTTTTGCCTGGCTTGGACCGGAAACCCTGAAAAACGGACCCTGGCTGTTGAAAGAATTCACTAAATACCAGTTCCGGCTGCTCAGCACTCCCGATGCAGGTCATGCAGGGTTTCCGGGATACCATTTTTTTGTTTTACTCTTAGGTTGTTTTCCTGCTTCAGTATTTGCCATCAGGGGATTTTATAAAATCAAACCGGAAAAAGATTTTCAGAGAGATTTTCGATCGTGGATGATAATTCTGTTCTGGGTTGTTCTTATATTATTTTCAATTGTTCAGTCAAAAATCGTCCATTATTCTTCACTTGCATATTTCCCATTAACGTTTTTAGCTGCTGTTACTATCAGCCGTTTGATTGAAGGCAAACTTAAGTTCAACCGTTGGCTCAAATTCGGGATCATATCCATAGGCTTGCTGTACAGTCTTGTAGCTCTAATTATACCTTTCCTCGGTCGGAATATCGGGGTGATAAAACCGCTTTTTAAAAACGATGTCTTTGCTCTTGCCAACTTAGAGGCTGATGTAAACTGGACAGGATGGGAATCAACAGCAGGATTTTTATTAATTGCGGTTATTTTCATTTGTCTTCTTTTGATAAATAAAAAAAAGATTGAAACGGGCTTAAAAACTTTGTTCTTTGGAACAGCAGCATTCTTGTTTCTCGGACTTATATTTTTTGTCGGTAAAATTGAAATGTATTCTCAGAATGCAAACATTGAATTCTGTAAAAGCCTTGAAGGTAAAGACTGCTATGTTATTACCAGCGGATTTAAAAGCTATGCTCAATATTTTTACACGAAAAAGAAACCTCCCGAAAACGAAAAAAGTTACGAGATAGGCTGGCTGACCTGGGAGGATGTGGATAAAGATGTATATATCATTGCTAAAATTAACCTGATCGATTACTGGAGGAATGTTTACACTGTAAAGGAAATCGGCAGCAAGAACGGGTTTATATTTTATAAAAGGGATGCCCCTTGAAGTTACAATAAATTGTTTAATTGTCCCGAAAACTATTAGGTTTCGGAATTAAAAAAATAAAGAAAATTTAAAACAAAATATTTTCATCAATTAACTTGCATAATTCGTTTTTTTTTTCTTTCTTTCGCAAGCGTTTTCAAATTAATCTATTGTTTAACTAAAATCTATTCAAAATGAAAAAGAAAACGCTTTTAATTTTGGCTGCAATAGCCATTACGGGAATAGGTGCTGTTATTATCAACGCCTGTTCAAAATCAGATAGCAATTTGCAAACGCAAAAGAGCTATGAGTACAAAGAATTTATTCCCGCACAGGAAGATGTAGTTTTTTTAATCGAAGAATTTAATGCTGCTTACAAAGAACATAATCTGGGTTACAAAAGTGGGGAAGATATGCCATTGAATGAAGCCTTATGGAATTTGGAAGCCGGGGTTAACTATGAGTTTTGTGAACCAAAAGATCATCTTAACAATTTATCTACCGATTCAACATTTGTAACGGTAAATTTAATTAATGGAGAAAACGGTGAATTGTTAGTTCCGGGTGATGATCTTATGGATGCTTATACTGATTTATTGGCATTCACAAATAATCAATTAAACGGAGGCAATGAACAAATGGTTTTAATGGTAGCAGATGTTGAATTAAAAGATGTTGCAGGACAGGAAGCTACATTTAAAATGACGACCGAAAAGGGACATCCTTCACCGCCATCATGTGAAATTGAGGATGATGATTATTGGTATTATGCTAATGAGTTAGGTAAATGTGGACCATACGTTGGTCAACAAATTGGAAAAGATGCAAGTACAAGAATGAATTATATTTTAAATTGCACTGCATATTCTTGTCCAGGAGGCACTGTATTTTTTACAAGCATTACAACTTATTTGCTGGTTCCTGCTGGAGGTGATTACCCAAATACATGTTATGATCCGCAATCAATGCAGTATCTTTTAGATGATAACTGGGACAGGATTGATTATTATCAACCTACAGGCAAAGTATATATAGATTGCATTTATATTGATGATGTAATACCAGGTGGAAGTCTTTGGGGCCATATTTTTGAAGAGTTAAGGTATGGAGTATTAAATTGCAAACCAAACGAAACAAAATAAAATTTATTATAGATGTTTCAAGTACTACAAAAAAAAGAGTGTATTTTTTTAAGTACACTCTTTTGGTATATCCTTAAAACTAGTTTTATTGTTTATTTCATATTTTTCTTTTCATTAACAGGAATTTCACAGACTTATGAGAAATTATATAAAACACAGTTTGATGATATTTCAGAAGATGCTATTGAGCTTCCAGATAAGTCAATAATTATTAGTGTTACATCCGGTGATTTTTATCAGGCTAATTATCAGGCATATCTTTATAAACTATCATATGCAGGATTATTAATTGATTCAACAGAAATAAATATTCCGGAATACTATAATTTAAAAGGAATTGACAATATCTTCAAAATATCTGATACTTCATTATTAACTTTATGCATATGCCAGAACATATTCAATGATTCGTTATATGTTTTGATAACTCAATTTAATTTTGAATTGAAAACATTATTTAGTTCTCTCACGAATTTTTCAGTTCCCTTTAACTATTCTTTTACTAACCATATATTAAACAGTGAAAACAATTTGGTTTCTATAGGTACAGAGTACTCCAATTACGATCACTTTATATATGAATATGATATAAATGGTAATTTAATTAATCATAATTTGGTAATTGATCCTGCAATTCAGACAATTGCTTCAGCTATAATGGATATTGAAAATTTGGGTAAATATCATCTGTTTTTATTCTTTCATCCACAAGATTTTTTAATAATTAATAAAGAAACATTAGAGATAGATACAATACTTGATTATCCTTCAACATTTTCGCCTTGGGATATCCATTCTAGTCTTAATGATAGTACATATTTAACAATAGGACGTAATTATATTGGAAATGGAATAAAGGTACCTGCTTTTCTTGAGATGGATAATATGGGAAACGTGTTAAATATGCATAGCTATACAGCAAACCCTGATACCAATAGCGGCAATATTGATAAAAGCCTGGATATTTTTAATGATAAAATATTTTTAGTTGCAGCGTACAATTTTCTGGTTAATGCTTCTTATCCTTTTGTACAACAACAACAATGGATTTGGTTAAATAGAATTAATCAGGATTTTTCTGTATCGTGGCAGCGCTTTTACAAAGGCGAAGTAAATTACATGCCTTACAAAATACTTGCAACGAGTGACGGAGGCGCTTTAATCTTATCAACCAAATACGACTGGAACGATAGTATTCCTTTCCAACGCGATGTTCATATCCTTAAAGTGGACAGCACCGGCTGGTACGAAGGACTGCAAACAGGCACAACAGAATTTGATAAGCCGAAACAAATCCTGGTTTATCCTAATCCTGTAAAAGACAAAGTGAAATTTGTGTTGGGTTTATATGATAACCTGGAACTATCAATTTATAATTCAAACGGGCAGCGTGTTATACGGCAAAAGTTACCGTACTCTCAAACACTAAATATGTCGCATTTTCCAAAAGGGCTTTATGTTTATATTTTAAGAGGAAAAAACGGTTTTATTGAAAAAGGAAAGTTTATAAAACATTAACGCATTTCGATTTACCTACACAAATACAACCATTATTCAATTAAACTTAAAATTTGCCATAACAGTTACCATTTAATAATGCATAAGTCTTTACCCTTGCTTCTTATGACTTGATTCTCCTGAGCAACATCACATTCTCCACATGATGAGTTTGCGGGAACATATCAACCGGCTGGATTTTTTCTATCTGGTATTTTTCAATTAAAATTGCAACATCTCTTGCCTGGGTAGCCGGATTACAACTAATATAAACGATTCGCTCCGGGTTAATTTTTAATATCTGTCTGACCACCTTTTCGTGCATTCCCGCACGCGGAGGGTCGGTGATGATAATGTCCGGCATGCCATTTTTCCTTACGAACTCATCATCCAATACTTTCGCAATATCTCCGGCATAAAACAAAGTGTTTGTGATATGATTGATCTTTGAATTTTCAATAGCATCCTCAATGGCAGAAGGGACATTATCAATACCGATGACTTTTTGTGCTTTTGAGGCAATATAATTGGCAATTGTGCCTGTTCCTGTATAAAAATCATAAACTACCTCCTCCCCTATCAATCCGGCATATTCGCGGACAATTTTGTAAAGCTCATAAGCCTGCAGGGAGTTTGTCTGATAAAATGAAACAGGTCCGATTTTAAACTTCAAACCCTCCATTTCTTCCATAATGTATGGTTTGCCCTTGTATAAATTCACTTCCAAATCAGAAAATATATCGTTTTTTTTCTGATTAATAACATACATCAGTGATGTTATCTCCGGGAATTTTTCTGCAATAAAATCCAACAACCCTGTAATTTTTTCCTTGTCTTCATAATTAAAAACCAATATCACCATTAATTCGCCGGCTTGGGTATTTCTGATAATCAGATTCCGTAAAAATCCCAACCATTTTTTTACATTGTAATATTCCAGCTTATTTTCATCCGCATATCTTTTAACTGCAAGACGAATGGTATTTGAAGGTTCCTCCTGCAAATAACAATTATTCAAATCCAGCACCCTGTCGAACATACCCGGAATATGAAAACCCAAACCGTTCATATTCAGCTCTTCAAACTTAATATCTTTATTATAATCGGTTAACCATTTTTTATTGGAAAAAGTAAACTCCAGTTTATTCCGGTAATAGTAAGTTTTCTTTGACGGAATAACCGGCAAAATTTCAGGAATATCAAGGTTGCCGATTCTTGTCAAATTGTCTTTAACCTGTTTTTGTTTATAAAATAGTTGCTCTTCATACTTCATGCTTTGCCACCTGCACCCCCCGCAAATACCGAAGTGTTCACACCTTGGTTCTGTTCTTTTCTTTGAATATTTATGAAAACGGATAGCTTTTCCTTCAAGATAGGATTTTCGGTTTTTGGTTACCCTGATGTCTATTACATCTCCCGGCACAACAAACGGAACAAATATCACCTTATCATCAATTCTCCCAATAGCCTTACCTTCTGAGCCGGCATCCGTAATTTCAATTTCTTTATAAACCTGTAATTCTCTCTTTTTTCTAACCATATTATTTATTTGACTGCAAAATTAAGATTTCCAAGATACTTGAATATTTCACAATTAAACTTATTTTTATAATCTTGTTTTCTTATTCCAATATTAAATTAATAAAATGCAAAGAATAATCGACTGGCTCGAATCGCACAAATTGCCGTGCTTTTATAAAAAAATGCTTGGAATAGAATGTCCGGGATGCGGCATGCAGACAGCATTCATCGAGCTATTAAAAGGAAACATTGTAGAAAGCTTAAAAACCTATCCGGCTTTAATTCCGATAATCTTTTTGGTTGCTTATTTAATCCTGCATTTAATATTTAAATTCAGAAAAGGTGCGCTTGTTTTAAAAATTACCTTTATATTTACGGCTGTAATTATTGTTATCAATTATTTAATAAAATTATTAACAAATTAAAACTAATAATCATGGAAAACACTAACGTTACAACCCCTCAACAGTCAGAAGTTACCCAGGTACCATTGCCTAATGCAACAACAGCATTGGTATTGGGAATCTTATCAATTGTTTTGTGCTGGTGCCACGGAATATTCGGGCTTATCCTCGCAATTATTGCACTGGTACTTGCTAATAAAGATTTGGTTTTATATAATGAGAATCCGCAAAAGTACACACCGGGTTCTTACAATAACCTTAAAACCGGAAGAACCACGGCGATAATCGGTCTGGTACTGGCTGCCATATTTTTATTAATGGTTATTATAGGATTAGTATTCATGGGATTTAATTATGCATTATTTCCCTGGGAAATGATTGAAGGATGCGATTATTAAATCTTTAAAATATATTCAAAATGGAAAATTCAAACATTACAACACAGGAAACCCAAAAACCTGTTGAATATGCAGGATTTTGGTGGAGATTTTTAGCTTACATTATTGATGAAATAATTTTGTCATTTATCGAATTTATCATTATTTTACCTGTTTTAGGCATTTTTGGTTTATCGATTTTTGGTTTAGTGGAAAGCGGTTATAATAAGGAAGAAATGCTTATGTTCTTAGGACCCATGTTTGGCATTCTTTTCTTAATCATCATTATTTCGATAGCCATAAACTGGTTATATTTTGCCATCATGGAATCCTCCAAAACACAGGGAACCCTTGGTAAAATGTTATTAAAGATCAAAGTTACCGATTATAACGGAGAAAGGATTTCTTTTGCAAAAGCAACATGCAGATATTTCGGTAAAATCATATCAGGCATGATATTAATGATAGGCTATATCATGGCAGGATTCACTGACAGGAAACAAGCTTTGCATGATATGATGGCAAGTTGCTATGTTATCAAGGAATAATTTATAAGGGCAAAAACAGAGGAAATGGGAAAAATCCCCTTTTTAATAGAAAAATAATGGTTATGGAAAATTCAAAAATCGAAAAGGATAGATTCAACCTCTCAGATTCCCATTTTATTAAAACCAAAAACAATCCACAAGATTCTCCATTTATTAAGGACAAAAGCAACTCACAAGATTCCCCATTTAAAAAGAATATTATACAACCAGATTCCCCCTTTTCAAATGGAACACAAAGCAATTCCCCCTTTTTAAATGAAACACAAAACAATTCCCCCTTTTCAAATGGAACACAAAACAATTCCCCCTTTTCAAAGGGGGTTAGGGGGATTAAAGGCGACATTGAGAACAAAAATCACAAAGGCTATTACATACCATACAACCGCAACCTAAAAACACTATCACGCAAACTAAGAAAAGAAAGTACCTTAGCTGAAATATTATTATGGAATGAGTTAAAAGGAAAAAAACTTGGTTATACATTCAACAGACAAAAACCATTATTAAATTACATAGTCGATTTTTATTGCAAACCATTGTATTTAATTATTGAAATAGATGGTTACTGCCATGATACTGAAGAGGCTTATGATGAAGACATGAAAAGACAAAAAAAACTTGAAGATTTCGGACTTGTTTTTCTAAGATTCGATGACAGGGAGGTGAAAAAGGATATGCCAAATGTTTTAAGAGTGATAAAAGCAAAGATAAAAGAGTTGGAAGAAATCCCCCCAGCCCCCTTTAAAAAGGGGGAGTAACTTTTGGGGACGTTTGAAAAGAGAGAGTAATTTTACGAAGGCATTTAAAGGAGAGTAATTTTACGAAGACATTTGAAAAGAGAAAGTAATTTTACGAAGACATTTGAAAAGAGAAAGTAATTTTACGAAGACATTTGAAAAGGAAAGAAATTTTACGAAGGCATTTAAAGGAGAGAAATTTTACGGATATATTAAGAGGAGAGAGGATTTCTGCTATTTTTGAAAGATAGATAAAAAAATTATTACTGCATGAAAATACTGCCGATTGAAAAAATCAGGGAGGCTGATGCTTATACCATAAAAAATGAACCTATTGCCGATATCGATTTGATGGAACGTGCGGCAACGGAACTATTTGAATGGATAATGGCTAATACCGATCCTGAGAAAACCATAAAAATCTTCTGCGGACTCGGTAATAATAGTGGAGATGGTTTTGCAGTCGGGCGTATGCTGGCTAATTCAGGATTTGCCGTTGAAGTAATTGTTATCCGGTATTCGGATAAAATGTCGCCAAGTTGCCAGACTAATTATGAAAGGATAAAAAAAATTAAAAAGGTAAAGCTTGTAGAAATCCGTGATGGGGATAAACTACCTGATATTTCTGAAGATGATCTTGTGATTGATGCAATTTTCGGTTCGGGGTTAGACAGGCCTGTAAAAAGATTCATTGCAAAAATTGTTGACCATATTAATGCATCAAAAGCTGTTGTTATTGCAATTGATACTCCATCCGGGTTTTTTTGTGATACAACAAATACTACAAACAACGGATCAATTATAAAAGCCGATTATACACTCACCATCCAGTTTCCTAAATTTGGTTTTGTATTTCCTGAAAACGATAAATATATAGGTCTGTGGGAAGTTATGCCTATCGGATTGCATCCCGAATTCATCGAACAGGTTGAGGTCAAAAATTTCTATATTAAAAGTAACGACTGTAAAGACATTTTAAAGCCCAGGAATAAATTTTCTCATAAAGGGACGTATGGACACGGATTATTGATTGCCGGAGGTTATGGAAAAATGGGCGCTGCCGTTCTTGCTGCAAAAGCAGGATTAAAAGCAGGCGCAGGCTTAATTACAACACATATTCCAAAAAAGGGATATAATATTATTCAAACCTCTGTACCTGAAGCCATGGTCAGCATTGATCCGGATGAAAATGTTTTTTCGGAAGTTCCTGACTTATCAAAATACAATGCTGTTGCAATCGGTCCCGGGATAGGAACTGAAAAGCAAACGCAAACAGCATTAAAGCTTTTAATTCAAAATTCAGGTCTGCCAATAATTTTTGATGCTGATGCTATTAACATTCTGGGCGAAAACAAAACATGGATACCGTTTATCCCCAAAACCAGCATTTTCACACCTCACCCAAAAGAGTTTGAACGATTGATTGGAAAAGCCTCTGATGATTTTGACCGCAACCGGATGCAAAGGGAATTTTCAATAAAATACACTGCCTATGTTATATTGAAAGGTGCTCATACTGCTATCACCTGCCCTGATGGCTCGTGTTACTTTAATTCAACAGGAAATCCGGGAATGGCGACAGGAGGAAGCGGTGATGTTTTAACAGGAATTCTTTTAGGGCTGAAAGCGCAGGGATACTCCTCTAAAGAAACCTGTATTTTAGGTGTTTACATTCATGGGCTGGCAGGAGATATTGCAGCGGAAAAATGGGGATACGAAGCGCTTACTGCCAGAAATATAACGCATAATCTGGGAAAGGCGTTCAAAAAGATATACTAAAATGGATTGTTGATATAAATTTTTTTATATAAATCTGTATATCTCTTTCCTATGTCCAACTTTAATGATAGTTATTATAAGAAAATTTTCCTGAATGTCATAAATAATGCGGTAATTCCCTACTCTGATTCTATAGGCATCTCTACCTTTTAGTTTTATACAATCATAGGGTTTGGGATTCTGTTCAAGCTGCAACATCCTTTCTTCAAGTTTATCCGCAACATTATCGGGAAGTTTTGCAAGCTGCTTCTGCACCGATTTAGTAATAATTACGGTAAATTTAGCCATTCTTTTGTTTTCTGATTTTTATGGCTTCCCTTAAAGGAATGGTAGGTTCATTTTTTACTTTTGCCTCGTCATAGTCTTTAATATCTTCCAATTCTTCCAGTTTTTCTAAAATCATCTCATACTCTTTTATAGTCAGAAAGATACCTACATTTTTACCATTATTATCTTTTAAATACTGCTGTTGTTGAGTTTGCATGGCTTTATCTGAAATAATAATTACAAATTAGTCTTTAAAAATTAAATACAAAAATAGTAAAATTTTAAGATTAAAAAAACTCAAAAGGGATTTATCTTAGTAAACTTACGCAACCTTAGCCCCTTCCACAACATCCTCTTCTACTCTTAGATTATCTATGATAAAGGTTTGGCGTTCGGGAGTATTTTTACCCATGTAAAATGACATGATCTCTTTAATGGAAGATTTTCTTTGCAAAAGAACAGGATCAAGCCGTATGGAAGCTCCAATAAAGTGTTTGAATTCGTCCGGCGATATTTCTCCTAATCCTTTAAAACGGGTTATCTCAGGTTTTCCTTTGAATTTTTTCAGGGAATCTTTCTTTTCTTCTTCCGAATAACAATAAAACGTTTTCTTTTTGTCCCTGACCCTGAATAAAGGTGTTTGCAGAATGTATAAATGTCCCGCCTTAACAAGGTCAGGATAAAACTGGAGAAAGAAAGTCATTAAAAGTAACCGGATATGCATTCCGTCAACGTCGGCATCAGTAGCAATCACAATATTGTTATACCTGAGATTATCAAGTCCATCATCAATATTCAATGCTGCCTGCAACAGGTTGAATTCTTCATTCTGATAAACTATTTTCTTACTAAGCCCGTAACAATTCAATGGTTTGCCTTTCAGACTAAATACCGACTGTGTACTAACGTCTCTTGATTTAGTTATTGATCCGCTTGCCGAATCTCCCTCAGTGATAAACAAGGTAGTATCAAGGCGTTTTTCGTGATTTGAGTTATAATGGATTTTACAATCTCTTAGCTTTTTATTATGTAAGCTGGCTTTTTTAACACTTTCTCTTGCCAGTTTTTTTATTCCTGCAAGTTCTTTTCTTTCTCTTTGCGACTGAAGTATTTTATGGTAAAGCGCATCAGCCGTTTCAGGATTTTTATGCAGATAATTATCAAGATTTCTTTTTACAATATCATTAATATAATTCCGCACGGTCATTCCACCCTGTTCAATATGCTGCGAGCCAAGCTTAGTCTTTGTCTGAGATTCAAAAATCGGCTCCTGAACTTTAATGCTGATAGCAGCCAAAATGGATGTCCTTACATCTCCGGCTTCAAAATCCTTATTGTAAAATTCCCTTATGGTTTTTACAATTGCCTCCCTGAACGCTGCCTGGTGAGTACCGCCATGTGTAGTATGCTGACCGTTAACAAAAGAATAATATTCTTCACCGTATTGTTTAGTGCTGTGAGTAAAAGCAAATTCCAGGTCGCCCTCATTAATATGAATAATAGGATATAAAGTAGGTCCATTACCGTTAATATTCCTTTCAAGAAGATCGCGCAAGCCATTTTTTGCATGGAACCGTTCGCCGTTGAATTTTATTGTCAACCCGTTGTTCAGAAAAACATAATTCCAAAGCAGCCTTTCAACATATTCACTGATAAAATGATAATGACCAAATATTTCATTATCCGGGATGAAGGAGACAATTGTTCCGTCTTTTTCTTCAGATTCCTGTTCGGGGTAATCATTCACGAGATTGCCTCTATTATATTCTACAATCTTTGTTTTACTATCCCGAACCGATTGAGTGACAAAGTAAGAGCATAAAGCATTCACAGCTTTTGAACCCACTCCATTCAAGCCGACAGCCTTCTTGAAAACTTTGGAATCGTATTTTGCGCCAGTATTTATCTTCGATACACAATCATTTACTTTTCCCAAAGGAATACCACGTCCGTAATCGCGAATAGTTACTTTTTTATCCAATATGGTAATATCAATGGTTTTTCCGTATTCCATCACATACTCGTCAACGGAATTATCGATGATCTCTTTAATTAACACATATATTCCGTCATCTTGTGAAGCGCCATCCCCAAGTTTCCCGATATACATACCGGGACGCATACGTATATGCTCCCTCCATTCTAACGAACGTATGGTATCTTCTGTGTACTTTTCAGACATTATTCACCAATTTGCGACAAAAATATACAAAGAAACCTTTGAAAATAAAGGGATACAGGAAAACTTATTAAACAAAGAATGTTAATATCTTTTTTAACTATTAAAAGCTTTTTAAAATTATAAAAACAAAAAATTAACCTAATGCCCTGTTGACAAACTGATTCAGCGAATACATTTTCTTAAATACATTGGTGCAATATTCTTCAAAACGTTCTGATAAAAGTTTATCATCAGTCATTTCATGCAAAACCACATAGCTTTTATATTTTAACAAATCAATATCAGGAAATTCCGGCGGGAAATCCTTAGGCGGACGTTTTAGTTTTTCCCCTTCGATATTTTTAAAATACTTTTTAAAAGTATTATCATTAATAATCCGTTTAAATTCATCTGCATTATAATAAATTTCTTTTCTCAGAGCTTTAAGCATGTCAGCAGAAGGAATATAAATACCACCGCCCAGAAAAGATTTCCCCGGCTCAATATGAACATAATAACCAGCATATCCTCCTTTTCTTCCTCCTCTACTAATGAACCCGCCAAAATTTGTTTTATATGGCGATTTATCTTTTGAAAACCTGACATCCCTGAAAATTCTGAATATGCACTCCTTTGTGGTTAATGTGCCAATTTTCGGGTCAAAACTATATACTGCCAGAATAAGTTTGTTTAAAATGGTTTCAAAATCCTCCTTAGCATTTTCATACAACTTTCTGTTATTATTAAACCATTCACGGTTATTGTTTTCCTTTAATTCTCTTAAAAAATCTAATACTAATCTCATGTCAATTTATTTTTTAATAATCTCTAAATAGCCTGAAGAATTTTCAAATATAAATATTTTTGTATATTTGGAGTGTTTATGCTAAAAAACCTAATTATTCAAATATTGTGCTCACAACTATTCATCCTGATTTTTTCGGGTTCTGCAATGGCATCTAATTACACAGTTCCTATTGGAGGCAGGTCAGCAGGAATGGGTAATGCTTCGGTTACTCTCTGCGATTTCTGGTCTGTTTATAATAACCAGGCAGGGCTTGCCGAATTTAATAACATCGCTGCGGGATTTTATTACGAGAACAGATTTCTTGTAAAAGAATTGAGCTTAAAAACCGGAGCTTTTATTTTACCCACAAAATCAGGTGTGTTTGGTTTGAATCTCCTCTATTTCGGCTATCCAAAATATAATGAAACGAAAATCGGGCTGGCTTATGGCAGGTCTTTCGGGAAGCGCTTTTCTGCCGGTATCCAGTTGGATTATCTCTCAACCGGTATTGGCGAAGATTACGGCAGTAAAAGCCAGGTTACTTTTGAAATAGGAATACGGTCGGAACTTAATGATAACCTAATTATTGCTGCACATATATTCAATCCAATCAGAGTTAAGTTAGAAAACGAATTTGATGAAAGAATCCCCACAGTGTTTAAACTTGGAGTTTCTTATTCGTTTTCCGAACAACTGCTTGTAACACTTGAAACAGAGAAAGATTCTGATTTTAAACCTCTTTTAAGAGGCGGGCTTGAATATAAGATCATTGAGCAGGCTATTGTCAGGATAGGATACTCAACCCTTCCGTCAACAACAGGCTCCGACAACTTTAGCATTGCTTCGGTATATACTTTCGGATTTGGATTGCAAATAAAAAAACTGGCGATAGATTTTGCAGCTTCTATACACCAGACATTAGGCTGGTCGCCGCAAGTTTCGGTTGTTTATAAGTTTAAATGATTTGAATAATATGGAAATAAATAGAGATTGATAGAATTACGATAAAAAAAATAATCCATGTAAATTCGTGTAATTCGTGTCAAATAGAAATTGTAATTAGTGCACATTTAAGATGTTTTCAAGAAGTTCCGGACAGTTATAAAATATCGTTATGTTATTCCATTATAAACGCATAATACTTGTTATTTTCACTCTGATATTATCTGTCTTTTCCATCGCACAGGAACCGGAATCACCAATAAAAACAGACGAAACTGATATTTCAGATAAAATAGAAAATATTGCAGAAAGTACAGAAACAATCCTTGATTACACCGAACTTATTGAAGACCTGAAATACTACCGTGAACACCCCCTGAATCTGAATTATGCTACGGAAGAGGATTTGCGTAAACTTATTTTCCTGAACAATATACAGATATTCAACTTGCTTGCCTATCGCGAAACTTATGGAAACTTTATTACTATTTACGAACTTCAGGGTGTCGATGGATTTGATTACGAAACCATTCAAAAAATCTTACCTTATGTTAAAGTTGGTAGAGAAAAACCCAAAGTTTCAATCTCTCTGAAAAAGATTGCCAAATACATGAGAAATGATGTTTTCATCAGATACCAGCGTATTATCCAGGAACAAAAAGGATACTCGGCTATTGATGATTCTTTATTGTATGAGAATCCAAATTCGAGGTATATGGGTAGTCCTGATAAGATATATTTCAGATATGGTTTTAACTATTTCAACCGGATAAGATTTGGGATTACAGCAGAGAAAGATGCGGGAGAAGTATTTTTGAAAAACAATGTGAACGATTCTATCCGAAATCTTGTGGGAACTAAGCTGAAGAACGGCTTCGACTTTTATTCCATTCATTTCAGCCTGAAAGACATTGGGCATTTGAAAGCATTAACAATCGGCGATTACCAGTTACAGTTCGGGCAGGGTTTAACCTTATGGTCGGGGCTGGCTTTTGGAAAATCATCGGATGCAATTGATATTAAAAAATTTGCCGTTGGTGTCAAACCCTATACTTCAACTGATGAAAACGGTTTTTTCAGAGGTATTGCATCAACTATCGGCATAAAAAATTTTGATATTTCGGCTTTTTACTCTTCTCATAAAATTGATGCAAACCTGGGCGAAATTGATACATTAACGGATGAGACACCGTATATAACTTCACTGCAGGAATCCGGTCTTCACAGGACACCGAATGAATTGCTTTACAAAAAGGCTGTGAACCTCATGGTATTTGGCGGTAACGTAACTTATAAAAACAAACGCCTGAAGTTAGGCTTAACGGCATATAAATCAAAACTTGAAAAAGAACTGTTAAAAGACTTTTTTCCATACAATCAATTCAACTTTAACGGTACGGAAATTATTGATGCCGGAATTGATTACAGTTATCTTTTTAATAAATTAAATATTTTCGGAGAAGTTTCGGTTAGTCAAAACGGGGGGTGGGCGCAGTTACATGGATTTACGGCAAATCCGCATCCCAGGCTTTTTCTTACTGTTTTATACCGGAATTATCAAAAAAACTATTACAATTTTTTCAGCAATGCATTTGCCGAAGGGAGTTATAACCATAACGAAAAGGGCTTTTACACAGGCATAAGGCTGAATCTTCACAGTAAGTGGATATTAACTGCCTATATTGACAATTTCAGCTTTCCCTGGTTAAAATACAGGGTGGATGCTCCATCGAGAGGAAATGAATTTCTCGTCCAGACGGATTACAGCCTGTCGAAAAATGTTTTTATGTATTTCAGGTTCAGGCAGAAAAATAAGCAAATCAATTACCCGAACGAAGAACAATTTATTGAGTCTATTGTCAACACAAGAAAGAACTATTTCAGGTTTCATATCGAATACAGTATCTCCCCATCGGTTGTAATGAAAAACAGGCTTGAGTATGTGATATTCAAGGAAGGTAATTTTAATAAAGGAACCGGTTATTTAATTTACCATGATATTGCATGGAAACCTCCCTCAGGTAAATTATCTGTTATTTTTAGATATTCTTTGTTCGACACCGACTCGTATGATGAACGAATCTATGCCTACGAAAATGATGTATTGTATGCTTTTTCAGTGCCGGCTTATTATTACAAAGGAAGCAGGGGTTATATCTTACTGAAATATCAATTAACAAGAAAAATCAATTTCTGGTTGCGATTTGCTCATACTTATATCAATAATCGTCAGACTTTTGGTACGGCGCTGGATGAAATAAACGGGAATACGAAATCGGAAGTTAAAGTTCAATTAAGAATTAAATTTTGATAATTGAAAATTTATTTTTAGGTTTTGAACAAAAATTTAATTCTTAATTTCGCACCGCAATTAAGTATTTAACAAACTAAAAAGTAACCACTAATACAGAAATATGTATTCCTATATTGAAGGAAAATTAACAGAAAAAAACCCGGCTTTTGTAGTTGTTGATTGTAATGGAATAGGTTACATGATCAATATTTCGCTTAATACTTTTTCGAAACTAAAAGATAAAGATCATTTCAGGCTGTTAACCCATCTTGCAATAAAAAATGAAGCAACCACCCCTGTAGGCTTTGTATTATATGGTTTTGCCGACCAGGAGGAACGTAATCTTTTCAGGCAACTGATCTCGGTTTCAGGAGTTGGCAATAGTACGGCGCTACTGATGTTATCGTCATTAACTCCCGAAAAGTTGTATAGTGCAATAATCCATAATAATCCGTCGGTTTTACAGTCGGTGAAAGGAATAGGCGCTAAATCGGCACAACGGATCATAATCGATTTAAAAGATAAATTGGAAAAGTGGGAAATTTCACCGGAAATAATAAGTGTTACACACAATACAAATAAGGATGAAGCGTTATCAGGATTAACCGTGTTAGGGTTTAATAAAATTGCCTCTGAAAAAGCCTTGAATAAAATTTTAGAAAAACATGGTGCGGATTTACCTGTTGAAGTGTTAATTAAGGAAGCATTAAAGATACTTTAAATTTTTTGTTATTATTAACGATACTTTGAAAAACCGTTTGTCCTGACGATGGGAAGATAATGGCATTTCAAAGTTTTCTAATTTTATAAAAGACTTTTTATTTGGAGCGGATCGTAAGAAATAGTTTGCTGTTTGCTTTACTAATTCTTGTTTTTCCCACTGTTTTGGGATATACATGGAATAATAGGGATTATGCAGATAATCATTATACTGTTAACAAATTTTTGTATCCGCCCGATTCAATAACCGGTGATGACACTACCCGTCATATCAACCTCCCTTATCCGCCTGAAGATGAAAAGTTCCCATACACAGGTCAGGAAAATACCAATCCTCTTTTTTTAAAGCTTCCTTCAAATATTGAGTCTGATGTTGAATATGATCCCGAAACAGGTCAATACATTCTGAAGCACAAAATGGGTGAACTCGATTACAGGGAACCTACCTATATGTCGCTTGATGAATACAGAGAATATGATTTGCAAAACTCTGTTGATGAATACTGGCGAGAAAGAGCCAAAGCCGCCGGTGTCGGGACACGAAGCGGCATTATTCCTTCTATCTATATTGGAGGAAAAGCTTTTGATAAGGTTTTTGGAGGACATACTATTGATATTCGCCCTTCAGGTTCGGTCGAATTGATTTTCCAGGTTATAGGTAACAGCCGTGACGATCCGACCTTAGATGTTAAGCAACGAAAACAGGTTAACTTTGATTTCCAGGAAAATATACAGATGAATGTGATCGCTAAAATCGGCGATAAAATCGAATTCAGTACTAATTATAATACTCAAGCCACTTTCGATTTTGAAAATAAGCTCAACCTCAGGTATGAAGGCGATGAAGATGAAATACTACAATTACTTGAAGCGGGAGATGTAAATCTTCCGCTTAACAGCACGTTGATTACGGGAAGCCAAAGTTTATTCGGTATTAAAACCAAACTGAGATTTGGCAAAACTACCATTACTGCCATTTATTCGGAGCAGGAAAGCGAAACATCAACCATTACTGTTCAGGGGGGTGCTCAAACCAATGATTTCCTTATTAAAATTGATGAGTATGAAGAAAATAAACACTTCTTCCTTTCGCAGTATTTCAGAGACAGATATGATGAAGCTTTAATAGACTTGCCTATTGTTAGTTCAAGCGTTAATATTACAAAAATTGAAGTATGGGTTACGAATATAGGAGCGGCTGTTACCCAAAACAGGAATATAGTTGCATTTACTGATATAGGTGAGAACGAAGTAATATACAACAATCAAATACAACCATATCATACTGAAATTGCCAAGTTACCCGACAACATGTCGAACGACCTGTTTACTATTATCGATTCTTCACAGTTAAGAGATATTTACAATGTAAACAATTACCTGCGGGGAAAAGGCTTTGTTTCCGGAGAAGATTATGAAAAAGTTGAACTGGCAAGAAAGTTAGGACCTTCGGAATATACTTATAACAGCAAGTTAGGATTTATTACCCTTAATTCTACTTTAAACTCCGATCAAACATTAGCAGTTGCCTTTCAGTACCAGATAATCGGATTCGACACAACGGTCTTTCAGGTTGGAGAATTTTCAGATGAAGGAATTACAGGGCAAAATACATTAATGGTTAAGTTGCTGAAAAGCACTTATATTAACATCAGGAACCCGATATGGAACCTTATGATGAAAAACGTATATTCATTAAGGGCTTACCAGGTAAACCGTGAAGATTTTACTCTGAACATACTTTATTCGGGTGATGAAAATGGTGTTCCAACAGGTTATTTTGAGGAAGGACCTTTCAGCGGGCAACCGCTCATACAGGTTTTTAATCTCGATAATCTCGACGCCCAGTTAAATCCCCCGCCCGATGGTGTTTTCGACTTCTTAGATAATGCTGCCACACAGGGCGGAACAATAAACTCGTCTAATGGAAGAATTTTCTTTACTGTACTGGAACCTTTCGGTAAGTATCTCCGAGATAAATTTAATGAATCCGGTGCACCCGAATTAGCCGACAAATACTGTTTCGATTCGCTTTATACATTAACAAAAACAGGCGCCGAGCAATTCGCAGAAAAAAATAAATTTCTTATATCAGGATATTACAAATCACAATCGGGTTCGGAAATTTCACTAAATGCCCTTAATGTCCCTCAAGGTTCCGTAACTGTTACGGCAGGAGGAGTTCCGCTTACGGAAAATGTAGATTATACCGTTGACTATACTTTAGGACGAGTAAGGATAATTAACGAAGGCATTCTTAATTCGGGGACGCCTATTAATATTAAAATGGAAAGCTCCACCATGTTTAGTATTCAGACTAAAAGATTGATGGGTGCTCACATTGATTATGATGTCAGCAGGAATTTTCATCTTGGCGGTACTATTCTTAATTTGCACGAGAGACCCCTGACTCAAAAGGTGGATTATGGAAACGACCCGATTTCAAACACGATATGGGGGTTAGATTACAGTTACCAAACCGAATCAAGATTTATTACAAAGCTGGTTGACAAGCTTCCCTTTATAAGTACTTCCGCCGTTTCCAATGTAGCTATTGACGGTGAGTTTGCTCATTTCCTTCCAGGTCATTCAAGAGCAGTCGGAAAAGAAGGTGTTTCGTACATTGATGATTTCGAGGGAACAAAATCAACAATTGATATCCATAATTTCGGAACCTGGTTTTTGGCAAGTACGCCTCAATTTCAGGTTGAAATGTTTCCTGAAGCAGATGCCATTGATATTAGTTACGGAATTAACAGATCAAAACTTTCATGGTACACAATCGATCCAAGTGTTTTTTATGACAGGAACAGTAATATAAAACCCGATAATATCACCAACGATGAGCTATCTAATAATTATGTCCGCCAGATTCTGGAAACTGAAGTATTTCCAAATAGAGATATCCCACACGGCACTCCAACCAACATCAGTGTATTAAACCTTGCTTATTACCCTGAAGAAAGAGGTCCGTATAACTATGATGTTAAACCTATTTCGGGAATTTCTGCCGGTCTTAATGAAGATGGAACTCTTGCTGAACCTGATTCAAGATGGGGTGGGATTATGAGAGAAATTGAAACTCCTGATTTTGAAGCTGCAAATATCGAATATATCGAGTTCTGGGTTATGGACCCTTTCGCTGATGGTTCAATTAATGACGGATCGGGTGGAGAACTATATTTTAACCTCGGTGATATTTCTGAGGACATTCTAAAGGATTCGCGTAAAAGTTATGAGCACGGTCTGCCCATATCAGGAGATGTAACAAATGTTGATACGACAATATGGGGACGCGTACCTAATACACTCGATCTGGTTCAGTCATTTTCAAATGAACAGGGTTCCAGACCATTTCAGGACGTCGGATACGACGGTTTAAGGGATACCGATGAGCAAAACTTTTTTTCCGGTGCGTCAACTTCGGATAAAAGCTTTCCTTATTTAGAAATAATTGATAGTATATATACACAAGCTTCACAAGCTTACCAAAAAGCTCTTGCCGACCCCTCGGGTGATAACTATCACAACTACCGTGGCGATGATTATGATTCAGACGCAACTTACAGCAGTATTCTTAAAAGATATAAAGAATATAATGGCCCTGATGGTAATTCACCTGAAAATGTCGAAGGCGGAGACCAGTATTATAGTGGAAATACACGTCAACCAAACGTGGAGGACATTAACAATGATAATACTTTAAGCGAGAGTGAAAGGTATTTCCAGTATAAGATCATTTTGAAACCAAACAAAATGAATGTGGGCGAAAACTATATCACCAATATTTATGAAGCAGTAGGCATTCAGCTTGCCAACGGAGAGCCAGGATCTGTAAAATGGTATCAGTTTAAAATACCGGTTAGAAATCCTGATAAAGTCATGGGTAGTATTAATGACTTCAAGTCCATACGTTTTATGCGTATGTTCTTTAAGGAATTTTTAAAACCTGTTGTCCTGCGTTTTGCAACGCTCGACCTTGTCAGAGGAGAATGGAGAAGGTATCCTGTTAGTGAAGACCTGCTTGCTCCCGGTGAATATATGCCGACCAGTTCGTCTAATGCCACAACCTTTGACCTGTCAGCCGTAAATATTGAAGAAAACGGAAGCAGAACTCCTATCCCTTATGTAATACCGCCCGGAATAGAGAGGGAAACATACACCGGCACCACAAACCTTACAAGGCTGAATGAACAGTCGATGGTTATGAAAGTTTGCGAGTTAGTCGATGGTGATGCAGTCGCTGCTTATAAAACTGCCGATTTTGATTTCAGGCAATATAAAAGGCTTAAAATGTTTGTACATGCCGAAAAGTCAAAAGAAAATGACATTTTAAAATACGGCGATTTAACTGTTTTCGTCAGGATTGGTGCTGATTTCACGCAGAATTATTATGAATATGAAATACCGCTAACTTTTACGCCCTGGCACACCGCCGATCCAGATGCTATTTGGCCCGTATCAAATGATTTTGATATTGATCTTGACAAACTGGTACATTACAAACTTGAAAGAAACACGGAAATGCGAAAGCCCGGTTCTGATATAAGCCTTAATTTCCCTTATGTGGTTTACGATGGAAATAACAAGATCACTATTCTGGGTTCTCCAAGCATAAGCGATGTACAAGCCATGATGATCGGTATAAGGAATCCTAAAAAAACCGAAGCCAACCCTGATGACGACGGAGACACGAAATGCGCTGAAATTTGGGTGAATGAACTGCGTTTGACCAATTTCAATAAACAAGGAGGATGGGCAACAACCGGCAGGATTGCAATGAACCTGGCTGATTTTGGTAATTTAACTGTTTCGGGTTCATATAACTCACCCTGGTTCGGAAGTTTAGAACAAAAAATTACGGAAATCCAGTTAGATGCAATGTCGCAATTCGATATAGCTACTAACCTGGAACTCGGAAAGCTTTTCCCTGAAAAAGCCGGTGTGAGAATACCTATGCACTTCGATTATTCCGAAATAAGGATCAAACCGAAATATAATCCTCTCGACCCTGACCTTGAATTGGATGAAGTGCTTGATTCTTATGAAATCCAAGAAGAAAGAGACTCGATAAAGAAACTCACCATCGATTATACTCAGCGAAAGAACATTAATTTTATGAATGTCAGGAAGGATAAAGTCGGCGCTCAAAGTAAGTCGAGGGTATATGATATTGAAAATTTTAATGTTTCATATTCATATTCGGAAGTTTACCATCGAAATATAGATATTGAACGCCACCTCGAACAAAACTATATGGGAGGGTTGGGATATAATTTTAATACAAGTCCGAAAAATGTCAAACCTTTTGAAAAGATTGGCTTCATTTCAAATACCAAAGCCCTGCAGTTGATAAAAGATTTTAATTTTTACTTCCTGCCCAAAATGTTCTCCTTCAGAACAGATATGAGCCGGATGTACAGCACTAAAAAACTCAGAAACAAAAGTTTTGGCAAGGTAAAAACCGATCCAACATTTAATAAAACATGGAATTGGAACAGGCTTTACGATCTGAAATTCGACCTTGCACAATCACTTACTTTTAGTTTTAATGCCAATGCCACCAGCTACATTAATGAGTATCCCGGTTCGAATAAAGAAATCTGGGATGGAACATTATACGGAGATGGGATTATTACACCGGAAGAGAAAAAAGAAAGAGTTAAAAGCGAAATACTTAGGGGAGGTACAAAAAACAGATATACTCAAAATGTTGGTGTTAATTATAATATTCCCATAAATAAATTTCCATTGCTCGACTGGGTAACTGCTCAGGCTGGTTATCAGGCAGCATATAGCTGGACTGCATCGCCAAGATCGATACAACAGGAGATGGGTAACACCCTCGCCAATAACAATAACTGGAATATCAACGGTAATGCCGACCTGAATAAGCTTTACAATAAAGTAGGTTTCCTGAAAAAAATAAATGAACCTCAGCGAAAGCGTCCGCAAAAAAAACAACAAAAAAAAGAAAGTCAAAGCCCCGAAGATTCTACGAAAACTGTCAAACCAAAGGTTAATTATGGTAAAATAGCTTATGAAACTCTGTTTAAAATATTGATGTGCGTTAAAAAGGTTTCGGTTCAATATTCAGTTAACAATGGAACCACTCTCCCGGGATTTATGCCCGAACCGGATGCATTAGGTTATAACTGGAACGCAAGAGCACCGGGGTGGGATTTTATTTTTGGTTATCAACCCGACAATCCCACATACTTTAACAAAGAAGGCTGGCTGTCAACAGACACACGTCTGAATACGGCATTTTCTCAACAGCATAACAAAAGTCTTAATATAAGGGCAACAATAGAACCTGTTAAGGATTTAAAAATTGAGTTAACTGCCGACAGAACGTATTCAAATAACATACAGTCATACTATGTTTACGATACAATTACTAAAACATTTATAGAAAACAGCCGTATGCAAATGGGTACATTTTCTATTTCGTATATCGCATGGGGAACTGCATTTGGAGGATCACTTTCCGATAACCGTTCGCAATATTTTGAAAATTTTAAAGATAACCGGATCGATGTAGCTAACAGACTCTCGGCAGAAGACCCGAGAAATATAAGTGTTAATGATTCTACCGGATTTCCCGATGGTTATGGTCCAAACTCACAATATGTTCTTCTGCCTTCATTTCTTGCGGCTTATTCAGGAAAAGGACCTGATAAAGTATCCCTCAATCCTTTCCATAAAATCCCTTTACCTAACTGGAGAGTTTCATATAATGGTTTGTCAAAAATTCCTTTCCTTCAGGAATTTTTTAAATCCATTACAATTAATCATGCTTATATATCAAGTTATAGTGTTGGCTCATACACTTCAAATATTAATTTCATAGGAGACACTATAAACGGTACAATTTATCCGGAAAATAAAAATCAAAACAATGGTGATTTCTATCCTGAATTTGAATTCGGTATGGTATCAATTACCGAGCAATTCAGCCCGTTGTTAAATATAGATATGACCTTACAAAACAGCTTTCTGGCAAAACTTGAATTCAAGAAAGCAAGAAATCTGTCATTGAGCTTTGCAAACAATCAGCTTACCGAAGTAACAAGTGATGAATTTATTTTAGGCTTAGGATACAGATTCAAAGAAGTGCCACTCACTTTTGGCTCTATTGGAGGCGGTTCAAAACGAACCTATAAAAGCGATTTAAACCTGAAAGCCGATTTCTCAATAAGAAACAATAAAACGGTATTACGAAGTATTGATTCTGATCTTAATCAAATTTCTGCAGGACAAAAAGTAGTTTCCATTATGGCATCAATAGATTATGCGTTTTCACAAAGTCTGACCATCCGTTTTTTCTTCGATAAAATCATTAATAACCCGTTCCTTCCTTCACAATTCAGAAATTCTACCACCAAGGGAGGGCTTAGTCTGAGGTTCTCGCTGGCGCAGTAGTTTTAATAAGTAATGGCTGTCTTCAGTCCACAATATTTTAGATGAAAGCAAAAAAGGAAAATAAACAATTAACATATAACAGTTAACTTTTTTATCATGTTGCTTGTTTTTTGAATTTATAATTTACTATTTTTGGGACAAAATATTTAAAACAAATAATTATGAATGTTCCTGAAAATTTAAAATACACAAAAGACCATGAATGGATAAGAGTTGAAGGCGAAGAAGCTTTTATAGGTATTACCGATTTTGCCCAAAAAGAACTGGGAGACATAGTATTTATTGAAGTTGAAACCGTTGATGAAACCTTAGATATAGAAGAAGCTTTCGGAACAATAGAAGCAGTAAAAACTGTTTCCGATATGTTTATGCCTATCTCGGGTAAAGTCGTTGAGTTTAATGAAACGCTTGAATCAAGTCCGGAAGTTATCAATTCAGACCCTTATGGCGAAGGATGGATCATAAAAATAAAGATATCGGATACCAATGAGATAAACGAACTATTAGATGCTTCAGAATATAAAGAACTTATTGAATCTTAGTCCCTAAATTTTGGGATTCGGGTTTAAAGACTGCTACGGCTAAGTGTTTGATAACAATATAGAATATAATAAAGCGTTAATAAAACGGATAATTTATTGACATTTTAAATATTTATTCATAATTTAGCCACCTGTAATTAATAGATTTAAACTTTAAGTAATCTAAAAATGAAAGATACAAAGAAATCACCAAAAGCCGATCTGGAAAGTAAAAAGACTATTTTCACTGAAATCGGATTAATTTTAGCTCTTGCTGTTATTCTTTTTGCTTTTGAGTGGAAAAGCTACGAAAAAACCGAAATGATTAGTATGACCAGGGTAGTTGATGACACACCTGAAGAAATTATAGAGATCACCCAACACGAAAAACCACCTCCGCCACCAAAACCTCCTCAGCAAACAACTATTATAGAAATAGTAGAAGATGACATAGAAATTGAGGATGAAATTGAAATTGATGTGGAAGCCGACCAGGAAACTGAAGTACAAGAGTATATACCTGTTGATGAAGAAGAAGAAGAAGGAGAAGCGCAGATATTTACAGTGGTTGAGTCAATGCCTACATTTCCAGGAGGTGATGCTGCACGAATCAAGTACCTGAATAATAATATTAAATATCCGCAAATGGCACGAGAGAGTGGAATACAAGGAAAGGTTTTCGTTACATTTGTAGTTGAAAAAAATGGAATGGTTACCGATGTTAAAGTGCTCAGAGGAATTGGCGGTGGTTGCGATGAAGAAGCTGTTCGCGTTATAAAAAATATGCCGAAATGGGTTCCCGGAAAGCAAAGAGGTAAACCTGTCAGGGTTCAGTTCAATTTGCCGATAATATTCAAGTTGAATTAAAAAAGATAAAAAAACCGGCTCAAATAAGCCGGTTTTTTTATTATGATCCCTTTATAAATTTGCCATCTTTATAATACTCTTTCTTGATCAGTTTACCGTTTTCATCCCATTCTTTAAACATCCCGTTTTTCTTGCCATTTTCCCACTCCACTGTTTTTTCCTTTTTTCCCGATTCATAATATTTTGTAACAATACCATGTGGAAACCCATCCTTCCAGTTTTCATCGGATTCAATTTTCCCGTTTTCATAAAACCACTTCCACGCTCCTGTTTGCTTTCCATTTTCAAAGAACCCTTCACTCCTGACGTTTCCGTTCTCATAAAACTTGGTTTCTTTCCCATGCTGCACGCCGTCTTTCCATTGAACTTCGGAGTGTATTTGCCCGTTTCTGTACCAGCTATACCAAACACCATCCTGGCTGTCGCTTATCCAATTTCCTTCATATTCCTTTTGTCCGTCATTATACCAATATTTCCATAAACCGTCTTTTTCCCCGTCTTTAAAGTCTCCTTCTAAGTAAATATTCCCATTTTCATAAAATCTCTTCCAGTTCCCTATCCTTTCACCTTGTGTGTATGTTCCTTCAGATTCCTTACTCCCATTGCTATGGTATGAAATATATAATCCGTTAAGATAACCATCAAAATATTTCATTGTAGTTTTTAATTTTTTATCCAGATAATAATCAGAACAGTTTCCTGAGAAGGGCTTGCTTTTGTAATACATTCTCCCCTCTTTCTCTTCTAACTGTTCATATTTAATTTGCCGTGTGCATGAACTAAGGATAAACAGGCAAATAAAAAACAGGCTAATTACATTAATTCTCATAACTTATACTTTTAATTTTAGGAATAAAAAAATTTGCACAAATATAATATACTGAAACGCATAAACTTTAAAATTTTCTAATAATTTAACTGCGTGGTTTTAAATAAACTATAATTGCAAAAATTTGTGCTCCCGTTTTCGTTCAGTTTAATAGAACAGAGATATTTAAAAATTCCTGTAATCGAACATTTCAATATTATGTAATTTATATTCCCCGCAATTACCTTTGAAATAGTCCATTCTTAAATTTCCAGAAAGATTAAGTCTTAAACCAATATAAAAATCAAATTCCGAAAAATCACTAAAACCTAAAAAGCTGTTTATTTTATCCATACCAATAAAAAAGTTGCCATACCTAATAGCAACTCCAATATGAGGATCTAAAAAATCCCAGTTAACAAAAGAAAGAGGCATTGCAATTTCCCACCTGGTTTTTTCATACCGTGGTGTAAAAGCAACAACTGACGGGCGTTTAACAAAATTGTCGCCCAAGCCAAAACCATATATCAACGTACCGTTAAGATAAATGAATTTTTTTAGATGATAATCGAATTGCAAACTAACTGCAAGAGGAGTATATAAAACAAACTTATCATCAGCAATCGATTGTCCGGGATAATCTGAAAAATAATGGTCTAATTTGTAATTAATCTCATTTATTGAATTTGTTGGTAAAGTATCATGGCTTCTGTACCAATTTGTACCGGTTTCATTAAAACTGCTCACCTCTGCTTTTTTTGTGAATTTAATATAACCGAGATCCAATATTGATAATCCGATTTTATAATTATAATCATCGTATTGCTGATCGCATAATCTGTTAAAATGATTATTTGACAGACCTTTAGTTGTGTACATATATGTTATACCTAAATCAACACCGAAACCAAAGCCTCTGAATAATGGGCCTTCACGACTATTATCATCGTAATTTACAGGAAGTGAGTACGAATAATTAAAGTCCAAATTATTTATATATGCCGTATCATCATGTTGAACAAAATAATCAACATTATATACATTTGAATACAATCCGGATACACCAAACAATGGTTTTATTGAAATTCCAACTGACCAGTACTCCCATTTATAACGGCGAATATTATAAGCATAACTAAAATCTAATTCAAACCATGATACGGATCCAAAACGGATTGTTTTATCATGATCCCATTCGATCTTCTGTTGGTCATCAAAATCAATAGCCTCATATAAAAATATTCCCATATCCTTCGGAAGTTTATTAAAAAAAGAATTTAATCTGAAAGAGGTAAAAATTCCAAAAGCATGCTTACCGTAAACCAACATACCTCCCGGACCTGTAAGCCGTATATTTTGAAAACCGTAGTAATAATCCTTATCCCTGTATATATCGAAATCTCTTGCTTCATTCTCTGATGTGTAATATACAGGGATAACGCCTTTATAAAACAACTTCACAAAGTCGCTCCTTTCAATAAACATATAATTATTGTCGATAAACATATCATAAGAAAGAATATTGTAATCCATATATAATTTTGAACACACCATTGAGGATGGATTAATACTGATGCCATGAATGCCGGAATAATTACTATTAATCACACCCAGCATTTCCTGCCCATTGATATTATAAATTATATTACAAATTAAGAATATGGTGAGAGCTATTCTCATTAATTGGTTTTTATTAAATTCTATTTTTGTTGCAAAATTTTATACTAAAAAAACAGAAATAAACAGATGAATCATAAAACGTCCGAAAAATAAGAAAATTTTAAGTATGACTTTATTAAAGATTTTAAAAATAAAAAAAAGGTCAGAAAACCTTCAGTAGAAAAGGACTTTCTGACCTAATTAACCAACCAAAACCAAATTTTACAAATAAAAATTAACCACCATGAAAAATTATCAGAACATATATTAACAAATTGATGCTGTTTTTTATCAAAGAACCGCTTCATTTATTTCAATCAATGTGCCAGAAATTGCATATAGCTGTTTATCTGCATATTACAAATCAACTAAAAAAAATTATGCTTACAGAGAATTTTTTACACAACTATAATCACTTCTATATGTGCACTTTACCACTTATAAATAAAATATAGTAAAATAGAATATTTATCCATTTTCGTAAAACTTTCCGTCAGCGGATAAATAGTACAAATTTTGGTTTGAAGTTTAGAAATGGGACACTTTTCCGAAAAGGTCGAAATATTCTGCATCTGAAACTTCAACAGAATAAAATTCGCCAATTTGTAAAGGTCTTTCAGGTGAGGATATTAACACTTCATTATCTATTTCAGGAGAGTCGTATTCTGTTCTACCAACATAATACTCATTTTCTTTCCTGTCGATAAGAGTTTTAAAAGTTTTTCCTATTCTGTTTTTGTTTAACTTTAAAGATAAAGATTGCTGAATGCCCATTAACTGTTCAATTCTATCATTTTTAATCTGCTCAGGAACATCATCCTTCAATTTAAAAGCTTTTGTTCCTTCCTCCGGCGAATAAGCAAAAACCCCCAGACGATCAAATTCAAAATCCTTAACAAACCGTACAAGTTCTTGATATTCCTCTTGTGTCTCACCGGGGAAACCGATAATTAAAGTGGTTCTTAATGCAGCATCGGGAATGACTTTCCGGATTTTCTCAAGCAATCGCATAGTTTCCGCTTTTGAATGTCCACGCTTCATTAAGCCAAGAATTCGATTATTGATATGCTGGACAGGAATATCAATGTAATTGCAAATATTCGGTTTTTCATTCATCAGATATAAAACTTCTTCGGGGAAGCCGGCAGGATATGTATAATGCAGCCTTATCCACTCCAACCCTCCGATTTCGGATAAAGAATTAAGAAGGCGAGCGAGGTTGTTCTTTTTATAAAGGTCGATGCCATAATAAGTTAAATCCTGAGATATCAGGATAATTTCCTTTACGCCTTTATTTACCAGCCTTTTCGCTTCATCAATAATTTCCTCCTCTGATCTTGAAATATGTTTCCCTCTTATTAAAGGAATAGCACAAAATGTACATTTCCGGTTGCAGCCTTCAGCTATTTTCAGATAGGCATAATGACCTGGTGTAGTTAATTCTCTTTCTCTGATAAGTTCTTTCTTATACCTTCCACCCAATTCACTAACAATTTGTTTTATATCGTTTACGCCAAAATACTTGTCAATATCCGGTATTTCTTTATTTAGCTCATCTTTGTACCGCTCCGACAGACATCCCATCACATAAACATTCTCTATTAACCCATTTTCCTTTGCATTAACATACTGAAGTATAGTATCGATGGATTCTTGTTTTGCATCATTTATAAAACCGCAAGTATTAATTACAACAATATCGGCATTTGTTCCCTTTTCTTCAAAAGCTAATTCCAGCCTGTTTGCTTTAAGCTGTCCCATTAAAACTTCCGAATCCACAAGGTTTTTTGAACATCCTAGCGAGATAATATTGATTTTTTTCTTTAAAGGTTTGGTTTGCAAAATATAGATTTTATCAAAGTATGATTTCTTATTTCAAATCCAAAATCTAAAATCGTCCATACGGATTCCTTGTAGTCATAAATCTAAAATTAATTAAACAGGCTATCAACAAATTCCATACGATTAAACACCTGAAGGTCTTCCATTTTTTCCCCGATACCGATATATTTTACAGGCACCTTAAACTGGTCGGAAATTCCAATCACAACTCCGCCTTTTGCGGTTCCGTCTAACTTAGTCAGGGCAATGGCATTAACTTCGGTTGCAGCAGTGAACTGTCGAGCCTGTTCAATGGCATTTTGCCCTGTGGAGGCATCAAGAATCAGCAGGATTTCATGCGGAGCATCAGGTATAATCTTTTTCATCACACGCTTTATCTTAGATAACTCATTCATAAGATTAACTTTATTATGCAGCCTTCCAGCCGTATCAATAATTACTACGTCCGCATCTCTCGACAGCGCTGACTTAAGCGTATCAAATGCAACAGAGGCCGGATCGGCGTCCATTCCCTGGTTTATAATAGGCACGCCTGCACGTTCGGCCCAGATAACCAACTGGTCAACTGCCGCAGCACGGAAAGTATCGGCTGCTCCAATTAATACCGATTTCCCTGCTTGTTTGAACTGGTAAGCTAACTTACCGATAGTGGTGGTTTTACCAACTCCATTCACACCAACAATTAGAATAACATAAGGATGTACACCTTCGGGAATTGAAAAATCAACCGTTTCTTCTTTGTTATTCTCTTGTAACAACTCAGCAATCTCCTCTTTAAGAATAGTATTCAATTCTGCCGTACCAAGATATTTATCACGCGAAACCCGTTCTTCTATTCTTTCAATGATTTTGAGCGTAGTGTCAACACCAACATCGGAAGTAACAAGAATTTCCTCAAGATTATCCAGAACCTCATCATCAACTTTTGATTTGCCTGCCACAGCTCTTGAAAGCTTAGCAAAAACACTTTCTTTAGTTTTAGATAATCCTTTATCTAATTTTTCTTTCTTTTCCCTTGAAAAAACATTGAATAAACCCATATATGCTAATTTATATAAATAGAAAAAGCTTCTTCCCTGAACAGGAAAAAGCTTAATAAATACAAATATCCTATCGATTAATTATTTCTTAGCTAAAAAATCTTTTACCTGTTCAACATGCATAACCCTTTCTTTGAAAGAATAAGCGCCTGTTTTTGGCGATTTGACCATTCTGATCACCTTTGTATAATTTTTACCTGCTGTTTGTAATGTAGCAACAACTTTCTTAGCCATAACAAATATTATTTAATTTCTTTATGAATTGTGTATTTCTTTAAAACAGGATTGAATTTTTTAAGTTCAAGCCTTTCAGGAGTGTTTTTTTTGTTTTTAGTTGTGATATACCTTGATGTACCGGGCATACCACTGTTTTTATGCTCCGTACATTCTAAGATCACCTGAACTCTTGCGTCTTTAGTCTTTTTAGCCATTTCTGTTTTCGTTAATAAAATTAAACTTTCGCTAAAACTTCTGTTTTAAAATCGGGGTGCAAAAGTATATTTTTTCTTATAATAAACCTAATTATTTGAAAATATTTTAAAATACTTAATTTTGGAAGTTGAAATGATTTGGCAAAGTTATATAAACGGTTTTAAAGCATACCTGAAGCTTGAAAAGTCGCTTTCAACAAATTCGGTTGAAGCATATATTCATGATATTGAAAAACTTTCCCAATTTTTTGATTTAAAAAACAAAAATATCTCACCCGAAAAAGTCACCTTATCAGAGCTTCAGGATTTTATAAAATGGATAAATGAGTTAGGATTAACGGCAACAAGCCAGGCACGAATAATCTCAGGCATCAAGGCTTTTTATAAATATCTTTTGCTTGAAGATATTATTTCGCAAAGCCCGGCTGAGTTGCTTGAAGCTCCTAGAACCGGACGAAAATTACCTGATACGCTTAGTGTGGAAGAAATAAACAGTCTGATAAATGCTATTGACCTAAGCACACCTGAAGGAACAAGAAATAAAGCCATGCTCGAAACTTTATACGGTTGCGGATTAAGAGTATCGGAACTAATTGGTTTAAAAATATCCAACCTTTATTTTAATGACGGATTTATTAAGATCACAGGCAAGGGTGACAAGGAAAGATTAGTACCGATTGGCAATATTGCAATAAAAAATATTAAAATTTATATCGATAATATCAGAAATCATCTAAATATAAAAAAAGACAGCACCGACATTTTGTTTTTAAACAGAAGGGGGGCAAAAATGACCCGTGTTATGGTTTTCCTGATTATAAAAAACCTTGCCGAATGTACCGGATTAAAAAAAACAATAAGCCCTCACACCTTCCGGCATTCGTTTGCTACACACCTTATCGAAGGAGGCGCCAACTTACGTGCAGTACAGGAAATGTTAGGGCATGAGTCAATTACGACAACTGAAATTTATACGCATTTGGACAGGGAATATCTTAGAGCTTCCATTCTGCAATTTCATCCGAGGTCGGAGATGAATATTAAAAAAAAAGATATTTAATAATTGATTAATGATCTAAATCAAAGTTATCAGATTGCGCTATTCAAGATAACAGGTTGGAAAAAACCTGTTATGTTAGGGTGAACAAGACAACAGCTTACCACTTGGCAACATACCAAATGGTATGATACTAATTGGTATCATACCATTTGGTATGTTTGATAAAAAATATATACCTTTGCAAAATGAAATCACCATTTGTTTACGGAAAAGTAGTTACAGGCAATTCCTTTATTAATCGTACCGAGGAAATTGCACGATTGACAGGAAATTTTCAAAACTATTTGAATAGTATTCTTATCTCTCCTCGCAGATGGGGAAAATCATCATTAGTTAGAAAAGCTGCAACGGTAGTAAATACAAGTAATTCCAATATCAGGTTTTGTTTTCTCGATATGTTCAGGATTCGCACAGAAGAAGAATTTTATAAACGATACGCTATTGAGATCATTAAGTCAACATCAGGAAAACTGGATGAATGGATTGAAAATGTAAAAAATTTCATGGGCAGGCTATCACCAAGTTTTTCGTTCGGGACCGATCCGGCAAACGATTTTCAGTTAAGTTTTGATCTATCTTCCCGCGAGTTGGATGTGGAAGAAATCCTTAACCTTCCGGAGAAGATAGCAATAAAGAAAAAAATACATATCCTTGTATGTATTGATGAGTTTCAAAACATCGGGAATTACAAAGATGCTTTGGAATTTCAGAAATTATTACGGTCTGTTTGGCAATATCATCATAATACATCGTATTGTTTATATGGCAGTAAAAGGCACATGATGATGGAACTTTTCGAAAAACAATCCATGCCGTTTTATAAATTCGGGGATATTTTGTTTTTACAAAAAATTAAAAAACGACATTTCATTGAGTTCATTACGGATTCTTTTTCTAAAACAGGCAAATCAATCAATAAAAATTATTCCGAAAATCTGGTTGACCGTGTAGAAACACATCCTTATTATATTCAGCAATTGGCCCATATTGTATGGGTTAATACTACTGGAAATGTAACGGAAGATATATTAGAAGAATCGGTAAATGAATTAATAGAGCAGAATACAATTTTGTATCAGCAAATTTTAAATGAGTTGAGCTATACCCAAATAAATTTCCTGATTGCACTTTCCAGGAGTGAAACCAGCTTTAATTCTGCAGAAGTGTTGCAAAAATATGCTCTCGGGACTTCAGGCAATGTAACCAAAATAAAAAAAGTGCTCATAAACAAAGAGATCGTTGATATTACCAATGGTAGCATATTTTTTCTTGACCCTGCTTTCAGGCTTTGGCTGCTGAAAATGTTTTAATAAGGAAAAAGTACGTGAATATGTAAAAAATCCACCTAAATTCATCATAAGCTGAATAAAACAATCAGTCCTCACTTTCCGGCATTCGTTTGCTACACACCTTATCGAAGGAGGCGCCAACTTACGTGCAGTACAGGAAATGTTAGGGCATGAGTCAATTACGACAACTGAAATTTATACGCACCTCAACAGAGAATACTTACGTGAGGCTATTATGACTTATCATCCGAGGGCAAGGAAAAATTATTAAAGTGACTGAAATGTGATTAAATTATTTAAACGGTGAATCCGCTTCCTTCGCCATGTGGTTATACACCATTTTATCCATAAACTTCGGGAAAAATTTATTTAATGTAACAGTTAATTTTCCCTGGGTTGTAAGGGTTAACCTGTCTTTCCGTTTTTCTATTGCTTTTATAATTCTTTTTGCCACTTCCTCTGCCGACATCATTTTTACTTCATTACGGGGCGATTCACCTTGCCGGGAACCATCGGCAGCAAGAGCGGTATTCCTGATGTTTGATGTTGTAAATCCCGGGCAGGCAATTAATACATGCAATTCCTTTTTTATATTTTCAATTCGTAATACTTCAAGGAATCCCTGCATAGCAAATTTTGATGCGGAATAGCCTGCTCTGCCTGGTAACCCTTTATATCCGGCAATGGATGAAACCCCGACAACCGAGCCTTTTGATTTCAGTAAATATGGTAATGCAAATTTTGTACAGTAAACCGTTCCCCAGAAATTTATATCCATTAATTGCTTAATAACCGATAAGTCAACATCCTGAAAAACTGCCCGCATAGATATGCCTGCATTGTTTATCAAAATGTTAATAGTTCCGAATTTCTCAACGGTTTTTTTTATCAAGTTCAAACAATCTTCTTCACGGCTTACATCGGTTTTAACGGTAAGAATACCGGAGGCTTTCACTTTTAGCCTACTTTCGAGTTCTTTTAACTTATCTAAACTTCTCGCAGCTAAAACTATTTTAGCGTTTCTTTCAGCAAAATTCTCAGCAAGGGCTTTTCCAATGCCTGAAGAAGCGCCTGTTATTATTACGACTTTATCTTTCATTCCCGGAAATATTAGAAACTGAATAATATTATCAACAAAAATAAAACAATCGTAGTATTCATCATCAAAATTCTTTAATCTGCAAATGAGATAATAAATGCCACGGATTCACGGATTTAAGTTTATATTTATTCTATTTTTGAAAAATTAATTACAAATGTAGAAGAAAGAGGAAACACTTCTACACAGTACTTACAAAGACTTGCTATAATCAACATCCCCGATGGCTATACAAATGTGAGGCTTTTTACTTTGTTCTCTTTTTCCAGATTTTCGGGCTGCGATAAGTACTAAAAACCGCTTCCACTTTTACAATTTTATTATCTATGTCAACACGGTAATGAGCCATATACGGAAACTTCTTTATTGGTATGCAATGTATATCATCATATCGTACAGCATAATGCAAAGCAGAAAATTTAAGGGAATTGAGATGTTTTTTAGTGGTAGTATAGAAATAATTTCCTAAACCTGGTTGTTGTTCGTTGTACCAATCAACAGTTTGTTGGATATCATTATAAACTTCGGGGTTGTAAATAACTTTAAACTTCATTAATCCAACTTAATTTTATTTTCAATGTCTTCCCATTCAAGATAGCTTTCCGGGCTGTTTTCGTATTTTTTAATACGCTCCCTGACAATGGCTTTATGTTCTTCAGGAATATCCATTGCATAGCCTTCTTCAATGTTTTTTACAAAAGAAATACTCTTCATCATCTCAACAAAGATGCTCACCTTATTATCCGGAATTGTTATAGTATATTGCTTCATAATTTTACGTTTAGCATGAAAAGCATCTATTAAAACTATTTTTTTGTTGAATAAAACATTATGGCTACAAAAATACAAAAAACAGAGCATATTTAAACAATATTGAATAATTTTGAAAAGACTTTGATAATAGAATATCTATGACAAACAGAGAAATATTTTTCAGACATCTGGGTTTACCTTCTTCCAAACCATTAGGAATCGAAATAGAAAAATCCGAAGGAATTTATTTATATGATTCTTCAGGTAAAGAATATATTGATCTGGTCTCTGGCGTTTCGGTAAGCAACATAGGTCACAGGCACCCGAAAGTAATTAATGCCGTAAAACAGCAACTTGATAAATATATGCACCTGATGGTTTACGGGGAATACATCCAAAATCCGCAGGTGCAATTAGCAAAAATGCTTGCAAAAAATCTTCCCGGAAATCTTGATGCGGTTTATTTTGTAAATTCAGGTAGTGAAGCTATCGAGGGTGCGATTAAGCTGGCAAAACGCTATACCGGCAGAACCGAGATCACCGCTTTTAAAGATGCATATCACGGTAGCACTCATGGAGCTTTGAGCGTTCTCGGTAATGAATCACTAAAATATGCTTTTCGTCCCCTCCTGCCCGATATTAAATTTTTAAAATTCAACAATTTTGATGACCTGAAACAAATTTCAGAAAAAACTGCTTGTGTAGTTTCCGAAACCGTGCAGGCGGAAGCAGGGATTATTTTACCCGAAAATAATTTTCTATTCGAATTAAGAAAAAAATGCAACCAAACCGGCACATTACTTATAATTGACGATATACAAATGGGGTTCGGCAGAACAGGGAAATTGTTCAGCTTTGAAAATTTCGGATTTATCCCGGATATTCTTACACTCGCCAAAGGAATGGGAGGCGGAATGCCCATAGGCGCATTTATCTCCTCAAAAGAAATTATGAACACTCTTACTTTCAAGCCTGAACCTGGACATATCACTACTTTTGGAGGTCATCCGGTTTGTTGTGCTGCGGCTCTTGCTAATTTGCAGGTTTTAACAGAAAGCAATTTAATAGCTGAAGCTCCGGCTAAAGGTAAAACATTCAGAAATGAATTAATCGGTCAACCAAAAATAAAGGAAATCCGTCAAATAGGTTTAATGCTGGGTGTTGACATGGAAAGTTCCGACCTAATGAGTAGGCTCCTGCACATATTCGTTAAAAGCGGCTTGATAACCGACCGGTTCTTATTCAGGCATCAATCCTTTAGAATTGCACCTCCTCTGACTATTTCGAAGAAAGAAATAGAAAAAACACTTGGTTTAATTCGAAAAAGTCTTAATGAATTATAATTTTTTTAGAATAATGAAAACTTCACATATTTTTTAGGATTCTGCCGGATATCTTCGAGCAGGAGGTTTAGCTCACGTGCAGATTTTTCCAATTCTATATATAACGAATCATTATTAACAAGCATCCCTATGCTACCCTCTCCCCTGTTAATCCGGTTTGTTATTGCAGCAATTTCATTCATTGCATTATTTATACTTAGAAAAGTTTCTGAAACACGAGCCTTAGTGAGCGTATCACTCAATGAAGAAAAATTGGCAATAATATTATTAAAATTATCCTGGTTATTTTTAAGGTTGAAAGTAATAGATTCAATATTTTCAAGAATTTTTTCCATACGGCTTTTCTGACCGGAAATAAGTGTATCTAATGTACTTGTAGTACTTTCTAAATTTTCAAAAGAATTGGCAATATGCTCAACACTTTTTGCAATATTTTCGGTGTTTGCTCCGCCAAACAGGCGTTGCAACATAGTTAAAACCGTATCAATTGATTGCATCAGATCTTCAGCTTTACTTTTTATTGGTTGTAATTGCCTGTTTACCTCTTCTTTAATTGATGCTTCCACTTCTGACAACAATGTATCTCCGGGTTGTGCATATTCGCCGGGTGTCCCCAATTTAATTTCAACAGCTTTTGAACCAAGCAAATCGGAACTGTAAATCCTTGCAGTAGAGTTGATCGGAATAGAAATCGGATTTTTTATTATCAATTCGATAACAACCGTTGCATCACCACCGGCTCCAAAATACATATCTCTCACTTGTCCTACGACTAAGCCGTTAATTAAAACGGGATTCATTTTCTCAAGACCTCCAACATCCTTATAAACCGCAATAAAAACTCTTTCCTTTGAAAAGATATCTTCCCCTTTTAAAAAGTTAAAACCCCAATACAACAAAGCAAGGGCTATTATTACAACTGCACCAATTATGAACTCTTTAGAAAACTTCAATTTTAAATGTATTTTCTACAAAAATAAACTAATTTTTTAATATTCTTACAGCTTCTTTAATTGATATTCTTTTACCATTGTTAAATGCTACAACAAAAGCATCAGGAAACCCAATGTTTTTCACACTTTCACATAAGAGATTCGCTGTTTCAATGGAAAATTGCTTTCCTGCTGTATATTTATACATCCCATTTTCGAAATACATTTCTACTCCATTAATACCTTTAAATTTCGGTGAATTCAATTTTAATTTAACGTTCGAAGTAAGAATCTGAACTTTAAAAGCAATTTTTCCTGTAGTTTGTTTATCAGGGCTTTCACTGTCAATGTTATTTAGGTTTGATGAATCCTTTTGTAACTGATCAACTCTTGTTGAGAGGTTTATTATAGAATCTACAGAAACAGGGAATTGTTGTGTTAGGATTATATCACCATTTTTAAGGTAACCACCCGATGTAAATAATTTTACAGCAACCGCTTTGCAACTGCCGGTGGTATCATAAGTGATAATCTCAGCGATTGATTTGTCAGGAATATTAACTTCGCTATTTATATGCAACTTAACTATCAACCTGCCTGAATCGGTTTTATAAAATCTTATATCATTAACTTTTCCAACTTTAACATTTTCAATTATAACGTGGTCATTAATCTCAAGTCCCTGAATATTGTCGAAAACTGCATAATAACTCTTTGAGGTAAAAAAAATCTTAGTTGTCAATAATAATATGATAACGAAAATTACCGAAATAATAGCGATGAAAAAAATTCTCTTTTTATTGTCTGATAAAAATCCCAAAATATTTAGTTTTTGTTTTCATTTAGCCTATTAGCTTCATCTAACGAAATTCTTTCTTCATTTAAAAAAGCAACAACAAAAATATCTTTATATCCTTTATCTCGTAGTTTTTCTTTTAATTCAATTGCATTCTTCAGTGATGTTTCGTTACCGGTAGTGTATTTATAAGACCCATCATGCTTATACATTTTTATTTCCTGTAAGCCTCTGAATTTTCTAAAATCCAATGATTTTTCCTTTTTGAATGAAGCAAACTGAACCCGGTAATAAATCACCGGCTTAGATTCTTCTTTTTTAACAACAACAGGTTTTAAATTTTTGTTAGCCTCCTCAAATTCTTTTTTGTATTCTTTAAATGCCCTGTAAATAGCAGATGCCATATAAACCTGCCCTTTGTCTGATATCAGAAATTTTTCTTCGTTAGGATTGCTCAAAAAACCAAGTTCAATTAAAATACCGGGCATGGTAGTTTTATACAGCACCCAAAATCCGGCTTGCTTAACCCCCCTGTCTTTTCTGCCCACGCGTTCATGAAACTGATTCTGAACTTTTGACGACAAATTAATGCTTTGATCAATGTTAGCACTCTGAAACATTGATAAAATTATATAGTCTTCATCTGAATTCGGGTCAAACCCTTCATATTGTGTTATATAATCATCTTCATAAAGAATAGCAGCATTTTCTGTTTTGGCAACTTCAAGGTTTTGCTGGGTTTTATGTAATCCCATAACATAAGTTTCAGCCCCATAAGGTTGTGATGACCTGTTTGAATTGCAATGAATTGAAATAAAAACATCTGCTCCACTTTCATTTGCTATTTGAGCTCTTTTATGAAGCTCTACAAATACGTCAGTTTTCCTGGTATAAAGAACCTCAATATATTTAAAATTTTCTTCAATATATTTTCCTGTTTTTAATGCAACGGCTAATACAATGTCTTTTTCTTTAGAATGCTTGCCCAAAGCTCCGGGGTCTTTACCTCCGTGTCCTGCATCAATCACAACCTTTGTAATCTTATTTTCAAGCTGTGAAAATCCAGACAAGCCAATAAGACATAAAAGAAGTATTATACCAAAATTTAATACCAGTCGTTTCATGGTATTGGAATATTTTTTGTTTAGTTTTGAACTATCTTTTTTAAAAAATTTATTATAATCCCTGCAAATATAATATATAAACAGAAGATTTGATAAACAAATTGTCAACCAAATTATCAACAGCCGTTTTAATAAAAGTTATAGTGCTTTTAGCTATTATAATAAACGCCTGCTTTCCGGCAGCGGCACAGGATACTTTACGGCAAAACCCACCCGATACGCTAAATATTGTTAATGATACAATTTCAGTTGATACGATTGCTACAGATACAGTTATATATTTTACTTCTCCAAATGCCATCAAATCAAGAGTTGATTACACAGCAAAAGATTCAATCAGGCTCGATATGAAAGCCCAAAAGGTTTATATGTATAGTGAAGACGATATTAGCTATGAAGATATCAACCTTAAGGCTGATTATGTTGAAATAGAGTTTAAAAACAATACTATTTATGCAACCGGTTTAACTGATACTGCCGGCAATGAAACGGGGAAGCCGGTTTTTACAATGGGTAACAACAGCTTTGAATCAAAATCGATTAAATACAACTATGAAACAAAAAAAGGACTTGTTCAAAAAGTAATAACAGAGGATAACGCAGGCTTTTTGCATGGGGCTACTGTTAAAAATATGCCCGATAAGGTTACATACATTTATAAAGGCAAATATACTACATGCGACCATGAGGATCCACATTTTGAATTCAGATTTAAAAAAGCCAAAGCAATACCTGATAATAAAATTGTTACGGGACCGGCATACTTAGTTATTGAGGACGTTCCTACGCCGCTTTTTATACCTTTTGGTATGTTCCCCAATAAAAAGGGACAACGTTCGGGTATTGTGATACCTTCATGGGGTGAATCGACAAAAAGAGGTTTTTATTTCGAAAACGGCGGTTATTATTTTGCTATAAATGATTACCTTGATTTAAAGCTTGTAGGGGATATTTATACTTTAGGAAGCTGGGCAATAAAACCAAGCTTGAACTACAGGAAAAGATATAAGTATAACGGATACTTTAATGCAAACTACGCAATAAACATCTTAGGTGAAGAAGGTTCACCTGATTATTCACGTAATAAAGACTTTTCCGTTAGATGGATACATAACCAGGACCCGAAAGCGAGACCCAACAGCAAATTTTCGGCTAATGTAAATATTGTCAGCTCTAAATATAACAAATTCAATCCGGTTAATACAAATGCTTATTTGTCAAATACATTTCAGTCGAGTATTAATTATTCGACAAGCTGGGCTGGTAAATATCATCTAAATGCTACAATTAATCAATCACAAAACACTATAACAAGGGAATTGGATTTAACATTACCAAGTATCACTTTCACTGTTAACAGGTTTTATCCATTCAGACAGAAAGTTAGTATAGGAAAACCGAAGTGGTATGAAAACATTGGTGTTAACTATAATATGAACGCTGAAAACCGGATAAGCACTTATGACACCCTTTTATTTAAACAAAGTTTTTCAGAACAATGTAAAAATGGCATGAAACATTCTGTCCAGGTTTCAAGCGGATCAATAAAAATTTTAAAGCATATCGTCTGGACTAACAATTTTAATTATATCGAACGTTGGTATTCTCAACACCAAATAAAAAAGTGGAGTAACGATACACTTGTTAATAATGAAGTTCCTGTTTACGGATATGTTAAAACCGATACTACTTATGGATTTAATGCTGTAAGAGACTTTAGTTTTAGCACATCGATGAGTACGACTATGTACGGCATGTTCGCTTATAAAAAGGGTCCTGTTAAAGCTATCAGGCATGTATTACGACCATCCGTCAGCTTTTCTATTCGCCCCGATTTCAGCACACCCGGATGGGGTTATTATAAATACTACTATGATGATAATGGCGAAATAGAAAAATACTCAATATATGACGGATTTATTTATGGTACAGCGCCTGAAGGAAAATCAGGCAATATTGGTTTCAGGCTTAGCAATAACCTGGAGATGAAAGTCCGTTCAAGAAAAGATACGGTTACGGGCACAAAGAAAATTGTACTTATTGAAGATTTCTCTTTATCAACATCTTATGATTTAGCCAGGGATTCACTTAATTTGAACCGGCTTAGTTTGTCGGGTCGTACAACTCTTTTTAAAAAACTTATTATAAATTATTCGAGTTCGTTCGATCCGTATGCATTGGACTCATTGGGAAGAAGAATAAATAAATTTGAATGGGATGTAAATAAACGATTATTCCGACAAGAGAAGCATAACTGGAGTGTAGGATTAACACTGCGATTAAATTCTGATTTAATGAAAAAGGGTGGGGAATCGACTAAAGGAACCGAACATGAATTAAAGGATACAATGAAAGGTGTGGGGGAATCGACCCAGGAAACCGAACATGAATTAGAGGATGTAATGGAAAACATCGAAGGATATGTTGATTGGAGTATTCCGTGGACTTTAAATATTTCTTATAACCTGAATTATTCCACGGCTTATACATATAAGAATGGTTACTGGAATTATGATATTACAAAAAATAAAAACCTTATTCAAACCTTATCATTTAGTGGAGACATAAACATTACCCCTAAATGGAAATTAGGATTCAGGTCGGGCTATGACTTTGAAAACAACGATTTTACATATACTTCTATTGATATTTATCGCGATTTACACTGCTGGGAGATGCGATTTAACTGGATACCGATGGGATGGAGGCAAAGCTGGAATTTTAGTATCAATATTAAATCAAGTATATTACAGGATTTAAAATTGGATAAGAAAAAAGACTTCAGGGATTACTAATACAATTTCAGATTTATGATTTTAGATTTTAGATTTACGATTTGAAATTATACTTAATAAAATTTAATACCATTTATATAATGAAAAAGATCATCAACACCAAAAATGCACCGAAAGCTATTGGTCCATACAGCCAGGCTGTTGAAACAAACGGGATGCTGTTTATATCGGAGCAGGTACCTATTGACCCCGAAACCGGAAAAATTGTTGAAGGTGGAGTTGCAGAACAAACAGAACAGGAAATGAAAAATATTGAAGCTATATTAAAGGCTGCAGGTTACACATTTGATGACGTTGTAAAGTCAACCTGCCTGTTGAGTGATATGGATAACTTTGCTGCTATGAATGAAGTGTATGCAAAATATTATCCTGAAAATCCACCGGCAAGAGCAGCTTATAGTGTTGTGAAACTTCCACTCGGAGCACTGATAGGAATAGAAACAATTGCAGCTAAGAAAAATTAAGTAAAGGGGAGTAAAGAAAAATTCCAGTGCATTTAAGGGTATTTATGGTGACCACTTAACCAATTATTTTATAGACTTTTTTAGCATATTTTTCCCACGAATTCTCCGTAAGGAATTTGTTAATTTTTTCTTCATTACTATTTTTATCCTCTCTGCTAATTTGTTTATCAATAACTGATACTAATTCCTCAAATCCGGAAAACGTCTGCATAATTCCTTCCTTTGCCAGGTCAGCAAAGGCACCAACATCCGGTCCAACAATATTGGCTCCATAACCGAGAGAATCCATTAACACACCTGAACTTAAAATACTGGAATGTGAATAGGTAAACAATACTATTTTTGACTGTTCGATTAGCTCAATGAGTATATCATTTTCGATAAATTCATCTTTAATCAAAATATTTTCATTTGAGTATCCTGACAGGTATTCAGAATAGTTTTCCGAAGTGAATTTCCCAATAATAAGAATTTTATACTTATGCTGAAGTTTATTTTCAAATAAAAATTTTAAAAAATTATCAATTCCCTTATATGGCGAAATTGTTCCCCATATCAGGATATCATAAATATAGACAGTTTCATTTTTTCTTCTTCTGTCCTTTACAGGGTGTGGTAAGTAGTGTATTTTTTTTCTTGAATCAGGAACCAGGCCGGTTCCAAAATTAATCCCATCACTTGAGTGTGTAAATATATAATCAGCCTTTTTAAGCATAGTTTTAAAAATGGCTTTTTTAAGGAATAAATAATCAGTTGAATGTGTAAGTTTATTATGCATTGTCCATACAACTTTAATATTAAAAAGTCTGAAAACCGGAAAAAGAAAGAAAAGGAATAACGTTTGAATAATGCCTCCTTTATTTCCAGGCAATTTTTCAATCCAATTAAAAAAAATGTAGTCTGTTCTTTTTAAAAATTTCAAGAGATCAAATATGCCGTATTTTGAAGGTTTGTCTTTATTGACAAATTTAAAATACCGGCTAAATGAGTCAATAAGGTCGTTAATATACGGATTGTACAATCCCAGCTTTTCAAACTTCGAAGTAAGAGGATATATATAAATTCTATTTTGCACAACCGGAGTAAATATATTTAATCAAACGATTCAGTTATTTATTTGTTTAATTGATTTATGACGAATAAATCTTACCGAAGGATTTGCTTTCTTTAATACGGTATGGGTGTAATGCAGCAGGTACAAAATTTTACCGGTAATAACAGGAAGTTTTAAAATCGACCTCCTGATTTTAAAATCTTCTTTAATTGCACGGAACCTGTATTTTTCATTGACACCTCCCATGCTGAAATTACAGATAGGGAAATTTAGATAAAGGATTTCATTTTCACCGGATTTCATTACAATCTCGCTGACAAAAGCATAGTCGGCTGTTAAATAATATTCTTCTGAGTACTTTGTTTTTCCGACTTTTTCTCTCTTAAAAAACATAGCCTGATGTTGAGTTATCATGCCCATCCATAATTTTTTATAATTTTTTGCTTTACGGTAAAATTCATTATTGTCTTCTGAAATATCAATTGAGTCTCCGTAAATAAAAACCGGATAACTATTGTTTTCAATACTGGTGCGAGCCTTTGACAAAACTTCTTCCGATGCAAAGGTGTCCCCGCTATTCATAAATATAATATACTTTCCGGAGGACTTGTTAAGTCCCTTGTTCATTGCATCAAAAATGCCTTTGTCTGGTTCAGAAATCCAGTTAGCTAAATTAGTTCTTTCCAACCATCCCAATGTCCCATCTCTGGAATTACCATCAATCACAATCCACTCATAATCATTAATGGTTTGAGCAATAATGCTTTCATGAGTCTTTTTTAATTCTTCAAGATTATCTTTGCAGACAGTAATTATTGAAAAAAACTTCATTCCTTAAGCAAATTTATGTTTTTGTGATATGGATTAGTATTTTTTACAAGTTTGGTCTTTCTGAAAATAAAAAAAGACTATCTTCTAAAAATTCCTGTAATTTTTTGTTTTAAATATTTTCGTTGTTTCTTTTTCAGGAATTGTCGCATATCTTTATCAAATAATCTTTTTTCTCTGGTTATTGTTGCATAAATATAACCAAGAAAAATACTTACTCCGCCAATAAAAATCGGTTTCTCGGATAATCTGTAAATTGATTTAAGTAATGTATAAAACGGATCGTATCCATACCTATAGTGAAATCTTCCCCACAAGAATCTGCCACTTGTCAATCCCCTTCTTCTTAATCCTGTACCCCTGTAATGGTAAATCTTAAACTCATCAAAACATCGGGTTTCCCATCCTTTCATCTGGGCTGATAAATTATCTGCCAAATCCCATCCTGGCATTGGTTCCCAAGCATTTATTTGTCCAAAACACTTCCTGCAATATATTTTTGATGCTCCCCAGGGATGATCAAACTGTGATTTTTCCTTTTTCGTTTTTTTGCCGTTAAAAAGATAAATCGCACCACTTGCAATCCCAAGGTTAGAATTTTTTTCAAACTCTTTAAAAATATTCTCAAAATAATCTTCTTCGACAGATATATCACAATCCAACTTAACTATGTATTCCCAATCGTTTTTGGAAATGCTGTTATATCCATTTTTTACTACATTAACAATACCCGTACCAGGGTAATAGAAACCCCTGTCTTCAAGGTTTAAGAGCCTTATCCAATCATATTTTTTTACGTATTTCTTAATTATCTCAGGGGTTCTATCGGTTGAACCATCATTAACAATAATCCATTCCTGCGGCTTGACAGTTTGGTTAATCACCGAATGAATAGTTTTTTCAACGTATTCTTCCTCGTTCCTAACGGGTGATATAATATTATATTTAATCATACTAATCAGATACTCATGTTTTATACTGCCAAATTCGTAAAAGGTTATATGTTTCCTGTTTTTGAAAATAACTCCTGATATTGTAATAACTCCCGATATTATAAATTATTCCCAATCTGGGATTAAAGTGATAATAATATAATGTTGATTTCCAGTTGTATTTTCTCTAAAAATGCTTGGGTATGATTTTTGACTTTTGCTTTTACAATCATAAATAAACTTTGAATGTATTAATATCAAAACTAAAACTTCAAATTATGATAAAAGAAAGAGAACAGCAAATAAACAACATTTTCGGTGTTTTTGATGTAATATTATCGGTTTTTGCATTTTTATTAGCATATTTAATACGGAATTTAATTTTTGTTTCAGAATTAAGCGCAACAAATGAATACCTGATAATAGGATTATTAATTATTCCAACCTGGTTTGTTTTACTTAAATCAGTCCATTTAACCGAAATGCACCGTACCAAAACCTACTCAATGATATTAGCTTCCTATTTAAAAGTTATTGTAATTGGAGTGGTCGCTATTTTTCTTTTTGCATTTCTTTTTAAACTGAATAATATTAGCAGGTTGGTTATTTTATTGTTCGGGCTTATTGATCTTATAATACTGTTTTCGGTGAGGCTGGCAGTATATAGGGCAATGAAATACTTTAGAGTAAAGGGTTATAATTCAAGAAATATTGTTGTAATTGCCGATGATTCATCTGAAGAATTTATAAACAAGATTTTAAATAATAAAGAATGGGGATACATACTGAAGCATATTATTACTAATTCAAGCAATCTTTATAAGAAATATAAAGATTTAATCAGTGTTCATACAGAACGGTTAAATCTTAGAAATTTAATAGATAAAGATGTAATTGATGAGGTAATATATTGTAAAAATGAAATTAACCAAAACAGCATAAAAAATATTATTCATGATTGTGAAGAGGTTGGAGTTGTTTTCATGATGCAGTCTCAGCTTTTCAGTATGTCTGCTACCAAAGCGCATTTAAATCATTTCGACGAGATGCCTTTCCTGACATTTGACAATACTCCTTCCGATCATTTTGCATTGAAAGTAAAAAATACATTCTCCGTTCTTGCGGCATTCTTTATTCTCTTTATATGGTCACCGATAATGTTTGCTATTGCATTAGTAATTAAAGCCACATCCAAAGGACCTGTATTTTTCAAGCAGAAACGGGTGGGCTTAAGGGGGAGAACTTTCAATATGTTTAAATTCAGAACGATGGTTGAGAATGCCGAAGAATTAAAAACTCAGTTATTAGTCGCTAACGAAGCAGATGGCCCGGTTTTTAAGATAAAAAATGATCCCCGTATAACAAAAATTGGAAAACTTTTACGTAAAACCGGACTTGATGAACTTCCGCAATTCATCAATGTATTAATTGGCGATATGAGTTTGGTAGGTCCAAGACCACCAATTCCTTCAGAAGTTAAACAATACAAAAGATGGCAGCGACGAAGACTTTCGATGAAGCCTGGAATTACTTGTACATGGCAAATTAAACCTGATAGAAATAATATTTCTTTTGATGAATGGATGAAGATGGATTTACAGTATATTGATAATTGGTCGAATAGATTGGATATGGTACTCTTTTTTAAAACAATTAGTACAGTATTAAAGGGTAGCGGGTCTTAATATATAACTTAAAAAATAAAGATAAGATTATTTATCAGTTTTAATTTTTGCAACATTAAATTTTAATGCTAAATTTGTACCTAATTTAATATTAGGTACTTTTTTTTGAAAATTAAATTTTTAAATCATTGATTACATTTAAAATTAATAAAAATCATATTTATTTTCTGCTATTATTATTTATAATATCTTCCTGTGTTCCTAAAAAGAAGCTACTGTATTTAAAAGAGCAAAAAAGGAATAAAATTCAGGACGAATACACAAATATCCGTCCTGAAAAGACTATTCAACCTTTTGATAACATATATATTAAAGTATCAAGCATTGATGAGAAAACTGCAAATATTTTCGGTAATCAAGGCAGGATGGCATCTTCAACAGATATCAATCTGATAAGTTACACAGTAAATCAATCAGGATATATTAATTTTCCTTTTGTAGGTGAGATTTATGTAAAAGGTTTGACACTGCAAGAAGCTCAGCAAAAAATTGAAGCCGAAGTTAGCGAGTATTTAACTAATATTTCGATAACTGTTAAATTTGTTAATAATACTGTTGCCGTTTTAGGAGAAGTAGAAAGACCTGGTGAATATCCGTTTTACAGGGATCAGATAACAATATTTCAGGCTTTAAGTTATGCCGGTGGTTTTAACGATTATGGAAATAAACAAAAAGTTATTTTAATAAGGGAAGCAAGAAATAAAATAAATTACCATTATATAGATTTAACTGATAAAAATATAGTTTCTTCGGAATTTTATTATATTATTCCAAATGATGTGATTGTTGTAAAACCAATAAATGCCAAGTTCAGGAACTTAAGCCTCGTTAACTTGCCCATTTTCTTAACTACAATCACAACAGTTATAACCATATATCTTTTGTTTTACAGGCAAAATTAAGATTAGAAATAGTGGAAGCATCAGAAGAAATATTTCAGCAAAAAACTGATTTTAAAGAAATAATAAAAAAATTACTACGATATAAATACTATTTTGTATTTACAGTTGTATTGGCGCTTGCAATAGCTTTTGTATTAAACAAATACAGCGATCGTAAATATGTAAACAAAACATCCATATTAATTACTGAAGAGCAAAGAAATTCATTTATGAATTCGGATGATGTTATGGGGGGGTTTGGATTATTTGCTGGTATAAAAAATGTGGAAAACGAACTTGCAATTCTAAGATCCTT
>JADHVR010000082.1 GCA_016783885.1 Bacteroidales bacterium
ACTGACCTTGTAAACCGTGTAATAAGATATTATTAATTACCTGTCCTTTTGTATCTGAGATTTGGATAACAGCTTTTTCAGTGTTAACTGATAATCGATAATCGAAAGCTATCCATGTAGCGGCAGGGTTTGGATAAGCCTCAACTTGAGGTTCAAACAAATCATTCAGCAATTCATAAGTTGAAACCGGACTGCTTTTAAATCCGCTTTCGGGCATTGCCGGGCAATCGCAATATTCATTACCATAAACAAACTGTAGAATATTACGCGCCTGTTTACCTGCTCTGCCTGTGCTGTTTGCAGCGATGTCTTCCACTTCAGCTTTTTCATCAGCCGATAATTGATAAATGTTGCGTTCTTCGGTTATCAGTTGTGCCTGCAATTGCTTTAATGTTTTATACCGGTTATAACTTTCCATACTTTCAGGAGGTATGTTGTATAATTGCGGCATCATATCTACCAACGCTAGGGCATCAATTGTATTGCCTTCCTGCAGGTACGAGTCCGTTATCTGGTAATCCATTGCAAGGCTTTGCAGGTTGTCTAACCAGTTACGGACATCCTCAAGACCGGGGACAGTATCGTTCAAGGCATTACGGATGATGGTATAAGCTGCCCTTGTTTTCAGTGCGTTATGGTGAGCCATCTGTCCCTGCAATATTGTTTTATAAGTAGTATTACCCGCCAAAGCCTTTAACAAATCAATCATATACTGTGGTAATGGGTCAGCTTTTTCTTCAAGGTATGTCAACAGTTCCTTGTTTTTCATCTCATCCGGATTAGACGATAAAATTTCAAAGATTATTGCATCCGGCAGCACATCGGTTTTACCGGCTGCAGTTTCCAGTACCTCTTTCGACAAATGCGGGGATTTACCAAGCAATTCTGCCCTCAACTCCCACATATCCTGCGGCCAGCTTGTTACAATTTCGGTTTGTAAGGCTTCGGTATTGCCTCCGTCTTTTAACGATTCGTATAGCGCATTCACATTATTATAAGCATTAAGGTTATCAGTGAATTGTTGTTCGTAAGCCAGCTTTTCTTCCTCTGTCAGGCCACGGCCGTCATCTCCTCCTGTACCTCCGCCACCAAAATGCGACAAACATGGATTCTGATTAGATGTTTCTTTAGGATAAACATTATCAGAATAATATAATGGCTCTTCGTCAGGATTTCCCGTATAATAGTTGTAATTAACCGGGAAAATTGCCTGATTGTTATAATCACCATATTGAATAGCACCGTTTTGTGAAAAAGTATTTCCTGCTGCTTCAGCTTGCGACCCCTGATGCAGTCTTATCCCTTCACCTGTAACATAAAAGTCATAGCTGTTGTTTTCATTGGTATTACATAAATAATTCAATCCTATATAAGGATCATTATTATAGTAATTGTCTTCTTCAGCCTGGTTTGAGACTGAAAGGTTAATAAATTCATTTTTATAGATTTCATTATATTCAACCTCATCAATACCTGGATCGTCAGGATTATAATAAATCCTTATCCCAATGTGCTCCGTACCCGGCTGGCTGAATTCAGAGCTTTCAAAATGGTTCTCCTCGATGGCATAGCCGTTGCAATTAACGATATCTATTCCCGTACCGAATAAGGCATCGCACTCACTTTCATCTTTCGAATTTGTCCCTACAAAGAAATCGCTTTTTATAATGGTAGCATTATCAACCACATTGAGTTTAATACCATAGCTGTTATTTTGAAAAATGGCATCGTTTACATAAATTGTATTGGTGCTTCCTTCATTCCCTGCTTCAATACCTGCATATAAACCTTTAAATGTAGTATGAAGTATCAAATCTTCGGGGCAGGGAAGTATGGGTTCGGCGCAATCGGCTATTATACTGTATCCTGCATCAATAGAAAAGATACCGTATCCCTGGTAAAAACCGCCTGAAGGACTGCAGCTATTTTCAAAGGAACATGCCTTGATCGTAACACCTTCCACATCCCACATGGTAATAAAGGCATAAAAATCGCCCTGAATAGTGTAGTTGTCATCTTTTTCAAATAAACAATCGTTGAAATAACTAATGTTATTAAATGGAGTTTCATTTACAGGATTGAAATTATGATACGACATAAATTCAACTGCCCTGTGATTGTTTGTAAAGGTAGCGCCATCAGCCGTAATAATTCCACCCGTTGATTGATAATCTCCAGGCTTCCATAAGCGTACAGCATCTATGGCATTTATTATAGCGGAATTATTTTCCATAACAAGCATCCCCTGGTAGCGGTCACCATCTTCATTATATTCAAACTGGTGTTGTTCTGTATTTCCCCAAATCTCAACACCCTTCCATGAATAATATAAACAAAAATCTATTTTATCGAAAGATGAATTATCCATAGTTAGCTTACCTCCTGGCTTTATTATTACTTTACTGTTTTTGGTAAAGGTAAAGTTACAATTGTTTAAAAGCAAATCGCCATAAGGTTCTATAACGAGATTGTATTTAATTGCTACATCCAAATTGCTCCATGTTATAGGTTGATCTATTATTAATTCGTCAACCCAATACAATGAACCGACATATACGTTTCCCTCACCCCATATAAATATATCGCAAATATCGGCACATTCCGGTGTTGGTATAATGTTAAGATCAGGATTTACACCGGTAATATACCCCTCTTCCAGTTCAAGAGTACTTTCAGTGTCTTGTAATTCTATTTCAGCTGTTTCATCTGCACAAAAATATCCGCCGGTTTCAACTGTTAGGCTGCATTCACCGGCAATAGTAAGATCAGCCCCGGCTGGTAACAATATGGTTCCCCCATTATTAATCTTTGAATTGCATCCCGTTATCCCCAATGAATTTATTTCAAGATAGCCCAGATCTTCTACAGTGATTCCTGCCCATTGATTGTCGCACTCAGCTATTCCCGTCATAATAGCTTGATTTATTATCAACCTGCCATAATCCTGAATTATTATTCCTTTGTCTGTAAAAAACTCTATGTTAGAAAATCCATTAATTGTAAGTGTTGTATTTGGGTTTATAATAACATTTGTCCCTATTTTAAAATCTTCACCTGTCCAGTAAGTATCGGTGCTGATATTAAATGGTCCGGAATAGTTAAACAAGTCCGGCATTATTAATATTCCGTTCCCCGAATAAGTAATATTACATATATCGACACACTCGGGTGCAGGTGTAATATTTAATTGAGGATTGACACCTGTAATAAAACCCTCCTGTAGTTCCAGAATACTTTGAGAGTCTTGCAAAACCAGGTTTGCAGTTTCGTTTTCACAAAAATAACCGTTTTCAAAAACGGTAAAACTGCAATTATTTATAACAAATAACTCTGATCCGGAAGGTAATCTCATTGAGCCTCCCGGTTCAATTTCGGAATCACAATCGGTTATAGTCAATGAATTTATTTCAAGATAGCCCATGTCTTCAACCTTAATTCCAGTCCATTGGTTATCACATTCGGTTAAGCCTGCCATAATTGTCTGATCATTTATTATAAGTCTGGCATTGTTTTTAACTGTGATTCCTTTATCTTCAAAAAATTCTATCGTTGAATTTCCATCAATAGTCAGAGTAACATTTGGTTCAATAACAATGTTAACTCCAATATTAAAATCTTCACCTGTCCAGTATGTATCGGTTGTAATATAAGCAGGACCGTTATAATTAAACAAATCGGGCATTATAAGCACCCCATTCCCTGAATAATTTATATTACAGATATCGGCACACTCCGGTACAGGAGTAATATTTAAAAAGGGATTTACTCCTATATCAAAACCACTTTGAAGTTCAAGAATACTCAATGGGTCTTGTAATACTATCTCAGCAGTTTCGTGTTTGCAGAAATATCCCCCTTCTTCAACAGTTATTTTACAATCATTTGTAACTGTTAAAACCCCGTTTTCATCAACGTGTAATGTTCCGCCCTGTATCACTGTCGATTCACAATCTCTTATTGCCACTGAATGAACTTTCATATACCCAAGGTTTTCAACAAGAATACCTGACCATAAATTATTATTACATGCTTCAAGACCGGAAAACTGTGAATTTTCAAATAGTATTAAAGAACCTCCGTCATGAATAATTATTCCTGAATTAGCATTGAATTCACCCTTTGCTCCGTTAATTAAAGTTAATGAACCGCCACCCATAATTTCAATCATTCCGTTAATTTTATAATGGTTACCGGGCCATGTTACTGAACCTGTTATTTCATAAGGGCCGGTATAATTGAATAGTGCCGGATTCGTAACTATTTCTACGGTAATTGTTTTAACGTGATTTACTGCATCTGTAACAGTGCATGTATAAACTCCCGGTGCCAGTCCTGTTGCTTTAGCTGTTGTCTGATTTTGGGGATCATCCCATTGGTAGGTATAAGGAGGAATACCCCCTGATGGAAATACCTCAATCCATCCGTCTGACATCCAGGCGCATGATTCATCCCATTTTGTAAAAGTTAACGAAAATGGTGTGTATGTAAAATTTTCAGGTAATTTGTACGCTGTTATATCTCCAGTATACATATAATTACTTATTACATTCAATGAAACTATGTTGCTCTCAAATGTATTTGTTAAGGGGTCTATCCTGCCAAAATTATCTCCTGCATTAGAAACTGCATATATGTAACCATCAAAAGATTTTTGCAGGAAAGTATTTCCATAAGCACCATTTTCAGTTAAGGGGCTTAAAAAAACACCTGCATTATAATTATACCTTTGTATTCCTCCATAAGTTGGGCTATTACAAGAAATATAAATTATCGGCGTATTTTCTTCATCGGCAAACTCAATTCCACCAATATCTCCTTTGTTTACATTGATTGTTTGAGCCGAAATATAATTTCCCTGCTCATCAAGGTTAACAATAAAAAGATATGATTCATAGTCAATAGTTGTGCACCAGGCAAGTGCAGTTTCATCATAATTCATTTCCAGGTTTCTTGCATAAAAACAATCTGAAGAGTAAAAATTCGGATCATTCTCATCTACAAGATTTTCAATAAAAGAAATTCCACCGGAGGTTACAAGGTATTTATTAATACCACACGTATAATTTGCAACATATAAATAGCGTTGATTGTTGATTTCTTTAGTAAGAGCAATTCCGGTTTGCTCTATGATATTTGCAATTGTAACATCTTTTTGAAGTACTTGAACATCACCTGATGAACAATCGATATGGGCATAATAGAGATTTCCATACCCCATAGGAGGAAAACTTGCATAAAATATATAAAACTGAAGATTTTCTCCGGGAACATTTATAATTTCAAACTCATCGGCATACCCGCTCAAAGATCCGATTGCCTCAACAATATTAGAATTTGCATCGTAAATATTGTAATCTACAACATAAAATAATAAATCACCATTATTATTAAATGCACCGGCTGAAAAAGTATAAGGATTATATGGATATGCAAGTTGTAGGTTTACAGCGGTAGGCCCGGTATTATTAAAATCTACACGGTAAGGGGGCAAGACCCAGCTACCTAATTGAGCAAAGGCCCCTTCAAAGGTAACAAGTAAGACAAAAATAAATATAAGTTTTTTCATCATTTTTAAATTTTAATTAAATAAATAAATAAATTCAAAGGTTTTAGCATGTTTAATATTCTGGTCTTACTTTGGTTAATGGTTAGTTTGTCTTTGTTTTATTTAAATGCTTAGAAAAAATGAAAAAGATAAAGCTTTAAAACGAAAAGTATGCTTTTGATATATTGGCAAATATAACTAAGTGTAAATGAAGTTCGGTTGTGTTTGAGGGGGGGGTAATGTATTGATAATAAACCATGTACAGCATAACGGAATAGTTAAATACGTTTAATTTTAAAATTCTATTTATAAATATAAGTAACAAATTCATATTATCAATATCAAATCAGTTTACGGCAGTAAAAAATCAGTTAACGGCACTAAAAATATAATACATTTTTGGGGAAACCATAGCAGAAAACCATTAGAAAAAAAATTAGTGGTTTTCTGCTATACACTATTCGTAATTTACTGTTTTTTAACAATCTGCGCTTTGCAGCGAAAATCAGTGTCTGAAAAATGGTAAGAGTTATATACTACATATTTATTTGTAAAATGATACAATCTAAACATAAAATATTTTCATTATTAAAATGTCTTTTCTATCGACTCCCACAACCTGTCAGCCGATTTCTGCCAGGTGAACATCTGCCGTCTTTCCCTTCCCTTTTCAATTAATGATTCTTTTAAACCTTTTTCAAAAGCTATTCTGCGCATGGCATCACTGATTGACTCAATGGAGAAAGGATCAACAAGAAGGGCTGCATTGCTGGCAACTTCGGGCATGGAGGTTACATTGGAAGTGATAACCGGAATATCACAATAAAAGGCTTCAACAATGGGAATGCCGAATCCTTCAAAATATGACGCATAAGTAAGTGCAAGAGACGAACCGATAATTTTATGTAAATCACCGGTATCAAGCCTCCCTAAGAAAATTATATCCTGCTTATGTTGCAAGTTCTCAAAAGCATTTCTAATATCCTCAGTCCACCATTTTTTCTCACCAATAATTAAGTATTTTATTTCAGATGAGGTCTGCTTTTTAAACAGATCAAAAGCTTTTAATTGATTTGCCAGGTTTTTACGCGGATGGATCGTACTTATAAAAATAAAATAAGGCTTTCCATCAGAATATTTTTCCCTGATAATTTCCTTTTCTTTATCATCAACCGGGACATATTTTTCATTAGCCCCATTATAAACCACATCAATTAATTCAAGCTTTACTCCATACTTTTCAAAAATGTCATTTTTTGTATATTCCGAAACGGTGGCAATCCTGTTAGCCTTTCGAGCAAAGCGGGGAAAAAAATAGTGATAATATTTTCTTACATTATAAGGAATAAATTCAGGATGATTTTCAAAATTCAAATCATGAATAACATCTACTGAAGGCACGTTCGATTTTAATGATAACCAGCCATCGGGCGAAAGGAACAAATCGGCTTTATGCTTTTTTAAGGCAGCAGGTACTCCAAACTCAAAAAAAAGATACCATAAAACAGGATGCCGGGCTTGTGGATGAACTACCACAGGTTTTATGTTTTTTGAAAAAATAAACTCATCCGAAAATCTTCGGTCAAAAAGGAAGATAAATTGATGCTCGGGATGTTGGGTGGTAATTCTTTTTAATGTTTCATAAGTGAACCAACCAATACCATCCAGCTTTCCGGGTAATAACAATCGTGTATTTACGGCAATATTCATATCTGTTTTTCAACAATAAAATTTATTCCAAAGAAAAAATACTTTTTTAATAATTGATACTTTTTCCAAAGTTGCTGCTCTTTATTAATTATTTGATTAATATTTGAATCATTAAATTTAAATGGCGGGAAAAAACGAATATATTGAACTTCCGATTCAATTATTTCAAAATTTTGTTTTGCAAATTCTTTTCTCCATTTTTTTAAGCTGCGAATATTTTCGTCTCCCATTATTATATTTTTTTTCAGCCTTTCGTCGTAAAACTCAATTATTCGTTTAGAACCTCTTTGTTTGTATAGTTTAATGTTTTGAATAATATTTGCACCGTTTTCTTCAATAAGTATTATTTTCCCTTCAGGTTTTAAAATTTTGTAAAAGATATTTAATGCGTCCTGCATTGGTTCTAAGTGATGAAGGGTATCTTGTAAAATAATTATATCAGTTGATGATTCAACAGGATGAGAGTCGAAAATATTTTCATAATTAGTTGTAATCAAGTCCATATCACCATACTTGCTCCAATATTCAAGTCGTTTTGGAATATCCTTATAATAAAACTCCAAAGTGCTTCCTGATGTTTTAAAACCGTTTAATGCAAGGAAAATACAGGTAGTGCCATATCCTGAACCACAATCCCAGATTACCGATGACTTATCAGTAATATGGTTTGCAATATATTGAAGACGTTGAATAAAATATGATTTACGGAATCCGAAACTTGATCTGTCTTCAAGGAATTTATAATATCCCCAAAACCCTGTATTTTGCTTTAACTCTTCGATGAATAATTCAAAAAATTCTTCAACCGACATCTGTAAAAAGAATTATAACTGTTTTAATCATATTATTCTGATATTTGCAAAACTATACTAAAATAGTATATGCAAAAAAAATTCCTGACAAATCTCGGTTTTCTATTATTTCTGAACCTGCTGGTAAAGCCTTTTTGGGTTCTCGGAATTGACCGTTCGGTTCAGAATGCTGTTGGCGCTGAAGATTTTGGGTTTTATTTTTCAATTTTAAATTTTTCCTTCCTCTTTAATATTTTGTTAGATTTTGGAATTACCAATTTCAATAACAGAAATATCGCCCAAAACAACCAGTTGCTGAACAAACATTTTTCAAGTATCCTCATCCTGAAAATACTTTTGGCTTTGGTATATGTATTAGTAACCTTTACTGTTGGGTTTATTATTGGATATGATTCAGCACAGTTTAAAATGTTAAGCTGGGTGGCATTAAATCAATTCCTTTTATCATTTATTCTTTACCTGCGATCGAATATTTCGGGATTATTGCTTTTTAAAACGGACAGCGTCCTGTCGGTGCTCGACAGACTGTTAATGATCATTTTTTGTAGTATTCTGCTTTGGGGAAATGTAACAGAATCAAAGTTCCGGATTGAATGGTTCGTGTATGCCCAAACTGCTGCTTACGGACTAACGGCATTAACCACTTTGTTTGTTGTTATGCACAAAGCGGCTTTCAGAAGGCTTAACTGGAACCTGCCTTTTCTGCTGATGATCCTGAAAAAAAGTTTTCCTTTTGCCCTCCTGATATTGCTGATGACACAGTATAACAGGATTGATACCGTGATTATAGAAAGGATGTTGCCCGAAGGTATCGGTGACCGGCAATCAGGTGTTTATGCACAGGCTTACCGGCTTCTGGATGCAGCCAACATGATCGCTTTCCTGTTCGCTGTATTACTTCTTCCTATCTTTTCAAAAATGATAAAATTGAAACAGCCGGTTGAAAATCTGGTAAGGCTTTCTTTTTCGTTGCTTTTTACAACAAGTGTTATTGTTGCCCTTGGCTCGTATTTTTACAGCGATGAGCTAATGCATTGGTTATATCCACAGCATGATAGTGAAACAGCTGCTCAATATGTTTTAAGGATCAACCAGTCAGCCTATGTCTTTAGTTTGTTAATGTTTGGATTTGTGGCTATGTCAACCACTTATGTTTTCGGAACACTGCTGACAGCCAATGGCAGTTTAAAATCGCTTAATATAATTGCAGGAACCGGTGTGGTTATTAGTTTATTGATAAATATAATGCTGGTGCCCCGGCTACAAGCCATCGGTTCAGCTTATGCCAGCCTGAGTGCCCAGTTTATTACAGCAGTGGCACAGGTGATAGTTGCGCAGTATCTTTTTAAGTTCAGAATAAATGTAAAATTCCTGTCTGTGATTTTGGTTTTTGTTATTGGTGTAATCCTGATTAATTACTTTTCAAAATATCTCTTGTTCGAGTGGAAAATCAATTTTGTAATTATGTTGTTAACTTCGGTAGTTTTATCTGTTGCTTTAAGATTATTGAGTGTAAAACAATTCATTGAAATAATTAAATCCGAAAAAACTTAATCCTTAAAAAAGAAACAATAATAATAATATTTATCAAGAAATTTTTATTGTTAATTTGATATTGATTAGTTACTTCATAAAATACTACATCTCTGACATCAATTCATCAGTTATTTCAAGATTATGAAAAACCTTCTGCACATCGTCATCATCTTCAAACATTTCAATTACTTTCAGTATCTTTCTGGCAGTTTCATCATCAAGTTTAATTGTTTCGTGAGGAATTCTCTGTAGCTCTGCAGATTCTGGTTCTATACCCATTTCCTCCAGTTTTTTCTGCATATTGCCAAAGTCTTCCATTGCCGTTGTAATAGAAAAGAAACCATCTTCCCCTTCTATGTCTTCAGCGCCTGCATCAATCATTTCCAGTTCAAACTCTTCCTCATCCAATTCTCCCTTTGGAACAGTAAAAATACCTTTGCGGTCAAATAAAAAACTCAATGAGCCTTTTGTTCCGAGATTACCACTATATTTATTAAAAATAGCACGGACATTACTTATGGTACGCTGCTGGTTATCGGTAGTACATTCAATATAAATAGCAATGCCGTGAGAAAGGTAACCTTCGTAAGTCAACTCCAGGAAATTTTCTGCATCCTTGTCTTTACCTTTGCTAATGGCTCTCTCTATGTTATCCTTAGGCATACTAACGCCCTTTGCATTTGCAATCGCCATTCTTAACCGGGGATTATTCTCAGGATCAGGGCCGCTCTCCTTAACGGCAACCGTAATATCCTTGATTATTTTTGAGAACATTTTAGACCTCTTGGCGTCTTGCGCGCCTTTTCTTCTTTTAATGGTTGACCATTTACTATGTCCTGACATACCTTTTGTATTGATTATTCCCGCACGTGCGGGATTGACTATTGAAAATTAAAATATTACATAAAAATACAACCCTTAATTCGAGTGTAAAATTATAAAAAGTTATTGAAATAATCAGAGGATGAAATTTAAAAATTAAGGTGTGGATGGAATAGCACAAAGACGGAATAATGGAATGATGGATTATTAAAAATTAATCCACCATTCCATTATTCCAAATTATTCTTAAGATTATAAATTCACAAAAGTAATTCCAATTGTCCAGGGATACAACTCAGGTCCTTTGTCTTTCTTAAACATAGTATTGACCGAATAGGTGGCAAAAAGGTTTATGAACCCCCACCCTATCCTTACAGTTGCATCCCATTTGAAAGGGTTCATATAAAAATCATCGAAATTTTTAACTATTGAATTATCGGATGATACTGCTGTAAAGAGTGTTTCGTATTTGTCGGTTGCAGGGTTATATTTTGTAATGTCAAATTCCTTATTCCTTTCATCGTAATACTTTTTCGTATGTGAAGAAAGCCTTACACCCATAACCATACCCAGTCCAAAATGAAAACTGTTTTTTTTATGACCGCTGTTAGTCTGAAATTCAAGCAAAAGAGGAATATTCAGATATAAATTAGTCAGCTTGGTCTTTCTTATGCTTATCCCTTTGTCAATATAACCGATAAGTTCTGACGAATCTGCATTAAGCCGTGTATCCTTACTGAATCGGTAATTATGCCAGTTTATACCCAATCCTGTTACCATTCCGAATTTTTGATTTTTTGACAAAGCAATGTTCTGCTCGAAAAAGTTAATATAAACAGCAACTGATTTGGTCATTCTTAAATCCATATATTCCGTCTCTTTAGGGAAACTCATTTTAAAATCGGGATCCACATATCCGTTAATACCCATGTCGAAGCCTGCCCAGTGTCCATTAAATTTATTCCTTTTACATCTGCCAAAATTCACATTGCCATTTTCATCAATATTTAGCACACGATTTCCTACGACAACCCTGACAGAATCATCCCCTTCATAAACTTCAATATTTAAACCCCCAATTTTTACTTTGGTTGAATCATAATACTCTTTCACATAAAATCCTGTTGATTTACCATCTTTAGATATAATGACACTTTTAGGTTCACCCTCATAATTAACACTTCCTGCACCTGAGGTTTCTCCTGTAATTTCATTGGTAACATTCAAACTTGCATCCCCTGCCCCTGAAACATTGTAAGTGCATTTTTCTGTAATCAGGCTTTTAGCTTTTACATTTCCGGCTCCGCTAACTTTTGTTTTATGTGTAACGGCTCTGCCTGATAGTTTCACATCAGCAGCGCCTGATACAATTGTTTCAAGATAATTAACATCCATATCAAGAGTTACACTTGCCGCCCCATGGGCAATGACCTTCAATTCATCGGTTTTAAAGAGACCTTCTCCCTTCACATCCGTTGCGCCCCCTGCTTCAAGAAAAATTAATTCATGCAGATGCACATAAGCATTTAATTTGGTAGGATTTTTTATCCCTTTGGATTTAATGGTTAAAATATTTCCCGAAACCGTTGTAATTACATTATCCTGCAGGTTTCCGTCAGTTTCAATCCTGACTGATTGTTCATCTGTTTGCAGGATGTAAACATCTAAAGAGCCTCCTATATCAATACCTGTAAAAGAAGGTAACTGCCGATTTTCAGTTACAACATTTTTATTTCCTTTTTCCTGTGAATAAAGCGTTGAAAACAGTCCGGGAAGAACTGTAAAAATCAAACTCAATGTAAATAATCGTTTTAATTTCATGATAAATCAATTTTTAGTTAAACAATTTTGAAATTTAGAGTATGACGGATGAGGTTTTGGATTTGTTACAGGGTGAAATGACTAACGTTATAAATAATTAAAATAATAATCAATGACTGGAAACTGAAAACTGGAGACTGAAAACTGAAAACTTACTATTTTGCAGAATTTCCTTTTCTTCTAATAAATTCCAGGTTTTCACCACCTGATATATTATAAGCAACTACCTTCCCGCTTTCATCTAATTCTTTTTCAACTTGCACATCCCGGTCTGCAAGCAGGTTATAACCCTCAACCGTATATTCCAACAGTGATTTCTTTTCAGGGTTTCTTGGGCCGACAATTTTATTTGCAACACCTGCAATGAATCTGCCTATAAAAGATTTTCGTTTTTCAGGATTGTTAATACCTGCATAATCTATATCAGAAATAGTCTGAGTATGTTTAAGTTCAATAAAATCATTTTGTTTATCGAATTTTAAAGGTATCTCCACAGCGCTGATCTGTTTGGAAGGAAGCCGAGCTAATTTTGCCGGTTTGTTTTCTGTTGAATATTTAAACTCAGGGGTGGCAATTACCTCTGCGTGTTGATATTTCCTCCTTAATTCGGGCTTTAACTTAATTTGATCATAAACCGGTTTAATCATTTCAATTCTATTGATATATGAGTATTCCCTGTCAGATACCGTTTTCCTGCCAAAACCGAAATACAGTCCAAGAAAGATCAACACAGAAGCCGCAGCCGAAAGAGTATAAATTATTTGTCTTCTGTACACAACAAAAAAGCCGGTTTTCTTCAGCGAGTTTTTGTTTTTGTAAATAACTTTTTTATCCGGTACCAGCACGGTTGATTTAAACAGATTATATTCCAGCTTTAAATATGGATTTAAACTAAAAAAATCCTTTAATTCCAAAGATTCTTCTTCTGAAATGTCGCCTTCAAGTTTGGCAATAAAAAAATTTTCGTAATTGTCCCGGTTAATCTTTCCGGCAGGCTTTATTACCTTTTTCTTCAGTATATCCTTTTGTCCAAAGCGGATTTCATCTTCAGGAATTAAGGTAATATTTTCAAAAGAATTAAACTCCTCTTTCATATCGGGATTCTGCTCAAGAAAAACCATAAGCTCCGCTACCTGTTCAGGCAGCAAGTTGTTTTCCCGGTAATCGAGAAAATACGCTTCGTAGTTGTTCCTGTCGATTTCCATTTATTAAATGACTAAATTTCAAATCACATGGTCAATACTTACTAAATAATTCTTCATAAAAATCCTTGCCCTGTAAATATAAACTTTCACCTGCGATTCGTTCAAGTTTGTAATTTCACCGATCTCTTTATAGGAATATCCTTCATAATCCCGCAACAATAAAACCGACCGCTGGATTTCGGGCAAGCGGGAAACAGCTTCATCTAATATCTCTTTCAAATCGGAATAGCCGGATTCATGTCCCCTGTCAAATTTGCCCAAATCATCCGGACTTTTATTATTCTTATCTTTCCTGATGTAATCTATCATTGTGTGATAGGCAGCGGTAAATAAATAGGATTTCGATTTTTCAAAAGTTATATTCCTTACCTTTTCCCACATTTTAACAAAAGCATCCTGTACAATATCGCCGGCTTTATCCTTATCTTTAATATTTTTAAGGATAAACCGATAAACGCCGTCGGCATGCGTATCTACACAATGATTGTACTCAATTGTCGTCATTCAGAAATTTCTGCTTTACGCCATAAATTCAATAACATGACGGTTTGGTGAATAAAAAGTTACAAGATAAAAAAAATTAAATTAAATTCAAATTTTCTATTTTTGCCTCAAATTTAACATAACATTTCGAATTAGATTTATCGTATGATCACAATAGAAAAATTCGCTTTCAATCCTTTCCAGGTAAACACCTACATATTATCCGATGAAACAAAAGAATGTGTTATTATCGATCCGGGTTGTTATGAACCATCTGAAGAAAAAATGCTGTCGCAATACATAGCTTCTAAAAACCTGAAACCTGTTAAGCTTCTCTATACCCATTGCCATGTTGACCATATCTTTGGGACGAATTATATTGCCCGAACTTATGGATTAAAACCTGTAATTCACAAAGCCGGTTTGCCTTTTCATACCAACGGACACGAACATGCACGAATGTATGGCTTCGAAATTGAACCGGTAATTGAACCGGTAGATTTCATTGAAGACGGAGATATTATCAAATTCGGGAATTCGGAACTAAAAGTGGTTTATACGCCAGGTCATGCAGACGGCAGTATTTGTTTTATCAACTATCCCCAGAAATTTATAATCACAGGAGATGTATTATTCAGGGACAGCATTGGCAGAACGGATTTTCCAACCGGGAATTTTGATATTCTGATAGAAAGCATTCACAACAAACTATTTATTCTTGATGATGATTTCACCGTGTATTCAGGACATGGACCGGAAACGAGTATTGGATATGAAAAGGTAAATAATCCTTATGCCAGGTTTTAAAAGAATCAGCAGTCCCTAATCAGTAAAAAATTTGGAGACTGACCCCGATAGCTATCGGGGGTGGACTGAAGACTTATTGACTTATATACCCTATTAACCTGTCAACCTCAATTTTTTTCATACAATCAAAATGCTTTTTCGGGCATTTCTTATATCCAAGTTTACTGCATGGGCGGCATGAAAGCCCTTTAACTTCCAAAATAATCGATTTGTCTTCATCTCCCGGCATGTAAGGATACATCCCGAATTCAGGAATGGTATTTCCCCATAAGCTAATGATTTTTTTTCGGAATGCTGCAGCAATGTGCATTAAACCGGTGTCGTTTGTAATTATTTTTTCAGCCTGCTTTACAATAGATGCTGACTGGTTGATGGTGAATTTTCCACAAGCATTAAAAATATTTTTTCCGGCTTCTTTTTTTATTCTCTCACCTTTATCAAAATCTTCTTTTCCGCCTAATAAAACAACCGGATAATCAATTTTTTTGCAAACCTCAACAATATTCTCTTCAGGATATATCTTGGTATTGTGCTTGCCACCTATCACCCATCCGATATATCCTTTGTGATGTGATACGGGAATGGTTGTCAGGTTAACCTCTTCCCTTTCAGGAATAAAATAATCCAGCCCTTTCCCGTCATTTTTCACACTTAGCTTCTCAACCGCCTGAAAATATCTGTCAACGATATGCAATTCGGGTAACAGATTAATTTTAAAATTTACGATAAGCCATTTTCTAACATTAATTTTACTGAAAGTTGAAGACGGTTTTTTTAATTTTAAAATCACGCCTTTTGACCGGAAATTCTTATGCAGGTCAACAATATGAAAATATGATTCCTTTTTTAAATCAGCAATAACCTCATCAATTTTATTTTTTATAGTAAAAATTCTATCAATGTATGGGTTATTTCTTAGAACCGGCTCAAATGTCGTTTTTGTTAAAAAATGAATTTCCACATCTTTATGCTGTTCCTTAAGACACCTGATTATTGGAGTGGTGAGAACAATGTCGCCAATAGAACTGAACCGTATGACAAGAATCTTTTTCAAACGAATTTTTTTCAAAAGTAATATTTAATTGGAATAATGGAATTATGTAAAAAAGAAAACCCAAAATCCAAATGTTTATCCTTTTCACCATATTTCCCTTATTTCCCCTATTTCCCTTAGCCTAAAATTTTTTACTTTTGCGCCATGATTCTGACCGACACACATACACACTTGTACCTCGACGAATTTAATGATGACAGGAATATGGTTGTTGAAAATGCTATAAAAAAGCATGTGAAATATATGCTTCTTCCGAATATTGACTCCTCCTCAGTTGATGTAATGCTGAAGTTATGTAACGATTTCCCGGGGAACTGTTTCCCAATGATGGGACTACATCCCACATCAGTTAAGATAAACTATAAGGAAGAATTAGAATTGGTAGATGAATGGTTCAAAAGAAAAAAGTTTTACGGTATTGGAGAAACAGGAATTGATTTGTACTGGGATAAAACGTTTGCAAGGGAACAGGAAATAGCATTTAGTCATCAGATTGAATTAGCAAAAAAATACGAACTTCCTCTTGTTATACATTCCCGTAATTCTTTCGAAAAAATTTATAGTATCGTTTCAAAACAAAACAGTCCTGAATTAAAAGG
>JADHVR010000023.1 GCA_016783885.1 Bacteroidales bacterium
AGTTTTTATTTCAATTACTACTTTTTCTTCAACCAATAATCTTTTTCGATAACTCATTTTTCTTTGTGAAACTTAGTGTAATCTCTGTGATTCTTTGTGTAATAGCTATGTCACAGAGATACACAAAGAAGACCCAAAGTTACCCAAAGGTATTATAAATACAATTATATTTATTATAGACCAGCACCTCAAAATAATATTTAGACCTGATCTTCCGGTTGATTACGAATATAATAAAGTATTGAATAATCAATTAAAAGCCTCTCCGAATTTCGGAGAGGCTTTAAATTTTTATTAAAAAATCAGAAAATTAAAATCTTGCTATCTGTTTTCTAATTTTTCAGATCAATTACTGAGGAGTAACCATATAAGTAAGTTTTCTCAGATCAACCGTGATTTTATACTGTCCGGCTGTGCCGGGAGCGGGGATGTTGGTTGGATCCGGTACACTTTCTGTAGGTCTGTAAATTAAATCTCCTTCTTCGGCAGTACCGCTTTGGTCAGTTCCCCATTGTGGTGCCCATTCGCCAAGAACTTCCAGGAATTTCATTCCGCCATCGGCATTCAGATTGGTTGTAATCGTAAAGACATGAGCAGTATCAGGATCCTCTGTAAATGGTAAACCTGCAGTATTATCCCAGCCTACTGAAGTTGCATCGCCAACAAGGTAAAGTTCACCGGATGTTAAGAATGTTTTATATTCCAGATTTGCTGTGTCGGCTTCGATATAATAGTTACCGGCAACAGTGGGTACTGGCATAGCCGGAGGGTCCGGTGTTCCTTCATCGGGCCTGTAAACAAGTGGTCCGCCTTCAGGGGTTCCGGTGTCATCTGTACCCCACTGGGGCGCCCATAATCCAAGAATTGAAATGAACTTAAACCACTCACCGATTCCCGGATCAAGGTATTCAACCCTTGCATACCTGCCCTCACCCAGGTGTGCCATTGCTAGTGCATCGACATTATCCCAGCCTACAGGTGTTGCATCACCAAGAAGGTAAATTAATTTTTTATCAACAGGCGGAGGTTCCGGAGGTTCAAACGTTGTAACGGTAAGTGTAATAATTTCCGAGGACACCTGCGTATAGTCTGCACCACTTATTCCACCGACCACGCGAAGATCAATATCTCCGGTCGAATCGGCAGCCATACCCATACTGTACAACGCATTATTAAATTTATAGATAATGGTTTCAAAGAAAAAATTCTGGGTATTATACAATTCCTTTGCACCATCAAAACTACTGTCTGCAAAAACCATTTGCAGCGAATATGTAGGTAAAGGAAGCGTAGCACCTTCGGATATTGAGTAGGTTGTTGCTGTCCAGTCAACAACAAATGGGTTAGCTGAATCAGCCAGAGTTAAGACATAAGTCGCACCGTTTTCGGGAGTCGTTATCTCTGATGCCACGGATGATTCAAGATTCAATTTAGGCTCATTGTCATTCTTCTCACATGACGAGAAAAATAAAACTATTCCCAGAGCCGCCGTAAATATTAAAATGATATTTTTCATATGTATATTCATTTTTAACGTTTAATAATTTGGATTTTGATTCAGGTTAGGATTACCGTTTACATCAGCAGCCGGTAATGGAAAGAGGTTATACTTAGCATCCGTAGAACGACCATCCTTTATATTGCCTTTCCATGCCCAAATATAATTATCACCGGTGAATTTATTATGACGAATTAAATCCGTACGACGATGACATTCCCAATAAAGTTCACGCCCCCTTTCATCAAGGATAAAATCAAGGTCCATATCACCTGCAGTAATGGCTGAAGCACCTACTCTTTGACGAAGATCATTGACATACTCCACAGCCTGGCCTTCATTTCCGCCTCCACCTCTTTTCACTGCTTCAGCATACATCAGGTAAACATCAGCCAGGCGGAACATTGGAAAATCTGTATCCATGAACGTTTCGCTTGAGCCAGAAATGGTATCTCCATTTTCATTATACCAAACATTTCTGAACTTAGTAACGGCATATCCCTCTTCAAACGTGGAAATATTTTCGATCTCCAGGTTTTGTCCTTCGGTGAAAAACATTTCCCGGCTATCATCATCAGAAAATAATGCAACAAACTCTTTGGTTGTACGGGTACCTCCCCAACGTTCGGCAGTACCATAATTCTGTGCTTCCATTTCTCCACCAATGGAAGCAGCAATGATAAAGGTTGTGCCACCCCAGGTCTGGGTTTTTTGTCCATTATAGCGGATAGGGAAAATGATCTCCCTTATGGTGGTAGCATCCTGGTCGTTATTAGCCCAGAAAAGTTGCTGGAAAGTTGGTGAAAGTGCATAAGGTCCATTAATAATTTTTTCGCAATAAGTGATACATTCTGCATATTTATTAACACCAAGATAAACTTCAGCATTAAAGTATAATTTAGCAAGTAACATCCATGCAGCTCCTTTATCGGCACGGCCATACTCAAAATGTGGAGGCTCAATCATAGAGCCTTCAATGGCTGTTAGTTCAGACTCGATAAAATTAAATAATTCAGCTTTTGCAATAGCCGGAGGGAAAAAGTCTCCAATCGGATCTGATTCAATAACAAATGGCACTCCATTGCCAAACAGATCCAATACATGCCAGTAGCTTAAAGCGCGTAACCAGCGAGACTCAACCCGATAAAAAGCAATTTTATTCCGCCATTCATCAGATACACCACGTTCATCAAGCAGATCATCTGTGGTTTGACGCAAGAATTCATTACACAGTGAAATTTGGTAATAAATCCTGTAATACATGGCTGCAATAAAGGTATCTCCATCGCCCCATTGCTGAAAGTGAAAATCTTTAATAGTGGCATCATCCCAGCCAATAACAGCTTCGTCAGTAGTTAATTCCTGATGATACCAGTATTGGCGTAAGTATTGGCTAAAGCCTCCATCAATACCACTGATGTCGGCCATACCATCACCACCTTGTTGACCTCCTATTGCAAGTCCGGCATAACATTTAGCCAGGAATTGTGTGTAGGATTCAGGATTATCAAAAACAGTTGCTGAAGTAACTTCATCCGGATCAATCGGTTTTGTGTCCAGATCTTTGACACAGGAATTCAAGACAAGAGAAACACCTGTGAACAGTACGAATATAAAAATTATTTTTTTCATATTATTTATACTTTAAAATTTTAGTTAGAAAACAAGGTTTACACCAAACATCCATATCCTGCTTCGTGGAAATATGTTGCCATCAATCCCGTTTTGTACCTCCGGATCGAGGCCTTTATACTGAGTAATCACAAATGCATTGTTAACTGTAGCTGACAACCGGATATCCATACGATCATTTACCAACTGCTTAAATGTGTAGCTGAGAGTTATATCATCCATACGGAAAAATGAGGCATTTTGGATCCAGTAATCAGAGAAATAACGTGCAGTTTCAAAATTGGTTTCCGATCTGGCTGAAGTTATGTTGCTGATGTAAGGTCCCTCTGACCTATACATTCTGTTCAGCCAACCATTTTCAGCTTGTACATTGTTATAAGCATAGTTCCCAAAATTGGCACGTCCTGATAAAAACAAATTCCAGTCTTTCCAGGTTAAGTTTGAAGTTATGCCAAAATAGAAATCAGGAGCTGGCTTTTTAAAGTAATATTTATCCGATGTTGTAATTTCACCATCACCGTTTCTGTCAACATATAATCCTTCAATCGGATTACCATCCTGGTCGTAAACTTGTTCATAAACGTAAAAAGTTTGCACGGCTTGTCCGACTGCCTGTTCCTGGATATTGTTTCCAACACCTCCGGCAATTCCACCGGTAGCAATGCTGGCACCCTGGTAGAGTTCAGTTATTTCGTTTTTATTGTAGGTAATGTTAAATCCTATATCCCACAGCATATTTTCTTTGACAATGGCTTTGGCCCCAATAGAGAATTCTATCCCCTCGTTTTTAAGTTCACCTATATTCCGGTTAATGTAATTACTTAAGTTCGATCCTGCCGGCACAGGCACCCAGCTAAGCAAGTCCTTAGTAAGACGCTTATAAAAATCCAACGAACCATAAATACGGTCTTCAAGGAATCCGAAATCAATGCCAATGTTCCAGGTGGTGGTTTCTTCCCACTTCAAATCAGGATTATATCCTTCAGGCCGAAGTGTAATATAATATGTATTTCCGAACGGGTACATAGCAAAAGGATTTCCGTAAGTATACCTTCCCATGTAATCATAATAGCCACCAATATCCTGTTGTCCGGTGATACCCCATCCCAAACGAAGTTTCAACTGACTGACTGCTTTTGAATCTTTGAGGAATACTTCTTCATTGATTTTCCAACCCAAAGCAAGCGCAGGGAAAAGGCCCCAGCGATTATCTTTATGAAAACGGGATGTTCCATCATTACGCAAAGTAAAAGTGAGCAAGTATTTGTCATTAAATGTATAATTAAAACGGCCAAAAAATGAAATTAAGTAATATTCACCTTTATCCACAATCGTATCCCTTATATATTGCTGACCTGTTGAATCCCCGGTAATCGGATCAATGAAAGTTGGAATATTGCTATTGTATGAATTCGAACTGTTAAAGAAATGTTGCCATGAATAACCGGCCATAACATCAAAACGACTCTTGATTGATTCAACATCCTTCACGTAATTCAGGTAAAAGTCAAGTAGTTTGTTTTCATATCTGTTATTATAGTTATTGTCTTCCCCTCCGCCATCTGTAGAGTTAAAAGACCATGCTGCATAAGGGGGAACGTATCGGGTTCCACTATTTTTTGAAAAATCGTATCCGACATTCAGGTTTGCACGCAATTCAGGTAGAAAATGCAATTTATAATCAAGTTGTAAATTACCGTAAGACCGATTGGCATCTGATTTGTCATCTGTCAGGTTTAACTGTGACATGGGATTTGAAGTTGGCTGTGTTAATGGTATTTCATTGGCATCAAGCCATGCCCAGTAGCCGCCGTAAGATCCATCCAGGCTATTTACCGGTTTGGTCGGATCCATTTGTGTGGCTGCACCTATCGCACCCCGGTTGGCAAAGGTATTTTTGATGAATGCACCAGTAACATTCAAGTTAATCTTTAAATGATCATCCAGTAAGGTAGGATTTAAGGAAAGACCAACTGTTGTACGCTTGAAGTTACTGGTTTTGAGAATACCATCCTGATCGGTATATCCAAGTGAAACGCGATAAGGTAACATTTTATAAGCACCATAAATACTCAAGGAATGATCCATGGCAAATGCGTTGTTGTAAATTTCATCCTGCCAGTTAGTATTGTGAATGGTTTGCTCATAACCCTCACGATCTTCAGGATCCGGCAGATTTTGCCACACAACAGGATTTCCAAGGGAATCTGTCCATGTACCCATCATATCAACACGCTCAGGATACCGCTCACGTAACAAACTTTCAAATTCATTCGAAGATAACACTCCAATCTTTTTTGGAACTTCCTGATAAGAGAATTTACCTGTATAATTGAGACGTAAAGGAAACTTACCACCTTCTTTTCCTTTTTTAGTAGTAATGAGAATAACACCATTTGATGCCCTTGAACCATAAATTGCAGTTGCTGAAGCATCTTTGAGCACGGTGAATGATTCTATATCATTTGGATTAATACTATTCAAGGGATTAAGGGTACCTGATGGAGTAGCATTGGATATTGGTACACCATCAATAACGTATAATGGATCATTGCTGGCATTCAGCGATGAACCACCCCTGATACGAATAGTATTTGATTCACCTGGTGCCCCAGAATTTGAGCTAACCTGTACACCGGCAACCTTTCCTGCGATCAGAGCTGCCGGTGAGGATAATACCCCCCTATTAAAACTTTTAGATTCAATCGCAGTTACAGCACCCGTAGCATCCTTCTTCTTTACCACACCATAGCCAATCACAACAAATTCTTCTAATTCTGCCACTGCAACATTAAGGGCAACATTAACTACAGTATTAGGCTGAACCACGATTTCCTGAGTTTCATAGCCTATATAGGAGAATACAAGAGTTGCGTCAGGTTCTACCATAATCTTGTAATTCCCATCAACATCTGTTGTTGTACCAATAGTAGTACCTTTAATTAAAATAGTTACTCCCGGTAATGTTTGTCCATCTGAAGCATCAGTTACCGTTCCGGTAACTTCGCCGGTTTGCGCTATACCTGTCATATAACCTAAAAATAGTAACGACAGGAGCAAAAGTAATTTTGCGGATAAATGTTTTACCATAATAAAATATTTAATTAATTAATTCTTATTTTGTGTGAAAATTAATTGTGCAAAAGTAAAAAAAAATAAATCTATCTTAAAAAAAAGTTATTTATAATAAATTTTATTTATAAATTTGCACTTTAGATATTCAATAATTCAATAATTCAATAATTTACTAATTTACTAATTAAAAAATTAAAACTTATGAAAAAATTTACATTAAGAATTACAACACTTTTAATGTTCTTAACTATGGGAACATTTGTAATGGCTCAAAATGATACGGTACTTACCATCATTCCGGAAGATGCTACTGCGTGGGATGAAATTACCTTAATTTTAGATGCCAATTTATCATGCCCTGATAGTGCATTATTTGAGGCAGATTCAGTGATGATGCATTCAGGGGCTACTATTGACGGTATAGCCTGGGCAATAGTTGTTGAATTTGATGGGGAAGGGGCAAACGGACAGAAGCCAAAACTTGAACCTTATTATGGCAAAATGCCGGCTGCAATTACTATTACACCTGAAAATGCTACTGCCTGGGATGAAATTACCTTAACTTTAAATACTAAGTTATCTTGTCCTGACAGTGCATTGTTTGGTGCTGACTCGGTTATGATGCATTCTGGTGTTACCATTGACGGTGCTGTCTGGCAAAACGTAGTTGCTTTTGATGCATTAGGCGTAAACGGACAGCAGCCAAAACTTATTGATAATGGCGACAGCACCTGGTCAATTACTTACATACCTGCCGATTTTTATGGTATTTTAGCAGGACTAGAGGTATCCCAGATTTGCTGTGTTTTTAATAACGGTTCTTGGGACGCCGAAGGAAAAGATTTTGACGATGAAGGAAATTGTACGGATTTCTATATTCCATTAGCTTATGAAAACAGTCGCAAATGGGCAATTACATTTACACCTGCCGATTTTTTTGGTATTGCAGCAGGTGCCGTTGCGAATGGAATGGAATGTGTTTTTAATAACGGCTCCTGGGATGCCGAAGGAAAAGCTCACGATCCTGATAATCCGGGGGAATGCATGAACTTCGTTATTCCGTTCATTATATCTGGCATTGGAGAAAATCCGGAAGTTACTTTCAAACTTTATCCAAACCCTGTTGAAAATATGCTTACTATAGAGGAACTGGATGGTGCAAACAAAATTGAAGTTTACAATGTAGTTGGTAAATTGGTTAAAACAGTTGATAAAATTTCAACTCCTGTCGTTACTATTAACACAGCAGACTTAACAAGTGGTATTTATTTTGTAACCGTTCACAATAATGGTAGTGTTCAATCAACAAAATTTATTAAGAACTAATTAGTTCCCATCCACAAAGTCTTAAATTGAAAATGTTTTATATGAACCCGGTCAGGTCCTGGCCGGGTTTTTTTTATCTTTGTAAGCGATGAATAATCCGTAACTCGGGGATTTATCCCTGTGATTGAAATAACGTTTAAAACAAACAGGGCGTTTACGCCCTTTAAATAAAACAATAATTATGAAAAACACTCTGCTTATTATTCTTTTTATAATATCGTGCCAAACACAAGATAAACAATCAGAAGATCAAAAAGACCATTATCCTAATATCATCTTCTACGAAATATTTATCCAATCTTATGCAGACTCAAACGGAGATGGAATTGGCGATATACAGGGTTTGATATCAAAATTCGATTATCTCGAAGAACTTGGAATTGAAGGTATCTGGTTAATGCCTATCCACCCCTCTCCAACATATCACAAATATGACATTACCGACTATTATTCGGTTCATCCTGATTATGGAACAATTGAGGATTTCAAAAACCTTGTTGACGCAGCTCATAAAAGAAATATCAGGATTATTATTGATCTGGTAGTTAATCACACATCTTCATACCATCCGTGGTTTATCAATTTTTCGAAAGGAAAAATCAACAAATACAAAGACTATTATGTATGGACATCTGATAAAGAACTCATCTCAAAAGAACCGCATCATTGGCACGAAGTAAATGATTCAGCCGGTAGGGTAATTGATAATGAAAAATATTACGGATTTTTCTGGCACGAAATGCCTGACCTGAATTTCGATAATCCTGATGTAAGAAAAGAAATTATCAATATTGGCAAATACTGGCTCGGAGAAATTGGAATAGACGGTTTCAGACTTGATGCTGTTAGATTTATATTTCCTGAAGATGAAGTTGAAAAGAATTATTTATGGTGGCAGGAGTTCAGAACGGAGATGCAAAAGGTAAAACCGGATTTTTTCATGGTTGGAGAGATTTGGCGTGAAGATACAATCGTTGCTCCTTTTCTCGAAAAAGGAATTCATGCAGGATTTAACTTCGACTTAAGTTTTGCTATTATTAAAACGATAAAAGAAGGAACGGATAGCGGGATAGTGGAACAACTTATACAAACAAGGAAATTATACCGGGAGTACGAACCCGGTTTTTACGATGCCATATTCCTGACAAACCATGATCAAAACCGTGTGATGAGCGAATTCAATGGAGATATTAGAAAAGCTAAGGTAGCAGCGTCATTATTGCTTACCCTTCCCGGAATACCTTTTATTTACTATGGAGAGGAACTCGGCATGATGGGAGAAAAACCTGATGAATTTATAAGGGAGCCATTTCCATGGGATTATAATACAAAAGACCCTTGTCGGACAACCTGGGAAAAACCAAAATACTCAACTGCGAAAAACGTTCCATCGCTCAATGAACAAAGAGATGATAAGCTTTCTTTATTCAATCATTATAAAGAGTTGATAAAACTTCGCAAATCATATAAATCATTGCGTTATGGCGATATATTACCGGCTCCTGTAAAAAATCCCCGTATGATTTCCTATTACAGGAATTTTGAAGATGAAACACTTTTAATACTGCATAATATTTCAAAAAATGAAATTAAGATTTCGTTACCCGAAAAGGTTTCTTTCTTTAAAAAGGTAATCCGGATAAGCTCATCTGCCGAAATACAACCGGAGAATAACAAAATTATAATTCCACCCTTTACTTCAATAATAATTTGTGCCTGTCCATAATTTTCGGGATAAAATTTTTGTATGCCATCCCTTATTTCCTTTTCCTTAGCCTTAGCCTCTCCCGATAATTATCGGGATCAGTCTTAGCCTATTTCAACTGTAAACCATATATTTATCTATATAATTAAATTCATATAAAATATTTTTTCTGATAAATTTTGTTTTTCGATTTTTTTTATTTTATCTTTGAGGGCTATAAATTACAAAACTAATTAATTAATATTATTGATAACCTAAATTCAAACTATTATGAAAAAAACTTTTACAATTCTGATGACATTGTGCATTATTACAATGTCAACCTTTGGTCAGGCGAACAAGACATATTTAGATGTTGAATATGACATCGGTGACCAGAACATTACTTCCATTTCGGAAGACGCATCTACAACCGAAACGATTCCTGTCTTAAATACACAGGATAAGTTGATCGGAAACAACTTATTTGATCCTTCAGAGAAAAATTCCCCCTCTAATTTTATTGTAAAAAGAGGGGAGCGTCCTCCAATCGATGTGCAAGCCGCACCCGATGATGCTTATGAAAAAGGAATTTTAAAAATTAAATTTGATGAGTCATTTACAAACCAATTGGATAACAATCCGGTTTATTTAAATGATAATGGATCAGTCGTTTTTAATATCGCTGCGATTGACCAGTTGAATGAACAATACGGACCAACAGGTTTTAAAAAATTATTTGAGTGTAAGGCTTTTTCGTCAGAATTTACAGCCAGGCACCGGGCCTGGGGTTTCCATTTATGGTACACTTTGTATTTTGACGAAAGCGCTGACATTAAAGAAATGGTTGCAGCATACGAACAACTCGATGAGGTTACTATTGCAGAACCTCAATATAGAACAGAATTACACAGTACACCCATGCCTTTTCAATCAGAAACAGACAAAGAGGGGTCCAGTACGCCACCAACTGACGCAATATCAAATGACACACATTTTGGTTTACAGTGGCATTATCATAATACCGGGCAATATAGTGGTACAGTTGATGCTGACATTGATTTACCCGAGGCCTGGGATATTGAAACAGGAGACCCCAATGTACTTGTAAGCATCCACGATCAGGGTGTACAATACACCCACCCTGATCTTAACTTGAACTTTTCGGGTTTGTCATATGACTTTTATAACGATGATCCGACTATCTCGTTTGGTTATCATGGTACTCATGTTTGCGGAACAGTTACAGCTGAAACTAATAATAGCACTGGCGTAGCAGGTGTTGCCGGTGGATGGAATAGCGAGGGTGTAAACTATATGTCTGCTATGGTATACCTCCCTGGAGGTGGTAGCGGAAATGGTCATCATTTAGCACCGGTCTGGGCTGCTGATAATGGGGCCTGTATTGAGCAGAATAGCTGGGGATATACATCAGCTGGTTATTATGAACAGGCCGTTTTGGATGCCATCGATTATTTTAATACAAATGGTGGCGGAACTGCCCTATCTGGAGGTATTACATTATATTCTGCAGGAAATTCTGGTTCAGAAGGACTCTATTACCCCGGATGTTATTCAGGAACTTTTTCAGTTGCAGCTACAAACAACCAGGATATTAAATCCTATTATTCCACTTATGGAACATGGGTTGATATATCTGCTCCAGGGGGTGAAACTCATGTCATAGACGAACGAGGTGTTTACAGTACTTATACCACAAATGCTTATGACTACCTTCAGGGCACATCAATGGCATGTCCACATGCTTCCGGAACAGCTGGTTTGATAATTTCAATGGCCTATGGTCAATTATCTCCTACAGATGTTGCTGATATCCTTAGAAATACAACTGACGATATATCTGCATTGAATCCTACCTATACAGGAAAACTCGGCACCGGGCGGTTAAATGCATACCAGGCGTTGCTCGAAACACAAAATTATTTAGTAACTCCGGGGACATTGATGCCTATTCCTCCACAAACAAGTACATATACTGGAAATACGCGTGGATACTGGTTTACAGCCCCAACAAATTTTATTGTTACAGGGCTTCGTGTTCCTATTGATATTCCGGGGGATCAAACCATTGAAATTATTAGATTTAATTCAGGACCTCCCCCTGTGTATTCTGGTACAACCAACGATTTTGTTTCTCTTGGCCGTTGGGTTGGTGTAGCCGGAACGGGATTTATAACCTGTAATATTCCGGTGGCTACTGGCGATCATATTGGGATATTGGGTTGCCGCGGAACAACTACCTCCTATGGCAGTAATAATTATGTTACCTCTATTAATGGCAATGCTGTTACACTTGTAAGGATGGGTATGCAACACCCTCTGCCAACTTATCTTGCACAAGATATTTGGCAAGAACCTGGTAGTGCTACACTTGGGAGGGTTGAGATGTATTATGAATCTGTACCTGGCATCTGGACCGGAGCAGTTAATAACCAATGGAATAATGCAGGAAATTGGTCTGATGGAGCTATACCTGATGCCGGTACAAATGTAACCATTCCAACTGGAACTTCCCATGATTGTTGGGTAGCTAGTAATGATGGTTTCTGTAACAATATTACGATTGAGTCGGGAGCATCCTTACGTATATATGATGAAGTATTGACTGTGAGTGGAAATATGTACATATATGGTCTTCTTAAAATGGAAGAGTACATTGATATCGGCGAATTACATATTACCGGAGATATCTATTGGGAATCAGGTTCCACCGCAACAATTCTTTCAAATTCACTAAATATGTTTATTGCCGGCGACTGGAATTTCGAAAGTGGTGCAAATGTGCAATTGACTCAAGGTTATGTAACATTCGAAGGGGCATATAATTCCTGGATCAGAAGTTACGAGCCAAATTGTTACTTTAACAATATCAGAAATTACAAAACAGGAATTTATGGTCTCGCTGTAAGTGAATTATCCACGGAAGATCTTTTTATAAATGGAAATATTTATAATTACTCCGGCAACTTATTTAGATTTCGATCTGATCATTCTGTTTATTTAAATGGCTTTTTCAATAATATGGATGGACATTTCGAAGGCCAGTTTGGAACACTTGTATTTGATGGATGGCCTGGATCCACAACCCTCAAGCCAAATACAGGAGATTATTTTAATAACGTAACTTTCAGTACCAGTTCAGCTGTTGTTCTCGATAATGCCTATTCAAATATACTTACTATAAATGGGGATTTACTCATTGATGCAGGTGGTATTGATGCAAATAATTTCACGATAGAGGTAGCCGGTACATGGACCAATAATGTTGGCACAGGAGGATTTGTTGAAGGGACAAGTCGCGTGCGATTAGTCAAACCTGATGCTGGAGTACAGTTCATCAATTCAGATGAACATTTTAATATCCTTGAAAATGCTTCAGTGGGAGGATTTCGGCCAGGAGGAGGCACAGATGTTTTATGTAATGTTTACGATTATACTTCCGGGGGTATTAGTACATCTGGTAGTACTTTTACAGCTTTTGATTTGGAAGATGGTGGCATTTATGATGATTTATACGCACATCCAAATTCTGAAATTACTTTATATCAGGACGCTGGTCAGTATGTCGACCTTTTCAGCAGTGTAATATGGGTTAAGGACAACGCGTCAATTAATATTATTGGAGGTGCTGATGAAAGTTACTGGTGTACTTCATCTGATCTTGAACTATTAATTGAAGGAACTGGGGTATTTGATTTTGATGGTTGGGGAATTACTATTTGGGACAGCTATATGCTCAATGAAAATATTACCGATGGTTCAATAAAAACATCTGGATGGTTCGCCTGTTACAGGCCTGATTTTAATCCTGCAGGTGGTACTTTTGAATTTTACGGAGGCACTGATGCAAATATCAATGTAACTGCCGGCAGTACATTCTACGATTTATTAATAAATAAATTAGGAGGGGACAAATCTGTTGTTCAATATGAAGATAGAGACGGCACTGCAATCGAGTCATCAAAAGCAAATACAACAACACTTGTCTCTGATATAGATGTTGATAATGATTTAACAATTTCCAACGGTTCGCTAGTAATAGGCAACTATACAGCAACCATCGACGGCGATTGTAATATTAACGCATTGATGGATGTAGGAGCTTCAGGAAATGTACTCAATCATGGTCTTTTTGAACTTGGAACTACCGGAACCTTAAATATTACGGGAGGTTCATTTGTTAATGACCATCCCTATGGAACAGAAGCATGGCAATATTTACACGGAACATTTAATTTAAGCGCCGGTTTATTTGAGATCATGCACAATAGTATTTTATTGGAATCTACCTTCATTGATAATATTTCAGGGGGTACTATCCGAACCGGACATTCCTTCCGTGCGGATAATGCCGGTACTTTTGAACCGAGTGGTGGAAACTTTGAATTTACTGGTACTCTTGGTTCTCCGTTTATCGATTGCGATGCAGGTAATTATTTCCATGACTTTGATTTTAACAGTTCAGTCGATATTGTTCTGTATGCAAATACTGAAGTAAGGGGAAATGTAACAATTGATAATGGTTTATTAAACTTTTATGGTTATGATCTCTCTTGTTTGGGTAATGTGAATATAAACAACGGGGGAACTATGCTTATAAACGATAATGCCATACTGGAACTTGATGACGGCAGCGCTCTTACTGTAGCTGTCGGAGGAGAAATTCAGGTTGTCGGCACAGCCGGTAATGAAGCAACTGTTACACATATATCAACAGGTTCATATAGTTTCACAATCTGGGGTACCATAGGCGCTCAATACGCAATTTTTGAATATATGGACGGAAACGGTGTAAATGTGAAACCCGGCGGTATCCTCGATGCTACATATACATTTAACAACTGTATTTTCAGAAATGGACATGCTGCTCCATCTGCATTATTAGTATTAAATAATGACCAGGTGTTTACTTGTAATAATGCATATTTTGAGAATACATCAGGAACTACTGAATATAATGTCTGGAAATATTATGATACAGGTCATGCTACATTTGTTGATGCAACCGGTTTATTTGCAGGTCCTGCTTACGAATATGACCCGAATGATATAATTGACTGGACAGGATTTGTACCCGGCTTATGGACAGGCGTTGTATCTTCCGATTGGTTTACACCTGAAAACTGGGACGATTATATTATTCCCGATGCCTCCACCGATGTTACAATTCCGGCTGGGACACCAAATGACCCGGTAGTTTCAGGGGCGGCTGCGTATTGTGATGACATTGATATTGAGGCAGGGGCTTCACTTGAGATTGCTGTTGGAGATTTGAATGTTGATTTTTATTGTAATATTTATGGTGAATTAATAATGAACAACGCTTCCAGCGTATTGAACACCTATTATATTTATTGGAAACCAGGCTCTACTGATAATGTTGACAATGGAGAAATACATTGTAAATATTGGTATTTTGATGATGGAACCGATGCCGTAATCGATCCGGGTAATACTGCATATATTATGAATGGTATAAACCATAATGATCCTGATGCGGAGTTTGGAAATGTAGTAGCTGTGCCAAGTTCAAAAGAGATCACTGTAATTGAAAAGGGACCATATCCAATCAGGATTTCAGGTGATTTTACCATTCAAAATGGAGCGACCTGGGGATTTTCCTCCGATTGTTACATTGCAGGGGCATTGGATGTTGAAAATGGAGCATCATTTCAACTTTGGGGTGCAGGAAATTTTATGGATGTTGGCTCTGCATCAGTGTTAGATGGTTTTTTGGATATTAATAATAATTATTTCTATGCTCACGGTGCTTTTGAAATAGCTTCTACAGGTGAGTTAGTTATTGATGGTGGTGAGTTTATTTGTGATTATACTCTTCCGGCAGGATGGATGGACCTTTATGGTGATATTACAATGACAACAGGATTATTAGAATTTACAGATGGTAATGTGAGTTTTGCCGGTACTTCCACTATTTCCGACGGTATCGTGAGAGCCGGACGCACTTTCAATGCTACTGTTGCCGGAGCATTCCAGCCCTCAGGCGGCACCCTGGAGTTAATAGGTTCAGGTGTCGGTCATTATATTCAGATTATGAATGGAAACTATCCTTATAATATGGATGTTAACAGATCAGATATTATTATGATCAGCAACTCTACTTCTTTAACTGTTCAAAATGACCTTACTGTTAATTCAACATTAAATTCATTTAATAATACAATAACGGTTTATGGTAATATAGACATTAATAGTGGCGGTACCTTTAACATAAATGATAATTGCATATTAGAGATTGGCTCGGGACAGGTACTGAATGTTAATAGCGGAGGAACTTTAAGTGTTGTAGGTTCATCAGGCAACGAAGCAACAATTACACATAGTTCGGGATATTATAACTTAAACGTTTTGAATGGTGGTACAATAAGCGCTGAATACGGTATATTCGAATATATGGCTTCAGCCGGTATTAATTTAATGGGAAATGCCATTGTTGATGCAGGGCATCCGTTTGACAATTGTTTATTCAGAAACGGAACTGCCGGCGGAAGACTTCTTACTGTTAATTCAATTCAAACTTTTACGGTTAACAATGCCATTTTCCCGACTAATACATGGGGTGGCGCTTATAATGTATATAAGAGTGTAGATGCCGGCGTTGTTAATTTCAATAGTGCAACAGGTGGCTTCCAGGGAGAGGCTTATGATTATGACCCGTTCAATCGTATTCACTGGACTGTTCCGAGCTTCGACCTTGATTTAACAGTTATCTTAGAAGGACCGTTTAATACCGGCACTCTGAAAATGAATACCGACCTGAACGGAATTATACCTAATAACCATCCGTTTCACCCAACACTGCCTTACTTTGGCAACCCAATGCCCGATTGGTATTATACCGGATCTGAAAATACCCCGACCCCAAATATTTTTGTAGTAGATTGGGTTCTGGTTGAATTAAGAGATGCTACAAGTGCTGCTACTGCATTACCCGGCACAATGATAGCACAACAAGCTGCATTTCTATTAAACAACGGAGAAGTTGTTGACCTTGACGGACTAAATATGCTTAATTTCACAGCAACTGTTAACGATGGTCTTTTTGTCGTTATATGGCAAAGAAACCACTTAGGAGTGATCTCAGCTAATGCATTGGTTGAATCAGGAGGAGTTTATACTTATGACTTCTCATCAGGTTCGGGACAGGCTTATGGCGGTGCTTCTGCTCAGAAAAATCTTGGAGGATCCGGTATTTGGGGTATGATGAGCGGAGATGGCAATGGAAGCGGGCAGGTACTGACTGCTGACAAAAACGCTCCCTGGGCTATACAAGCCGGAACTGCCGGATACCTTGAAGGCGATTACAACATGAACGTTCAGGTGAACAACCCGGATAAAAATGATTACTGGTTGCCAAATCTGGGAAGCAGTTCGTTTATACCGGAATAATTGTTTTTCATAATTTTGTTAAAGGGCTTGTCTGATAAGGCAGCCCTTTTTTTGTATATTTGTTTATTACCGGCGAAAATGAAAATAATTCAAATTACACCGGCTAAAGATATAAAGCAGTATGTTCATAAAATCACTGTTTTTAAAACGGCTGATAAAATTATTTATACTCAAAAGTTGACACCGAGTCCATTTGTCTGTATTTCATATAACCATTATCACATCCCTGATTTTAAAGTTGATAACAAAGTGATTTCACCCGAAAACAATTTACAGGTTACCGGCCCGAAAACCAGTGATGACATATATGCACTCCATTATGGCAGGCTCAGTCAGGTTCTTATTGAACTTGCCCCTTCTTCATTTTATTATCTTTTCGGACAATCACCGGCAGGAATTGTTAACCAGACATTAGCAATTTGTAAATTTATTCCAGGACGCCGAATAAATGAATTAACTGATAGCCTGGCTGAAAACAACAATTACAGGTCACATATCAGAAAACTTACTAACTTCCTGGTTGAATTAAAATACCGGACACTACATCCCATTGATTATATCGAAAAGGCAATTGACCTTATAGATAAATCGAGCGGTAATATTTCGGTACATTCTGTTTGTGAACAAATAAATAAAAGCAAACGGCAATTCAACAGAAAATTCAGTGAGATAATTGGAATTCCTCCTATCCAGTATATTAAGATCAGGCAACTTCATTTTATTATAAACCTTATTCATTTAAAACAATACAAATCGATTAAAGAAATTGCTTACGATACCGGGTTTTACGATCCGGCTCATTTCTCGAACAGCTTTAAAAAATTAACAGGGATGACACCAGGTGATTTTATTACAAGCGACGGACATATTGCCCTGAATTATTTTTCGGAATTAATATAAACAAAATTATTAATCTCTCTCTTTGAAGAAAGTCCGATTTTTACAATGGGTTTTCTGCTATTACACTTAATTTTATTGAAATTTTTTACAAAATGAAATTTTTTGAATCAAAACTTTGCAATCCACTAATTTTCATCATCAAAATAATTTTTTAAAACAATTGGACATGAAAAAAATCGTATTATTACTAGCAAGCCTGACGTTGGCAATTACAACTCTGACCCAAACACCGCAAGCTTTCAAATACCAGGCAGTGGTGCGCGACAACGCAGGAGAAATTCTCGCAAATCAATTAGTAAGTTTCCAAATCAGTATTCATGATGGTTCTGCAGGCGGCACAATTGTTTACGAGGAAAGACATTCAACAACCACCAACCAATTCGGTTTATCTACCTTTGAAATTGGAAACGGTATATCCACAATTGGAAGTTTTATTTCAATCGACTGGGGGAGTGGAACCAAATACCTTGAAATTGAACTTGACCCTTCAGGTGGGACAAATTATGTATCTATGGGTACATCACAACTATTAAGCGTGCCCTATGCGTTGCATGCAGAAACATCGGAAAATGCCGTATGGGACATTACCGGAAATGATATTTATTACAACGATGGAAATGTTGGCATCGGTACAATTAGTCCATCGGAAAAACTGGATGTTAATGGTAATTTAAAAGTTTTTGGATCAGCCTACTCCGGAAACAATGGAATCGACCTGCAAATAGGACCCTCTGTTTCAGGTAAGGGGGGCAAGGTATTTATTAAAGCCGGGGATGCCCAGAACAATTACAGCTCCAACCACTGGGGAGGCGATGTTGAAATCAGGGCCGGTATAGGAAATAATAATTCCGGGGGAGATGTAACCATTGAAGGGGGTAGTACCAGCATCTGGACGCAGTCAACCCTACCTACAGAAGTCAACATTTACGGTGGCGGAATAGATGGAGCTCCGAGTGTACTCGGGAGTTCTGCATTGATAACTGTTGAAAGTGGAAAACAATTGGGGTCTAATTCACCAAACAGATCAGGCGGGCATATTTTATTGATTCCCGGCCTGTCTGATGGAAGTGGCACCGGAGGTAATGTTGGAATAGGAACTACTACACCGGCTGAGAAACTGGATATTAGCGGAACAGCTAAAATGACAGGATTTAAAATGCCAACCAATGCTTCTGATGGCTATGTATTAACTTCTGATGCCAGTGGGACTGGGACATGGCAGGAATCTTTAGGCGGTGATATAACTGCTGTAAATGCCGGTACCGGGCTGACAGGGGGAGGTGCATCAGGTTCAGTAACACTTAATGTCGAAGTTCCGCTTTCTTTGTCTGCCACAAGCTATGATGGGATTATAGTAGGAATAAATAACGGTGAAGGTTATGGTGTGCATGGGATAAACAGCACCAGCGGCAATTTCGGGGTTCTTGGTACAAATGATGGCACTTACCAGAATGATGGTGTTTTTGGGTATGCCCCAAGTGGTAACGGTGTACACGGACAAACCGGAAACGGGACAGGTGTATCCGGAGAAAGTGATCTGGGAACAGGTGTATATGGCGTTAACCTGAATACCTTTAATTATGGGTCGCTGGGTACAAATAGTTACGGAGTTTATGGATACAGCACCAGCGGGCATGCCGGATACTTTGACGGAAACGTCTTTGCTGGTGGTAACGTGGGTATTGGTACTTCAAATCCAGCACGCTTACTGCATATTTACGGGACAGCCAATCCAAGGATTCTTATTGAATCACCAGCCGATCAGGCACCTGAGCTGAACTTAAAACGAGGATCAATCACCTATTCGGTTTATATAAACTCTAATAATGATATGGTGTTTTACCAGGCCGGTGACAGGGTTACCTTCAAAGGCAGTGGTAATGTAGGTATTGGCACTTCTGATCCATCAAGCAAACTACATATTTCTGCTGCATCCTCAGCTTGGGGAATGCTGAGGTTGGAAAATTCCAATCCGGGGCAAAACGAGGCCAGTATATCATTCAGGGAAGGAAGTGATGTTACAGGCACCAACACCTGGCTGGCAGGTGTGGGCCTATACGGAAAACTCGGCAATTTTATTATTGGAAGGAATGGCGAAAAATTCATTATAGATCCCGATGGTAATCTAGGTATAGGATCATCAAGTTTCAGCGATAAAAGTTCACTATTTACCAATACCAAAGATGGTTTGAATGGTAAGGCACTTAGCCATAGATTGACCGTGGGAAATACATCCGATGATAATGTGTTGCGGCTTGTAGGGCCTGATGGTTCGTATGGCCATGGTGCCAGGTTAAATTTTGGCGACAGCGATTACGCCTATATAGAAGAGGATGAAGACGACAGGTTATACCTATACAGTAGCAGGACTGCCATTATGGGTGGATATGTTGGTATCGGAACAACTTCCCCGACTGAGCAGTTGACCGTCCGTGGCAATATCAGGGTTGAAAGTATTTCTACAGGATTACCAGTTGTGGAACTGGGCGAAGGACTTGATTATGCTGAAGGATTTGATGTAACAGAACAAACCATCATGCAACCCGGAACTGTGCTCTCCATTGATCCGGATAATCCGGGTGAATTAACTGAGAGTAGTTGTCCTTATGATACCAAAGTTGCCGGAATTGTTGCAGGCGCCAATAATTTGGGATCAGGTGTTAAACTGGGTGCTGGACAATTCGATTGTGATGTAGCTCTAGCAGGCCGTGTTTATTGTAATGTGGATGCTACCTATGGGAGAATATCTCCAGGTGATCTTTTAACCACATCCCCTACTCCGGGACACGCTATGATTGTAAAAGACAATTCAAAAGCACAGGGTGCTATCCTTGGAAAGGCAATGGAATACCTCGAAAACGGGAAAAAAGGGCAGATACTTGTTTTAGTAACATTGCAATAAGAAAGGGAGGTTTATCATGAAATTAAAAAACATTATAACGCTGTTGATTTTCTTAGTGTTTGCTCTTCCATTAATTTCTCAGGATAACTTTTTAATTATTGCACCGGATGATTTTATTGATGAGCTGCAGGGTTTAAAAAATTATAAAGACTGCACGGGACGGCCAGCAACGCTTGTAAATTTAACTTGGGTAGACAATAATTTTACCGGAAGTGATCTGCCTGAAAAGGTCAAAAAATGCATTGATTATTACAGACAGAATAATAACATACTTTATGCTATGCTGGTTGGAGACTGCGATAAATTCCCGGTAAGGTACTGCAGGGCTTACAATACCGAATGGGGAAGCAAATATTACCCGTCCGATCTCTATTATGCCGATCTCTACAACAGTTCCTATAACTTTGATGATTGGGATGGGGATAATGATGGGATTATCGGGGAAATGGATTTTTCAGGCGGAACCAATATCAGCCTCGTCAACCTCGATGGTATCGATATGTATCCTGATATAGCCCTGGCGCGTGTTCCTGCTTCAACAGGAGCAGAGGTAACGACTTACGTAAATAAAATCATAGACTATGAACTGAAAGCTCCGGGTAGCTGGTTTAACAATGCCATGCTTGTTGTTGATGGCCATGTGGGTCCTTTTGGGGACACGGTCAAAGTGAATGAAGATGTTGTGCCGCATTTAACGAGCAGCAGTTTTAATATTATCAAACGGTATATGGATAATGCCCTATGGACAGGACAGACTTATGCAACAAGGTCTGCAGAGATAAATACACGCCTTAACAGCGGAGTTGGATTTGTGAACTATTACGGACATGGTGTCCGCTTGGAATGGTGCAATAAATACGAAGATGGATGGTATGATTATACGAAAATATCTTCTCTTACTAATGAACATAAGCTTCCGGTTATGTTTGCATCAGCATGTTTCACTGGCCGGTTTCATTTCGACAGGGAATATTATATGGATATAAATGGTGTTGAGTGGAACCGTTTGGGCGGCCCATACCCCGTTGTGAATTTCCCCGAACCAATGGCTATTCAACCAACTCTATATGATTCGTACGGTAGTGAATCCCTGGCGGAACATTTCCTGGTTAAAAATAATTCCGGCGGTATTGGTTATATTGGAGTTACCAGCAAATCGGAACACGGAATGTGGATGAGTAACCCTTCTGAAAGTATAGGCCTGGCGCCATATTTTTTTGAGGATTATGATAATGGGAACAGAACACTGGGAATATTGTGGGAAAATGCCATGAGTGAATTTGTATCTGACGTTGAAATTATAGCAATGAGCCAATATGCTTTTATCCACATTCATAAAGTCCAGCTATTTGGTGATCCCTCCTTAACTGTGGGTGGCAGGTATATAAATAATCTCAGCGGAAATATGTATGATGGCTGGGGAGGCCCTTGGTACAGTTTTTCACGTGGCCGTGTTGTAGGGAATGTAACTGTTCCTTCCGGACAAGCATTAACGGTAAATAATGGAGTATCAATTTTGTTTGACGATGGAAAGAAAATAACCGGTATGGACCCCAATTACGGATATGGTTTGGTTGTGAACGGAACACAAAATGCACCGGTATGTTTTTTTTCTTTATCTGCTGAACCGCAAGCCGATTATTTTTTACATGGAATGAAAACTTATGGACAAACAAGACTCCGTAACGGAGGGGAGATAAAATTGTATTAATGCAATATTTACAAAACGGAATATGATTGAATAGATGATCAGAATTTAAACTGACTCTGAACGGGAATGCCCGCCTGACCAGAGTCGGGCAGGCAAATAGATAAGAAGACAAACAGCACTAATCCAATTAATTGGTTTATACGATAATAGTCCGTACGGATGCGTATCAGTATATTACTATTACCTTTAATTAATACCATAAGATAACTCAAAATTAAAAAAGTCCGATTTTTACAATGAAATAGCCTGCTTTTGTGCTTAAATTTGTAAAAACTAAAATCATTGTTGAACATTTTAACCTGGAGCATATATTTTCAGGTTTTTGAAACATTTTATTTATCAATCACAAAAACTAACCGCTATGAAAAAATTCGTCCTGATCCTGTCCGTTTTTTACCTGATGGCACAATCCTCAATTTGCCAGACAGAAAAAATTCATTTATCGAAACTTCAAAAAATTGCCGATCAAACGGCAAGTTCAACCTGGGGAGAGGTTTACACCGGTGAAGCCATTCCGCTTTATTCTCTTCAGGATGAGATTATAGCTTATGTATTTAATTATTCAATAAACAAACCTTTTCCGCAACCCACAGAGCTTATCCGGCAACTGGATGATGCCCGGCAGGCAGGTGATAAAAATGCCAGGTGGGCAACCGGCGAGTTCGGTTATTTACTAATGTCGGCAAGGGAAACAACTGTACCGTTAATTACATTTTGTGATGTTGTATCGGATTATTATTCATATACCACAGAACGCGATAAACTGGCAAAACAAAAATTCGGGAGCGAAAATTTCAGCCTGTACAGGGTTTACTACATGAACGACCTGGCAAAATGGTACTGCTATACAAATGCTGAAAAAAAAGTATATGTTAAGATCTTCCCCCCTGTTATGGCCCTTGATGAAAACGAATTTTTGCAATTAATACAAACAGAAGAGTACCAAAAATCCGGTTTATGGGGGATCCCGAAAGATGAAAACAATGAATGGGATGCATTTATGCTTGGCCAGATCAAAGCCTCAAAAGCAGATGTATTAATTCCAAATTCTGAATATGTGCCTTATCACGACTGGAGTTTCGGATGTACACCAACAGCCTTTACAATGGCATTAGCTTATTGGGATAATCGCAGTATGATTTCAGGTAACGATTACGGGAACCTGGTTAAGTATCACTATCAGAGGTGGGACCATTGTCAAAACGAAACAGACTATAATGTTGCCGATTTGCAATTGGCTTTATGTATTTCTATGAATACTGATTCTATGACCGGTAGCACCGGTTCATGTTGCTGGCTTAGTGGTTTTATAAACGAAACAACTGCCAGGGGTTATTCATTTACCGGAGCCGATCTTTATGGTACAGCCTCTCAATACTGGTCATGGTCAGTAATTGAGATAAATGCCGGGCGTCCATTTCACATGGGAACTCCAGGCCACTCTAATACCGGCATCGGATATTCGGAAAACTATATCGGATCCTCCGATTATATTATAAGGCATGATACCTGGCAAGGTTCAAACAGCTATGTGAATGTTACAAGCTGCGACCTGGTCGGAACTATTGTGCCGGGAGGTCAGTATGGTGCTGCTGTTAATATTACCGATCCTTTTGGTGACCCCCGTTATTCTGACAATGTTTGGCCCCCATCACAAGGTGAAGACCTTTGGGCAGGGGATGCATATGAAATTACATGGGATTACGATTACCTTGCCAGTTCCTATGTTAAACTGTATTATTCGGTAAATGCCGGATCATCGTGGAATTGGATAACATCCAGTACTCCCAATGACGGTGCTTATGATTGGGTAATACCCATGAGCCTGAACTCAAACGATGGACGAATAAAAGTTGAAGTATGGGATGGCTCAGGACTTGAAGCTTCTGATGGAAGTTGGGGGAATTTTACTATTAATCCTGGTGGTTACCTCTATACGCTTGGCGGGGATATTGAAGTTAATACAACCACAACCCCTGACTTTTATGATTTTACACATGGATATTCAACTTGGTGTGCTGTTGGCGTTAGGAATAACACAGCCGGAGCCGATTGGGATATCTCCATGTATGACAATAATTCTTTTTCTAATGTTGTTGCTTCTTCAGCGTATGGCGGCACAACCGTTGATTTTGTTGTTATGGACGGTCATCATACATCACAACTTCACAGGGGAATAAAGGTTTACCGATATTCCGGCACAGGCATGGCTTCCGTAGAATTTGAAGGATACAATGAAACCATAATGGCTGGTACAAACAGTGAATCATGGGATGCCGGAGATGTAGTGGAAATGTATGACGTATATCTCACACCTGGTACTTATTATTTTGGATTGGAATTCACTTCGGGAACAGCGGACTTGGATATGGCCCTTTACGGTTCTTCCGGCTCTGCCTATTTTGCAGGAAGAAACGCCTATATGATGGGATCCTGGAATTCAGGCGGAGGTGTTGATGAATCTTTTACTGTAACGATCACAACAGCCGACGATTATGGCTTGTGTGTTTGGGCAAATGATGCCAATTCAGCTTGGTTCAATATTAAATTACTGGAGGGGGGCACCTGGACAGGTGCAATTGATAACAACTGGCACAATACAGGAAACTGGGCGGGAAATTTGGTGCCGAACGCAAGTACGGATGTAACCATTCCCAATGTAACAAATAAATGCTGGGTGTATGCAGGTACATCCTATTGTAACAATATTACAGTTGAGTTTGGATCGGGTTATGATTTAAGGATCTGGGATCAGAATCTGCAAGTATATGGCGACATGGATTTTTATGGCCAGTTATTAATGGACAACGCTGCCGGCGTGATCACTGCTGAGGGCAACGTTACCTGGCATTCGGGATCATCTGCAAGTATCCAGGCATATACCGTCTTTTGGGTCCATGGTGACTGGAATTTACAGTCGGGAGCAAATGTAACCATGAACAACGGCATCGTCGATTTTACAGGAAGCGGCGGTAGTTTTATCAGAAGCTACGAATCCAGTTGTTATTTTAATGACATTGGAGTTTATAAAACCGGAGCTGACTGGCTTAGCGTAAGCAATGCATCAACTGAAGACCTTCAAATTCACGGGAGCATTTACATACAACCGGCTGCGGTTCTTTATTTATATTCACCCCATAATGTTTTCCTTGGGGAGGATATTTACAATTCAGGTAGCTTATTAGGAAATGACGGAACACTTGTTTTTGACGGCGATATCCAGGGTATCATTGAAAACATAGGATATACAACAACTCAATATTTTAATAATGTTACGATAAGTTCTACAACCTCAACCTTTATTTCAAATAAAGACATTTTTATAAACGGAAACTTAGTTATCGAGAGCGGATTATTGAATTCAGGTAGCTTTAACATTTCCGTTGGTGGTGACTGGGACAACCAGGTAGGGCCATCAGGTTTTACAGAAGGTACAGGAAAGGTGATCATAAATGGTGGCAACTATCATCAATATTGCTCCAATGAAACCTTTTACGGATTTGAATTAAATAAAGCCTCTGGTGGGGCTTTCAGGATGCAGGGGACACATGTAACTTGTGAACAATATGACTGGACTGCGGGTGCCATTGATGTAATTCCCGGCGGGGGCTCCTTCACCGCCAATGACCTTATTGATAATGGAATTTTTGGTGCCTTTTATCTCAATCCGGGTGGCACCATCAACCTGACCAATACCACCGGTTACGTCGACCTCAACGGAGAGCTGCACATTTTCGGCGGTGTGATGAACATCTATGGCGGGACTACATACAGCTACTGGCCCTTTAACGATGATGCCCTCATATCCATGAGCGATGGTATTCTCGATTTCCATGACCAGGGGATATTTATTTACAATTCGTCAACCTATACTTTGACCGAAAGTATAACCGGAGGAACGATACGTACAGCATTTGGCTTCTGGGGCAATACCAATGAATTTACCCCGGATTACGGGACCATGGAGTTTTATAGCACAAATGATGCTGGTATTTATACGGATAATGGTTGTTACTTGAACGATGTATTGATCAACAAAGCCCCTAAGGGTAAATCAATAGGGAAGTCAATTAATACTCCTGACAACCCCCCCATCATTGATGAAAGAAGTGGAATGACCATAGGAGATGGCACCAAGTCTAATACCCTGTCATTAACCGGATTCCTGGACATCAATGGTAACCTGGTGATCGATAACGGAATATTGAACAGCAATCTGAATAATATTCAGATCGCCGGCGACTGGATCAACAATGTTGGCGATGCGGGATTTATCGAATCAACCGGCTGGGTCACCTTTGACGGCGCATCAGATGCTGACATACTAACAAACGAAGTATTTGCAAACCTTATGCTGAATAAAACTTTTGGGGGATATTACGGTCTCGAATTAATGGATGGTATCATTGTGGATGTCCTGGATGATCTGAGCCTTGATGACGGAACCATGGAAATGAATCCAAATTCAATAATCAGAGTTGATGGCAACCTGTTTATTGCCTTTGAAGCCGGACTTAATGCCAACGACGGATACAACGAAATAGAAGTAGGAGGAAACTGGACCAATGAAAACACTTTTCATGATTCATATTGGGGATTTCATCCTGGTGGGGAAGTGGTCACTTTTAACGGGGCTTTCGATCAAGTCCTTTATACAAATGCAAGCGAAGAAGATTTTACAAACATCATCATCAATAAATCAGGTGGTAATTTCCATCCGAATAACAACATACAAATATTCGGTGGTTTAGAAATAATAAGTGGCACCTGGTGGGACTATACAAGTGGACTAACACATTATTTCCACGGGAATTTACTTATACATCCGTCAGGAATGTACTACCCACTTGGTACTACAACATTTAAGGGAATACTTGATCAACTCTATGAAAACAATGGCGGGACAGCCCTATTTGGGGCAGTCATCATAGATAAAACAGTTTCTAAAAATATATCAACTGGTTATTCAGATGAAGAGGGAATTGGAGTTAAGAAACAGATTCCCGGTTCTGCGAAAGGTATGACCGTTACACTTAATTCTGATCTGGTTGTTTTTAGCGGTCAAACAACTACCATCGAAGAGGGAGTTTTTAATCTTAATGGTAATAATTTTAAATCTACAGGAGATATTTACATCAATGATGGCGGGGAATTGCTTGTAGATGCCGGTGCCTCGTTATCGATTGTTTCAGGACTTTACGTTAATAATGGCGGGCTGTTCACTGCAGCAGGGGCAGGTGGAAACCAGGCAAACGTTTGGATAGATGTTGTCGGCCATTACGCATTTGAAGTAAATGCAGGTGGAACCATCAGTGCTACTTATGTCGATTTTTCTGGTATGAACGCCAATGGGATCTGGGTAAAGGACGGTGCATTTGTTGATCCTGTTAATGCATTCAATAACTGTAATTTTATCGACGGGATCAATTCATCTTATTCTGCCAGGATGGCGCTTAATAATGACCAGGTACTAAGTATCAACAACATCAACTTCAACAACAATCCATACATTGCTGATGCCTTTAATATTGGCAAAGCCTATGACCATGGAGAGGTTATCATAACTACAACTGGTGGTGATTTTACAGGGCCATTGTATGAATACGATCCCTTTAACCGCATCCACTGGACCGATTATCCCCCGGGAATGTGGACAGGCAACGTTTCATCCGATTGGTTCGACCCGATGAACTGGGGCGATTTTAATTTACCAGGACCTGCAACTGCTGTGGTGATTCCTTCTGGAACGCCAAATGATCCGGTTATTAATAGTGCCACTGCATACAGTAATTCGGTTGAAATACAGGCAGGAGCCTCGCTTGAGATCGGGAATGATGAATTAATTGTAGGAAATACGATGGATATCTTTGGAGAATTGATCATGAATAACAGTTCCGGAATACTTAGCAGTGATGAAATTGAATGGCAATCCGGCTCTACAGATGATGTTACCGCAGGGGAAATCCATGTTTCAGTCTGGTGGTGGCAGGACGGAACGAATGCACAACTGGGAACCGGCAATACAGCTTTTATCACTTCCGCATTAGCTCCTTATGATGCTGATGCGTCATTTGGCAACCTTGAAATAGTCCCGGTTAAAGGTGAGGGCAAAGTTGAAGGAAAAGGATCTTACCCGGTCCGGGTTTCAGGTTATTGCCGTATGCAGAATGGAACGAGTTGGGGATCGCCCGGTATAGATTTCATTATTGATGGCAATTGGGAAATTGAAGCCGGAGGATCATTTCACTTTTTTTCCGGAGCAGTTGCTACCTGCTATTCCAATTTTACATTAAATGGCTCATTGTACTTAGACACAGGTGCGGAAACTATAATTCATGGAATGTTCAATTTCTCATCAACAGGTGTTTTAGATATTGATGATGCTGCATTTAATTGCGACCATACCGTATCCTCAGGATGGATAGATTTATTCGGCGATGTTCAAATGACCACCGGATCGGTGGAGTTTCCGGATGCGAATATTAGTTTTGCCGGAACTTCAACCATCAGCGGCGGGACTATCAGGGCAGGACGAACTTTTCATGCTTCACTGGGTGGCGCCTTACAACCTTCGGGTGGTACACTGGAATTGATTGGGGCTGCAGGTGGCCATTATATTCAGATAACAAATGGAAACTTTGTCCGCAACCTAAATGTAAACAGGTCGGCTTCCATTGGAATTCATCCCGGTTCGCCCTTATTGATACAAGGGAACCTTGATATAAATTCGGAAATCAGGGCTCAAACAAATGCCATTAATGTTACCGGTGATGTGGCTGTTAACGGTGGCGGTATTTTAAACCTGGATAACAATGCCGTACTTGAATTGGGAGATGACAAATGGTTGAACGTAAATAATGGAGGAACCATTGAACTCTTAGGATTGCCGGGCAATGAAGCAACCGTATCACATACATCAGGTTATTATTATTTTTGGGTTGAAAGCGGTGGAACGATTAGTGCCGAATACGCTATTTTTGAATATATGAGAACGGATGGCATTTACATTCGTCCGGGAGCAACAGTTGACCCTGTACATGCATTCAATAACTGTATTTTTCAGAATGGAATTTCTGGTGGACGACTGCTAACGGTTTATAACATACAGGATTTTACTGTAAATAATGCTGTATTCCCAGCAAATACATGGGGTGGAGCTTATAATGTTTTTAAAAACTCAACACCGGGAAATGTAACGTTTAATAATGCCACAGGGGGATTTGCCGGAGCTGCCTATGAATTTGATCCTTACAATCATGTCCATTGGGGAGCAGTTCCATTCTCTCTCGATGTAACAGTTTTCCTTGAGGGTCCGTTTAATCCTGCAACTAATTTAATGTTACACGATGCTTCTGTTGAAGGAATACTCAATCAGCCCTTTGGCCCGCCTCTGCCCTACTTTGGCAATCCCATGCCTGACTGGTATTACACAGGGGCTGAATTTATAACTGTTCCCTTCCCGGCGAATGTAGTGGATTGGGTGCTCATTGAATTAAGAGACGCACCGGATGTTGCCAGTGCGTTACCGGCAACGAGTATCGCACAACAGGCTGCATTTGTCACCACGGATGGGAAAGTTGTTGACCTGGATGCTGTTAGCAATTTAACCTTTACGGCATCTGTTGCCAATGGATTATTTATTGTTGTCTGGCAAAGAAACCACATTGGGGTGATCTCTGCAGCTCCATTACCGATCCCGGGGCCGGGAGATTTGGTAATATATAATTTCTCCTCTGCTTCAGGACAAGCTTACGGTGGTACTTCCGCACACAAACAATTATCATCAACTCCACAAATCTGGGGAATGTTCAGCGGTGATGGTGATGGAGACGGGGAAACTCAACTATCGGATGAAGTGAATGTATGGAAGATCCAGGCAGGTGAAGCCGGCTACAAAGAGGGTGACTTTAACATAAATGGGCAGGTAAATAACCAGGATAAAAATGATTTTTGGCTGCCTAACCTTGGAAGTAGTTCTTATATACCTGAATAGTTAAGTCAGCTATAGTCCTGTCCGAACGGATGAATCTTTTTAATCAGGCGGGCAGACCTAGGTAACAACCCGACCTAACCGGTTGAAGCTATGGCTTGTGCGATAGAGAACCTGTTAGTTATGACGATACCAGACACAGCAAGTCGAGGATGGGCTTTTTGCAGGCTGGGACTTGCTTTGTCGAAAATGATGGATCAGCCGCATGTTCCCGACAGGGCAAGTCTCTTACGTTCAAGGCAACCTGTTAGGTTATGAAACAAACTGTTGAAATTTAAGGTACTTTTGAATATTCTCCAATATTTAGTTCCCATAAATCAATTTTATCGGGATTATTAACTTGTGTATCCATATTCAGGTCACTTCCATGATATCCTGCATTTCCTGCTTTGTTTGTCCAGTTAACATCTTTATCGTTCATATTAACAATGCCATTGGCATCACTGTCACCGCCTATCATACCATACATTCCGCCTCCCAGGTTTTTCTGTCCGTCTAAATAGGCTTTTGATAAAGCATCTGTAAAATCATAAACATAATCACCATCTGTTGGGGTAAGGGCAGTGGCTGACATCACTGCAAGATGGTTTCTGTGCCAGATAACCACATAAAGATTTTGCAGAATTGCCCCGGTATATTCAAGCGGACTTACGCCATCCGTTTGAACAATGGAACCGTCAGTCATTAGTAAAGCAGCCTGCCTGTGAAGCATTTTATCGGGTGTAGCTGTGCTTGCGTCGCCATCTGTCTGTCGGAATTCAATTAGAACCCAATCCACCAGTTCATCATGTATGTTATAGGTATAGGTTTCCGTACCGTTATAATTCCATGGTGCTGTGTTATAGGGCTGGCTGGCGGGAATAATTCCGTTAGTATGAAGATACTTACTCATATTTGACCCGTTAAATGGTCCCTCAAGGTTCACCTTCAGGTCAAATGTATGTGTTGGTATCACACAAGTGTCGCACTCGCCAAAACAAACCAGATCGAGGGTGGTATTGGCTGATGGAACAAAAAACTCCCGGTTCCCGTTATAATTGCTACACTCTCCGGGTACAGTTTCGGCACCAGGCCAGTCGTTTCCATTTATAAATTTATACTCATAATACTCACCTTCACCGAGGGTTAAAGTTACTTCATATACATTATCGCCGGTATATATCATTTCCGTAGCGCCGGGGTTCCAGCCCTGGAAACTCCCGGCAAGATGGACCCCTGAATCTGATACCATCTGCAATGACATATCCACCTGGAAAGTTATATCTGCCGGAGGAGGATTACATACCAGGCAACTTCCGTAACAAACAGCAGGCAATGTTGAATCAGCATCAGGTACAGTAATAAACCTGTTATCATTTTGATTACAATACCACGGAACCGTTTCATCTTCTCCCCATTCGTCTCCGTTTATAAATTTATACTCATGATAGCTCCCTGATTGCAGGGTGAATGTAATTGTCCAAATATCATTTCCTATGTCGGTCATCAATGAACCGGCGGGATTCCAACCCTGAAAGCTTCCTGCTATATGGACTCCTTCAGGTGCTACAGTTTCGTTCGACATGTCAACCTGAAAGGTGATATCAACATCCGTAACAGTGGTGCATGGGTCACAACTTCCAAAGCAAACAGCAATTAATGTTGAATCAGTATCCGGTACTGTTATATACCTGTTGTTGTTATTTGCGCATCCGGGTGGAACACTTTCATCCTGTCCCCATGCATTACCGTTTATGAATTTATACTCGTGATACTCTCCAACTCCAAGCGACATGGTAACGGCATAAACATCATTACCAACCGGTAACATTTCTGTGCTGTCAGTATCCCATCCGTTAAAAGTTCCTGCCACATGAACTCCCTGGAGTGGTACAGTTTCGTTCGTCATGTCAACCTGAAAGGTGATATTAACCTGTGGAAGAATACACGGAAGACAACTTCCAAAGCATACTGCAGTTAATGTAGTATCATTTGCAGGTATTGTTATATACCGGTTGCCGTTTAGCGCACATGCAGCCGGGACACTTTCATCCTGTCCCCATGCATTGCCATTGATAAACTTATACTCAATAGTTTCACCCTGGTTTAATGTTAATGTAGTTTCATAAATACTGCCGATTAATGGCTCAGTCAACTCTATTCCGGCAGGATCCCACGATGGCAGAGGTGGCGAAAATGAACCTGCAATATGAACGCCGCTGTCTGATACTATTACCTCCTGCATATCAACCCTGAAAGTAACATTAACAGTTTGAGAATTTACATTAATAGCAAATAATAAAACTAAAATACTTACTACGACAATTAATTTTGTAATTTTTTTCATTTGTTATAAGTTTTAGTGAATTTTTTTAAATTTTCTGTAACATAGGGGGACAAAAATAATGAATTTTTTTAAGAATGCAGGTAAGCTAAATAGTTAAAATTTTCAAATTATTTACTTTCGGATTAGCCAACTTACAATGCCAATCCCTAAATCCGAAAGAGCACAGGGGTGAGTTAAAATGCGAACACCAAATTCGATGTAATAATAAATGCTTAATTTTATGCTCTTTAAAAACATTAATAATTATGAAGAAAGTATTATACTGCTTTGTTGTTATAGTATTCTTTACAGGAACAACCACATCCGGTTTTGAATTAAAAGGTGATGTTAAATCCTGGACAAAAGATGATTTTATTGGTTTCGACCCTGTAGGAGATTGTAAAGGTAAGACAGGGGATATATCATCGGTTTTTGCCCGTATCGAAAAAAATAGATTCTTCTTACGTATAACTTTTGATGATATGGTTTTAATGTCCAGGAATGAAATTGTACAAGATAACTTTTTAAATAAGAATATTGAGGTATTTATTAAATTGTTAAATAAGAACTCAAAAGAGCAGGTTTATAGCGGGAATATAAATATAAGCACTTTACATGATGTAACAAAATCGTTTGAATACCTCAGAACCCCTAAAAATAATTTACTTGAAATTACTTTTGGCTGGAACCGGTTGCTTGCACAAAGAGAAGGATTAATAATTGAATTACAGATAAAGTTGGACGGGAAAATTATTGATGAATTTGTTGCCGATGGAAAAGGATCAAAAGATACGGGCAATTGTGCTTTTGTCCATCACGGCAATCAGGGATTAACCTATACGGATGTTTTTTATGGTAATGAGTGGGGAATAAGCGGACTGGATGGAAGTGGCTACGATGAGGTTCTCCAGGCTCATGAAGCTACCAATCTTCCGGGAAATTTCCACATGTCGGGAACCTTAATGCCTGCTGCCGAATGGCATAATCCTGAATTTAACGACTGGCTCGAAACTATGGCTTCGGCGGGATTGGTTTCTATGATGACCTCCGCATTGGGTCAGCATATAATGCCATTCATAACAAATGAAATGAATAACTGGTCAGTGTATGTTGAGTCACAGATGGTGGATTTCCGTTATAATTATGTCCCGCGTGTTGCCTGGGTTCCCGAACGGGTTTGGCTGGCACAGGGTTATTATCCTGATGCAGGAGTGATTGACTGGCTGGGCGATAACTGGGAACAACATGGAGTATGGGGTGTGGTATTAGATGACGGACCGCATTTGAACGGTTATGATAACCGAAAAATCCACTGGATGAATAATGGTTCGGGAGTATCATTAAGAGTTATCCCTATCAACAATACTTTTGTCGGTAATATGCACTACGATGCCGCGGCAGCTAAAAACCAGATAGCCTCTATGGGGCAATATAATATTTGTGTTTATGGAACAGACTGGGAAGTAGCTGCGGAAATGAATGAACACGATGGCACTTTCTTCCTCGATAATTACGAAGACGTACTTTGGTATTGCGATGATAATTACCCCGGAGTAAATGTATGGAAATTAGAAGATGCTATCATGAATCCTGACTTTAACGGGACAAGCGCCAATCTGACCAAAGGAACTTATGGATTATTGGGAGGTACGGGTGGCTATGGAGGAAGTAATAATAGTTGGTATATTAATTGGGCTTCCACGCCATCACATTCCGATTTTCACACACCTCAATGGGATTACGGTACAGTTTGGACTGATGCCTTCAATTTCCTTACGAGCGTAAATGATAATTCGCTGGCTCAGTTAGGCTGGTACACTTTGATGATAAATCTGCATGAAACCGGCTGGCATACCGATGGTCAGGTGGCTGACTGGGAACATCGCTACTCATCTCATATTAAAAATGCAAATGTTTACACAGAAGCCTCACGCTGGGCTGATGGGCAATATATTGTTACAACCGCGTGCTATTTCGATGATATTGACCACGACGGAACCGATGAGCTTGTGATGCATAACGATAAGGTTTTTATGGTTTTCGAAGGCATTGGCGGAAAAGCAAATTGGGTCTTTTATAAAAACGGTTTTGGAAATGCGTATTCAGTTGTTAGTTCCGATGTGGCTTACTGGTCGGAAACGGATGGTGATTACAATGAAAGCTCAAATAACCATTTTGCTGCCTTATCAGATGTATCTCCAAACCAGCAAAGTGCTGTTTATAATATTAATATAAATCAATCCTCCGGCGATACGGTACAGGCAACGCTTGACCAATGGGGCGTTCAGAAGACATTCACCTTATATACAGGTGTTGATTACCTTGATGTTGTTTATGATTTTTACGAACAGACAGGTTATGTTAAGTCAGGTTGGACTCCCGACCTGCTCGATATTATCTGGAGCGGAAAAGAGCATTTACAAAGGGTTTGGGGTGATTATGGCTCGTATTGCGGTTACAGAAATTCAGCTTCAGGGGCAACTGCTGCTTTAGTGCTGGGAAATGGTGGAGCTTCGAATAATAGCGAGTTTGAGGGCACACTGGTTAAAGGAGATGAAATTTACGGGTACAATAAATTTAAAATGAGATTATATGCCGGATATACATCTCCTCCGTCAGGCTCAACTGTTCCTGAATTAGACAATCTTGCCTCGCAAAACATGGATGTTTTCCCTCCGGTTTTATACAGCCCGGCTGTTCTTACTTCCGGAAATGAAGTATTACTTACTTTTAGTGAGTCTATTGATTTATCAACTGCAGAAAATATTTCAAACTATAATCTTCAAAATTTTATAAATATTTATACTCTTGTCAGTGCAGTAAGACAAGGAGACTGGAGAAAAGTTAAATTAACAATAGCCGAAACCTTTCAAGCGGGTGATGCAGGTCAAATTGTTGTTTCAAATGTTGAAGATTTGAATGGCAATATTATAGGAAGTCAAAATGTAGCCGACTTAACAGTCCCAACAGGCATAACACCTCATACTATTGTTATCGATGGTTTTAACGAGTTTATTGTTGAAAGTGAGTTGATAGAAACTCAAGCTCACTCGTTGTATATTTCATGGGACAATGACAACCTTTATATTGGTTTTCACTTTTTGATATTCGATACTGAAGGTGATATGTTGATAAATATTGATACTGACCAAACTCCAGGCAGTGGGGCTTCATTAGGATCATGGACCCAGGTAGATTTCATTGACCCATATTTACCAGAATACCAGGTGGCCATTGATCATGCAGACTATAGCACATTTAACAATTGGGATGGTGTAGGTTGGAATATAAACTTTGATATAGTCTCATTTTATATTGGCTGGTCGGGCAATGATGGTTATACAGAAATGAGAATCCCTTGGAGCGATCTTGGGAATCCTTCTGGTATAGCAATTTCAGCACACATATCAGAGGAAGAATCCGATATTGTAACTGAAGCCTTTCCCTCATTGAATTCAATCGGAGATCATCCTACAATAGAATATTTCTATGCATTTTTCGAACCTTACATTTCAGGCCCAATGCCACTTTCTGGTATGGAACCCAATACAGTTTATGTTGTCCCGAACACAGCTCCTGAAATCACATATTATGATCCTATAGAATTAAGTTTAAGTATGGAAACAAATACAACACAACCCTTTAGTGTTGTTGTAGATGACAATGAAAATGATTATATATTCTATAACTGGAAGCTGGATGGAGGCTCTGTTAGCACAATTGATCAGTATTTGTATGAACCGGATGCCGGTGATGTTGGAAATCATGTTCTTGAAATAATTGTTACGGATAATGTTCCTGGCAATGACCCTGACACAGTGATATGGAATATTGAAGTGATTGAAGTCGGCATACAGGTTTCACTTACGGTTTTCCTCGAAGGGCCATTTAACGGTTCACAGATGGCAACTACCCTGAATGCTGAAAACCTGATTCCTCTTGTTCAGCCTTATTCCGGAAGCCCCTGGAACTATTCCGGAACGGAAACCGTAATTTCAATTCCGGGAATCAATGTTGTAGATTGGATACTGGTTGAATTAAGAGATGCTCAGGATTCTGCTTCAGCAACTTCAGAAACGATGATTGCACAACAGGCAGCCTTTTTGGAAAAAGACGGAACAGTTATTAGTATCAATGGATCAAACATTCTTCAATTCAACAATTCTCTAATTCAACAATTATTTGTAGTCATCTGGCACCGCGATCATCTGGGAATTCTTTCTGCAAATCCGCTGGTTGAATCGGGGGGTGTTTACGATTATGATTTTACAACTTCGGAAAGCCAGGTGTATCAAGGCTCAGACGGATATAAAGAAATTGCCCCGGGAGTGTGGGGAATGGTTGCAGGGGATGCTAATGCAGATGGAATAATTGACGATTTTGATAAAAGTGATCATTGGGATTTACAAGCAGGAGAATATGGGTATAAATCCGCTGATTACAGCCTGGATAGTCAGGTAAATAACTTAGATAAAAATGAAATTTGGCTGCCAAATTCGGGAATGGGTTCACAGGTGTCAGGCATGGTAAATCTAAAATATAAGTGCCAGGTGCCGTAGTAAAGACAAAAGATAAAAGTTCCTTTGCACATTTTAGTTTGTAACTGAAATGTAAACAGACGATAACAATTTGTAATTGTGAATTTACATAAATTGTTTAAGAATAAAATTTGAGAATTTCAGTTGCAAACTAAATGTGTCGTTTTTCATCAAAGTTACAAACTTTGATGTGCGACAGTAAAATATAAATATTATGAAACGGCAAATTTTTTTACTCATTACATTTTTTATTGCGATCAACCTGTTTTCTCAAGAGATGACGGTTGAAAGAGTTGAACCGCCTTTTTGGTGGACAGGTATGACAAATTCCAATCTACAGCTTTTAATTTATGGAACAGATATTTATGAGACAACTCCCCAAATAGACTATCCGGGCATTAATATTAAGGATGTTGTTTATGTGCAGAATCCTAATTATATTTTCATAGATTTGGAAATCAGCAAAGAAACAAAACCTGGCAATTTTAACATCTTATTTAAATTTAACGGAGAAGTTGTTCAAAGTTACCCGTATGAATTGAAAGAGCGCAAAGCAGGTTCTGCATCAAGAAAAGGCTTTAACCGTTCTGATGTAATATATCTTCTGATGCCCGACCGCTTTGCCAATGGCGATCCTTCAAATGACGATATGCCCGGGATGCTTGAAAAAGCAAACAGGCAAAATCCGGATGGCAGACATGGAGGTGATATTAAGGGAATAATCGATCATTTGGATTATATTAGTGAATTGGGCATGACGGCATTATGGGTTAATCCATTGGTTGAAAATAATAATCCTCAATATTCCTATCATGGTTATGCCATCACCGATTTTTATAAGATTGACCCGCGATTTGGTTCTAATGAAGATTATCTTAAGCTAATTAATGAATGCCATGAAAGGGACTTAAAGGTCATCATGGATATGATCTTTAATCATTGCAGCCTGTATCACTGGTTTATACAGGACCTGCCCATGGAAAACTGGGTACATCAGTTTAAAGAGTTTACAAGAACTAATTACCGTGCATCCATCATCCCTGACCAATACTCATCGGAATATGACCGGAATAAAATGCTTTCAGGATGGTTCGATCATCACATGCCCGACTTTGACCAGCGAAATGAACTACTGGCAACCTACCTCATCCAGAACACTATATGGTGGATCGAATATGCAGGCATAGACGGAATACGGGTTGATACTCAACCTTACCCTTACAAGGAATTTATTTCGGAGTGGAGCAGGGCTATATTCAATGAATATCCCAATTTCAATATTGTTGGTGAAGCCTGGCTGCAAAAAGAGGCGATCACAGCATATTTTCAAAAAGATGCAGCAAACAAAGATGGCTACAATTCAAACATACCCTGCATAACTGATTTTCCTATGTATTTTGCACTTAGCAGCGCATTTAATGAAAATGACTCATGGACTGAAGGGCTTGCCAGTCTTTATTATGTTCTGGCGCAGGATTTCCTGTACGCCGATCCTCAAAATAATGTTATCTTCTGCGATAATCACGATTTAGACAGGTTTTATTCTTCAGTTGGCGAGGATTTGAACAAATGGAAAATGGGCATGGCATTTCTGTTGACAACAAGAGGAATACCGATGATCTATTATGGAACTGAGATATTAATGACGGGCGAAGCTAATAAAGGACATGGCTTTATCAGGGAAGATTTCCCGGGAGGATGGCAGGGAGATAAAAAGGATGCGTTTATTACTGAAGGCAGGACGAGTGAACAAAATGAAGCATATAATTATTTGCAGAAATTATTGAAGTGGCGAAAAGACAAAGATGTTATCCACTATGGCAAGCTAAAGCACTTTGTGCCGGAAGATGAAGTATATGTCTATTTTCGATACGATGAAGATGATTGTATTATGGTGGCTTTTAACAATAGTGGACATGAGATGAAGGCATTGAAAACCGGAATATTTAAGGAATGTATGCAGGACTATAATTATGCAGTCAATATTATTTCCGGTGAGATAATTAATTATTTGGAAGCTTTAACATTGCCTCCTAAATCGACACTTATTTTAGAACTCAAAAAATAATGGCTAAAGATGACACTAATTTCACGAATTAACACGAATGAGGAATTTGAAATTTTATAACAAACGATAAAGGTAAAAAATTAAATAATAAAATGCTATGGTAAGAAATTTTAAAAGCGGAACAAAAAAAATGATTTTTTCGTTTCTCTTTCTATTAAGTTTTTTAATAGTAATAAACTGTAATTCTCAATCGGATAATTCCGAAGGAAATTCCAACCCCGATAACTATCGGGACAAAAAAGCCAAAAACATCATCCTGATGATAGGCGACGGCATGGGTGTGTCGCACATCTATGCTGGAATAACGGCAAACAAAGGGCATCTGAACATCGAGAAGCTTATGGATATCGGTTTTTCAAAGACCCATTCTGCCGACAATTACATTACCGATTCAGGGGCGGGTGGTACTGCCATTGCAATTGGGTATAAGACGTTTAATGCCGGAATAGGTGTGGATGCCGATACAATACCAAGGGAAACTATCCTTGAGTATGCTGAGGAAAACGGAAAAGCAACAGGTTTGGTCGCAACAAGTGCAATTACTCATGCTACTCCGGCTTCTTTTATTGCCCATCAGCCCAGCAGGTATTTGTATGAAGAGATTGCCGGCGATTTTCTGAAAACGGATATTGAGGTTTTTATCGGTGGTGGTTTAAATCATTTTAACAAACGCAAAGATGATGTAGATCTTACTGTTGCATTAAAAGATAAAGGATACCAACTCGTATATGAGTTAGAGGGATTGAAAAAAATAAATTCCGGTAAACTTGCAGGATTGCTGTATGAGGATGCTCCTCCAAAATATTCTGAAGGCAGAGGAGATATGCTGCCGGTAGCTTCAATGAAAGCGATAGAAATATTAAGCAAGGATAAAGACGGATTTTTCCTGATGATAGAAGGGTCACAGATAGACTGGGCAGGACATGCAAACGATACAAAATATATTGTGGATGAAATGCTCGATTTTGACAGGACAATTGGGAAAGTATTGGAGTTTGCCGAAAAAGATGGGAATACACTGGTAATAGTTACAGCCGATCATGAAACAGGAGGTATGGGACTGAATAATGGTGATCTGGAAAAAGGTGAAGTAATAGCAAAATATACCAGTGGCAATCATACCGGTGTTATGGTTCCGGTTTTTGCTTACGGACCAGGCTCTGATAACTTCAGAGGAATTTATGAAAATACCGGGATATTTTATAAGATGATGGAGGCATTTGGGTTTAGTATTAATGAAAATTAAATTTCCTTTTCAATTAAATTTTTTTTATCAAGCCAAAGTCAACTTTTTTTCATTTTCAAAATATTTAGTAACTTTGGAATCTGTACTGAAATATTCACATGAGAAGAAAAGTAACATCAGGAATTCTATTATTACTTACGTTTATAACAAATATCCTTTGTTCCCAACCGTCTTTCCCCGATAAAGGTCAGGTATTTGTCGATTCCATTGTCCCGCGTATTGATATTTTCATCAACCCCGACACGCTCCAATGGATATACGATAACCCGGAAAGTAACACGGAATTTCATGCTAATTTCATTTTTGATAACGGGATAATTAAGGATACGGTTATTGATGTAGGTTTCCGGCTAAGAGGCAATACTTCCCGCTGGGCTGCCAAAAAATCATTTAAGGTATCTTTTAATAAATTTGAACCGGGAAGGAAATATTACGGTCTGGAAAAATTAAATCTGAATGGAGAGCATAATGACCCATCGGTGATCAGGGCTAAATTATGCTGGGATTTGTTGCGGGAATTTGATATACCCGCTCCCCGGTCAAATCATGTGCTGGTTTACATCAATAATAATTATTACGGACTTTATATAAATGTTGAACATATTGATGAAGAATTCGTTGATTCCCGTTTCGGTAACCAGGATGGCAACCTGTATAAATGCCTGTGGCCTGCCGACCTGGATTATCTCGGTTCCAATCCTGATCTATATAAATTTACGGCAGGAGAACGCCGGGCTTATGCCCTGAAAACAAATGTCCTGCAGGATGATTACTCCGATTTGGCTCATTTTATTGATGTTCTGAATAATACACCCGATGAACAGTTAGTTTGTGAATTAGACAAGGTGTTCAATATTTATGATTACTTAAAGATTATTGCTGTTGATATTTTTACAGGCAACTGGGACGGTTATATTTACAATAAAAACAATTTTTATCTCTACCATAATACCCAAACCGGTAAATTTGAGTATATCCCTTATGACCCGGACAATACTTATGGAATTGACTGGTTTGGACGCGACTGGGGAACACGAAATATTTATGACTGGCAGCAGCATGGTGGCGAGGTCAGACCTCTTTATACAAGACTGATCTCTAATTCAAAATTAAAAGATCAATTTTCTTTCTATCTAAATAAACTTATCACTGAATACACTGATGAAAACCTGTTTTTCCCACGAATGGATGAAATAAAAGAAAAAATAACACCTTATGTTGAAGTTGATCCGTATTACACTTTAGATTATGGATATACTATCAGCGACTTTCATAATTCATACATCCAGGCTTTGGGCGGGCATGTTACTTATGGTTTGAAGCCTTATATTCAAATTAGAAACAGTACCGCGATTGAACAATTGATATTGAATAGCATTAATCCTGTAATAAAGTATATCGGAAATAGAAAATTGTTCATCGGACAGAACTTATGGGTAAGGGCTTATGTTGAGGATGAGGATACAAATCCTGAAGTTAAATTGGTTTATACAATTAACTACGGTTCGTCTCAATTCAAATTTATGTATGACGATGGCGAACATTTTGACGGAGAAGAGGGAGACAAAATTTATGGTGGGGTCATTTTAGATATACCTGTTAATACAACAATAAAATATCGAATTTCGGCTGAAGATAATTTTGGATATTATTCTATAATGCCTTGCTCTCCTGTAATTGTAGAGTTGTTAGAATCGGAAGAGCCTGCCCTTTACATTAATGAATTTATGGCAAGCAACGATTCAACAATTGCAGATGAATATGGCGAATACGATGATTGGATTGAAATTTATAACGGTGATGAAGAACAGGTTTGGCTTGGCGATAAATACCTTTCGGATAACCTGCAGAACCCTGATAAATGGCAAATGCCTGATATAAACCTTGAGCCGGGTGATTTTATTTTGATCTGGGCAGATAATGATCCCGAACAGGGCGCTAACCACACGGATTTTAAATTGGACATAGATGGAGAGGAGATTGGAATATTTGATGCTGAAAATACCGGTTTTTTTTTCATTGATACAATTACTTTCGGGCAACAAATAACAGATGTTTCTTTTGGGAGAGAACCTGACGGAGGCTATGAGTGGATTTTTTATATTATTCCAACTCCCGGATATAGTAATGTTACCGGTTCGATTGTAGAAATATTCAATTCAGACAATTTAATAAAGGTTTATCCAAATCCCGTAAATAACGGCATCGTTTACTTCGATAAATCGCTAAACTTTCAATTATTCAATTCAGTCGGACAGCTTATAGCCAGGGGAACCAAAGTCAGATCAATAGATGTTCATTGTTTAAATAAAGGAATATATTTTATCGTAACTGACGAAGGAGTGAATATTAAATTAATGATACAATAATTTCACCCTTACAATAATTCCCTAAAAATAACCTCTTTTCTTTATTCAATTTTCTGCATTTTACAGGATAATCTTATTTTTGCAGCATGGAATCAACAAGACAAAATAAAGTATCAAGATTATTGCAAAAGGATCTTGGCGACATTTTTCAGCGTGAAAGCAGGAATTTGTTCAGAGGAGCTATGATAACGGTTACCAAAGTTAATGTAACAAAAGACCTGGCGATTGCAAAAGTTTATCTGAGCCTGTTTGCCACAAAAGATAAGGAAGATTTGATTGAGTCAGTCAGGTTACATTCAAAAGAAATCAGGTATAAATTGGGTCAGAGAATAGGTAAGCAAGTCAGGGCTATACCCGAATTGCAGTTTTACATTGATGATTCGCTGGATTATATTGAGAATATAGAAAAGTTGCTGGATGATTAGAAGAAAATATAATGCAAAATAAAAAAATGAAAATTGTAAAATTCAAAGTTTAAAGTTTCCTGTTTTTTATTTACAATTTCAAATTTACAATTTCAAATGCAATACGACCCGATAAAGAAAACACTCGGAAATATTTTTAACAGAAGCCCATTCCTGAGGAAGTTGTTTTACAGGCTTCTCAACTTGTTACTGCTCAGAACATGGCATATTAAAAAGGAGGTAAGAAAATGGGCAAAAGGCAAAAAAGCAAATATTGAAATACTGGATGCAGGCTCAGGTTTTGGGCAATATGTTTATTTTTTATCTTCACAAAACCGGAATTGGAAAATAACAGGGGTGGATGTTAAGGAAGATCAGATTGAAGATTGTAGTGTTTTTTTTAACAACATCGGACGAACGAATGTTTCTTTCAGCTTTGGAGATCTGACTAAATTCATATCTGAAAATAATTATGATTTGATCCTTTCGGTTGATGTAATGGAGCACATCCTCGAAGATGTGAAAGTGTTTGAGAATTTTTTTGCTTCATTAAAACCCGGGGGGATGGTTTTAATTTCCACGCCTTCCGACCAGGGAGGATCGGATGTGCACGACCACGATCACGATTCGTTTATTGAAGAACATGTGAGAGACGGATACAATATTGACGAAATACAGGAAAAGCTTAAAAGAGCCGGATTTTCTAAAATGGAAGCACGATATAACTACGGCTCACCCGGTAAAATATCCTGGAAACTCTCAATGAAATATCCCATTTTAATGGTAAATATTTCTAAAGTATTTTTTATCGTTTTACCTTTTTATTATTTGATAACTTTACCGTTCTCTTTATTGCTCAACTATATGGATGTTACCTTGAAACATAAAACAGGAACCGGTTTGATTGTTAAGGCGTGGAAATAAATTATGTTTTATCGGATAATATATAAAAATCAATTTTTGTTATATAATATTTAGTAAATTTGTTGATAATAAAAAATGGAAGCAAAAGAACAACTAACACTATACAATATAAGAAGCAAGGATTCTTTAGTTCAGCCTTTTCTTAAATGGGCAGGGGGGAAAAGGCAACTTTTACCTTTTATCAGAAAATATTTACCAAAAAATTTTAATATTTACTTTGAGCCTTTTTTGGGAGCAGGTGCAGTGTTGTTTGATTTACAGCCTGAAAAAGCTTTTATTAATGATTTAAATGAAGAGTTAATTAATTGCTATAAAGTAATCAAGTATTTTCCTGATGAGCTTCTTAATAGTATTAACAAACATATAAATACTGAAGATTATTATTATAAGATTAGACAATTAGACAGAATAAAAAATTATTTCGGGTTATCAGATATTGAAAAAGCTTCAAGAATTATATATTTAAATAAAACTTGTTATAATGGCTTGTTTCGTGTTAATAGCAAAGGTCATTTTAATACTCCTTTTGGTAATTATAAAAATCCGAAAATTATTCAAAAATCAACGATTTATGCTATTAATAGATTTTTAAATATTAATAACATTGAAATATTAAATGTTGACTTTGAGGAAGCGGTATATAATGCTAATAAAGAAGATTTTATTTATTTTGATCCACCTTATGATCCTATTTCTATTACATCATCATTTACCGGTTATAATTTAGACCGGTTCAATAAAAACGAACAAACCAGGCTGCAAAAAGTTATTAAAAAATTAACATGGAAAGGCTGTAAAATAATGTTAAGCAATTCTTCAACGGATTTTATTAAAAATTTGTATAATGATTTTAATATTATTTCGGTGCCTGCAAATCGTAGTATTAACTCAAATGGAGAAGGAAGAGGAAAAATTGAAGAATATTTAATAATAAATTATGACCCGGATAAATAAAACTAATACCGCCTGGGATTTTCTATTTGAAAAGTATAATATTTTAGAAAGTATTAATACTAAAAAATACTTTACAATTACTTCCAATCAAATAAATGAAGTAAGAGAAGCAAGGTTAATGGCTAAATTTGATACTTTTGAGTCGTTGCCAATAATATTCAGAAAAAACAAATTAAATATTAATGCTATAACAAATGGTGAATATATCATCTTTCATGACCTTGATCACAAAAGCTTTATTCAACTTCCTGATTATAGTGTATTAGTACCGGAACAATATTTCCCAAGATTCGATTTTAAATTAGATACTTTAAAATTCAGACCCGATATGAGTGAATCCAATGCAATTGATTTCGCATATCATTCAGGTCTTTTATATCAATATTTTGATGTTAGTGATTTAAAATTAACTACAAGAGGCAGATTATTTTCTAATGAATTTGATTTAATACTTTCAGAAAATATTGATAGATTTAAAGTTAAAGGTGTACAAATAGAAATAGACGCAGGTTATGAAGGGGAAAAGCAATTTATTATAATTGAAGCAAAAAATAGCACAAGAAAAAATTTTAATATCAGACAATTATTTTATCCTCTGCAACACTTTAAAAACAAAACCAATAAACACATAAGAACAGTATTAATTTCCTTTAGTAATGGAATATATTATTTTACTGAAATAAAATTCAATCTAAAATATTATGATTATCACATTTTATCAAATAAAGCTTTAGGTATAATAATTACAGAAAAAAAAATAAAAACGAAGATTAATGAATTATTAGGACAGGAAACTTATACGCCACCCAATATACCAATTCCACAAGCTGATGATTTGAATAAAGTTATCGACACTACCACTTATTTGTTAAGTAATCCATCAGATAAATTTTGCATTGCTGAATATTTTGAATTTGACGAACGCCAGGGCGATTATTATGGTAATGCTGCGGTTTTTATTGGTTTGGCAGAACGAAAACATGGAATATTTAAATTATCAAACCTTGGAGAAAAAATTATCCAAATTCAAAACAGAGATGAAAGAAATGAAGAATTAACAAAAGCTATTTTAAAAACAAAAATTTTTAATGATTTAGTTGGTGTTTATATTAAACAAGGTGAGAAAATTTCAGATGAACAAATTATTAATAGAATTATGGAGGAAGGTTATAATGAAACTACTTCAAACAGAAGAAAAAGCACAATAAAATCCTGGCTAAAATGGATAAGCCTTAATTTCATAAACATTTAATTAGCTTTTACCAAAAGAATTTATTTTAAAACTCAAAATCTAACCTTGAACTTCCCATTTTACATAGCAAGGCGATATTTTATCTCAAAAAAGTCGCATAATATCATCAATATTATTTCCGGAATTTCTGTAGCAGGAGTTACTATGGGAACACTGGCGCTAATTGTTGTACTGAGCGTTTTTAACGGCTTCGAAGATTTGGTTAAATCGCTTTTCAATACGTTTAATCCCGATTTAATAATAGCCGTAAAAGATGGAAAAACTTTTAATGCTGACCAAATTCCACGTGAAAAAATCGAACAAATCCCGGGGGTAATAAGTTACACCGAAGTGGTTGAAGAAAATGCACTGCTGAAGTATAAAACGGAGCAATACATAGTTACTATAAAAGGAGTTAGTGAAGATTTTATTTACATGAACCCTTTAGATACAATGATTGTCGATGGCGAATTCTTAACTAAACAAGGAAATATTAATTATGCTATAATGGGTTATTTGGTGGCATATCATCTTGGGATAAACCTGAATGATTTTATAACACCTGTTAATGTTTTTGTTCCGCGCAGAACAAAAAAAAGATTAACCGATATTGAACATTCATTTAACTCCGGGCAATTGTTGCCTTCGGCTGTTTTTTCAGTGCAGCAGGAGATAGATTCAAAATATATAATTGTTCCGATTGAGTTTGCAAGACAACTTTTAGAATATAACAATGAAGTTACCGGAATAGAATTAAGGTTACAAACAGATGCCGATATTAAGGCGGTGCAGGAAAGAGTCAGAGAAATTGTTGGTGAGCGGTTTACCGTTAAAAACAGGTTGCAGCAGCAAGAGCTTCTTTATAAAATAATGAAATCGGAGAAATGGGCAATATTCTTCATCCTTACTTTTATACTAATAATTGCTACCTTTAATGTTGTTGGCTCGCTTTCGATGCTGATCTTAGATAAAAAGAAAGATATTGCCATTCTTTTCAGTATGGGAGCCTCCGCAAAACTGATAAAGAGAATATTTCTTATTGAAGGATTATTAATATCTGTTACCGGAGCGATTGTTGGGCTAATAGTTGGTTATATCCTCTGTGCGATTCAAATTAAATTCGGATTGATTAAATTAGGAAGCGACGCCAGCGCTTTTATAATTCCTTATTATCCGGTTGAGATGAAAATGCTTGATTTTATTGCTGTGTTTTTAACCGTTTTGCTAATTGGTCTTGCTTCTGCGTGGTACCCCGTAAAACAGATATCGCGTAAATATCTGCACAAGCGTGTTACTGACTTTACAAAAAATCAATAAATCGGTTTTCTGTTTCCATTGCCCAAATTCAAAGCAGCAGATTTGTTGACTGCCAACTGTGGATTGCTGACCAATGTCAATAAGTTAAGAAAATAAACCGGTTAATTACTTGGTAGTTAACTGGTTAATTTGTATATTTGGACATGTTAAATCTAAAAAATATACAAACATGTCAAAATTAGCAAAATTTCCTATGGGTCAGGCAAA
>JADHVR010000083.1 GCA_016783885.1 Bacteroidales bacterium
AAAACGGGCCAGATTAAGCCGATTTAACAAAAACTTATTTTACAATAAAATATTTACTGATTTTTTCAAAGCACCCTTAAATCGGCTTATATTTGCCTGAATTCTGATAAAACGGAGGGTTTTTAGACAAACTGCCGTTACCAACAAGGCGAAGAAAATGGCATTATTGAAGAAAATTAACATTTGATTAAAATGGGATTTGATTGAAAAATAATGAATAAAACTATATCATACAGAAAATACCTTTCAATATTCCTGACGATTGTTTTATTCAGCCCCTTATTGATAAGAGTAACACATTTTCTGTATGTACACCACGAGCATCATCATATTTCTTTTTCAGACAAACCGAAAGTTAATGAAAAGCATAAAAACTGCCCGATTTGTGCTTTCGAATTTGTCGAATTTATTGATAATAAAAATCCGCAAAATACTGGCAAACCTGAATTCTTTTCAGATTATTATGCTTTATACAGCCAAAGTGCATGTATAATAATTTCCTTCTACTCATTTTACCTGCGAGCACCACCTGTTAATTCATAACAATAGCAGTTTAATTAATTGCTGTTATAGTATTTATTCTAATTCATTAATTTATTAACAGGTTGTTGGTTATGCAACGTATAGCCAACTTTAAAAATTTAAACTTATATGAAAAAAGTAAAAATTTCATGGTTTATCATTATGCTATTTGCAATGATGAACCAAATCGGTTTTGCCCAAAACAGTATCAAAGGCAGAGTAACCGGTAAAACAAATAATGAGGCTTTATCTTTTGCCAATGTTTATCTTCCTGAACAGAATAAAGGCACATTAACCGATAAAAATGGTGAATTTGTATTGACCAATTTACCCAAAGGAAAATTAAAAATTCAGTTTTCGTATATAGGTTATAAAACCATTATTAAAACTATTTTTGCCAATAATACGGAAACAATATTAAATATTGAAATGGAAACAGCCGTATTACAAGCTGAGGAAGTTGTTATTTCGGGTGGGACGTATTCAACTCAACACGAAAATGCTATTAAAATTGATTTGATTAAAAGCAAAGGAATTACTTTTATTGGTACGCCTACTTTTACTGAAGCCATCACCAGCATACCTGGAGTTGATATGATTGCCAAAGGAACAGGTGTTGCTAAACCTGTTATTCGTGGCTTATCAATGACTAATATTTTGATGCTTAACAATGGTGTAAAAATGGAAAATTTTCAGTTTTCAGAAAACCATCCCTTTCTTATTGATGAATTTGGTATTGATCGTATAGAGATAATAAAAGGTCCTGCTTCATTACTTTATGGTTCTGATGCTGTTGGTGGTGTTATCAATGTGCTGAAAGAAAAACCTGCTCCAATAGGTAAAATTCTTGGTGATTACAATATACAATACCACTCAAACACACAAGGAATTGTTAGTAATCTTGGTATAAAAGGAAGTTCCGAAAGTTTTTTTTGGGGCTTACGTGGCGGGATAAAAAGCCATACTGATTATAGAGATAGCTATGATGATTATGTTCCCAATACCCGCTTTAATGAAAACAGTTTTAAAGCCAATTTGGGTATAAATAAATCCTTTGGACTGTTCCGGTTGTATTATGATTACAACCAACCTAAACTTGGAATGTGTGTAGGTGATGCTGTTATGTTAACAATCGAAAATGGAAGGAAAAACAAATTTTGGTATCAGGATTTAACCAATCATATCATTTCTACCAGAAATACCTTATTCCTTGGAAAATATAAAATTTATTTGAATGCAGCTTACCAAATGAACAACAGGCGATTGCAGACCGATGAGAATAAGCCTTTTTTTGAAATGGTTGATATGGACTTGAACACATTTTCCTATGAAGTAAAGACTTATCTGCCATCAACAGCGAATTCGGAATACATTGTAGGATTGCAGGGAGCTAATAAAACCAACAGAAACAATAAAGCCCCAAATCATGTATTGCCCGATGCCGATGTGAATGATTTCTCTGTTTTTGGATTAGCTCAACATACTTTTTTTAAAAAGCTGAAAGCCCAAGCCGGTATAAGATATGATTTCCGTTCCATATCAACAGAGGCAGAAACAAACAAAGAGGCAGTTAATACTGATTATGGAAATGTAAGTGCTTCCCTCGGTGCAACTTATGAAGTAAACAAAAATATCTTGTTGCGCACAAATTTTGCTTCTGCTTACAGAACACCTAACATTGCCGAATTAACGCAAAATGGTATGCACGGAGCAAGATACGAGCAGGGAAACCCCGAATTAAAATCACAACGTAGTTACGAAGCCGATTTAAGTGCCCATTTTCATTCAAAATTTATGATGGTTGATGTTTCCGGTTTTTATAACAGTATTAACGATTATATTTTTATTGCCCCAACTGACGATACAATTGCCAGTGGCGATAAAATCTACCGGTACTCGCAAACCAATTCTGAAATTTATGGTGGTGAGCTTTCTATTGATGTTTTGCCGTTTGACTGGTTAAATTTTAAAACAAGCTATGCTTATCTGATTGGCAAACAAGATAACGGAAGTTATCTGCCATTTATTCCTCAAAATAAACTGAGGTTTGAACTCAAATTTCAAAAGCAAAAATTGTCTTTCCTGAAAAATACTTTTTTCAAAGTTGGAGGACTTTTTGCCGCAAAGCAAAATAATCCTGCAATGTTTGAAACGAAAACCGACAGCTATTTTTTATTAAATGCAGGAATAGGAACAAATATAAAATGGGCAAATCAGATGGTATCTTTGTCTGTTCAGGTAAATAACTTGTTAAATGAAACTTACATAGACCATTTATCAACATTAAAGGGAATTGGCTATTTTAATATTGGCAGGAATATTAGTATAAATCTTAAAATCCCATTTGGAATTAAATAAAATTCAATTATTAACAGGTTCTGTCGTGCAAAACATGGCAGAACCTTTAAATGAATATTAGAAGAATGAAAAACGCCCAGTTGGTAACACGGTATATAAAACATTTGGCAGAAAGTGCTATATTTGAGGTCAGTGCAATTAATAAACTTAATAGTGGTTTGATAGCGAAACGCCTTGATTGCCAAACATTTCATATACCAAACCGTTAGGCACAAGTTTGACTCGTCCGAAATAAAGAAAACATATAATTTACTAAAAATCAAAAAACAATGTGGACTTATAATAAAAATTTTAGAATGATGTCAAATATGAGGGTCTTACTTCTTATTTCGATATTTATTCTTCACAATTCTTCTTTTGCACAGATCTATATTAAAGATTTAGAAAAATTATCAAAAAAGTGTTCCAAAGGGAAATTAGAATATTGTAAAGAACTTGAAAATATTGCTTTGACTCATGAAAATGAAAAGATTAAGATTAAAGCATTATCGTTAATAACCAATCAAGAGTTTTTAATCAGAATTGTAATGCAAGAAGAATATGGCACTTTGATGCGAATATTTGCACTCAATAATCTCAATTCAGTAGAAAACTATGATTTTATTATTAACCTAATTAATGAAAACAAGGAAAAAAAACCGATACTAGCCCAAGTTGCTGTTATAAAGGTTATTCCACTTGATACGACATTAAAAAAATATAATAGAGATTTATCACTAAAGATTGACTACAATGTCGCTTATGTTAATGACTTGAAATGGAGATCTGTTTCTTTTAATGTAAAATATATAAATGTATTCGATAAGATGGTCATTCAACAATATTACTCAAACACATGGTATAGAAGTGAATTGAGACTTCGTCCAGGTGTTAGATACCACATAGCTGATTTTTCAGTATACCATTATGGAAAAATTGATATTGAAGAAGTCTGTTCAAGATTGTTACACGGGCTTAACAAATCCGAATTAGAAATTATTTCAAAGGAATCAAAATTACTTTATTTACGAAATGCAGCTTATCTAAAACTAAATCCAATCTTCTTGCCAGAGGAGGTTGAATATGAACCAGAGTTTCCTGGAGGTCATCTAAAAGAAATCCAATTCATCGATTCAATTCGTGTATATCCAGAAAAAGATACTAGACTTTATCCTGAGGGAGTGGTAATTGTATCGGTGGTTGTGGAGAAAGATGGCTCGTTAACCAATTTGAAAATACGAAGCGGGGTGAGTTTTTGCGAACGCTGTAGTGAAGAAGCACTAAGAATTGTTGAAAATATGCCACAATGGATTCCCGGTAAGCTTAACGGAAAACCTGTGAGGGTTAAAGAAAATATTATTATATTGTTTTCCAATCCTTAATAGCTCTTGTAGAAGGAATATTATTAAAATATTTGGGACTGACTATTATAAAAAACCAGTGCCTAACAGCAAATCATAGCCCATAGCCGCTTTACGTTCATCAAGACACATGAGTAGAAACATAAACATACGAGTAATTAACAAACATCCTGCAAAGGAACGGCTACGGGCCATATTTGCAAAACATTGGCATTTATTTATTCCTACATAATTATTATCATGAAATTATTTAAACTTATTTCTTTCTTGGGAATCGCATTATTGATCCAGTGTAATCCACTGGAAACGAACACTTCGGAATTTGCCTCAGTCAGCCGGGTTGAATCAGGTATACCCTTATCTGTTATGCTGACCAGTTACAGCACCACCCTGCTTGCCGACGGCAGGGATCGGACCCGTTTAAGAATTGCCGTTACGGATAGCAGCGGGCGGGAGATCACCTCAGCCACTGATTCCATCCATATAACTGTAGCCGGAGACGGAAAGGTTACAGCCGCTGACGGGAGCGACCTCGTTCTTCGGACAGATACGTCTGGTAAAAAATATGCTGAATGGCAATTGGTGAATGGAACTTGTCACCTTTTGTTCATTGCCGGTACCGAACCCGACAGGATAAAGGTTGAAGTCAGGTCGGGAAAGCTCTGGCCCGGATCCCATGAGATCCATACTCTCCCGGCGGACCTGGTCATGATGAAACCGGAGCCGGATCAGCTACCGCCAACTACCAAACCCATCGACAGGATGATTGGAGCCGATATTTCATTCCTTCCACAGATTGAGGACCAGGGAAAGAAATTTTTTGAAAACGGTGAAGAGAAAGATGCCATCGAACTGTTACGCGACCACGGATTCAATTATATCCGATTACGGATCTTTGTCAACCCGGAAAACGAAAAGGGATATTCACCGGGCCAGGGATATTGTGGGCTCAACTATACCCTTGAAATGGCCAGACGGATCAGGGATGCCGGAATGAAATTGTTGCTGGATTTTCATTACAGCGACTACTGGGCTGATCCGCAGCAACAATACAAACCCCATGCATGGACAGATCTGGATTTTGAAACGCTGAAGGATTCCCTGAAAACATATACCACGAATGTGCTCCTTGCTCTGGAACAACAGGGTACATTGCCTGCTATGATTCAGATCGGGAATGAAATCAACCACGGGATACTCTGGCCCGATGGCCACATAAGCCATCCCGACCAACTGGCAGACCTGCTTAAAGCGGGTGTTGAAGGCGTGGAGGCTGTAGACCTCAATCTGCCTGTGATGATGCATATTGCCCTTGGGGGACAGAATGACGAGGCAGTATTCTGGCTGGACAATATGATCGCCCGTGGAGTGCGGTTTGATATTATCGGTCTCTCTTATTATCCGCGTTGGCATGGCACTCTGGATGATCTAAAAAGCAACCTGATTGACCTGAGAAAACGCTATAACAAACCGCTGAATGTGGTGGAATATTCCGACTATAAGCGTGAGGTGCATGATATTATATTCAGCCTGCCCGACGGCATGGGAAAAGGTGCCTGCATTTGGGAACCCCTTGGCTGGAGAAGTGGCCTGTTTGACCGGAACGAACAGGCTACTGAGCTAATCTCGGTGTATGACAAATTAAAAGAAAAGTATCTCTCCGCGTCGGAGTGACATATCCACCAGATTGCTTTTTTCAATTCAAATTGGATAATAAATACTAATCTAAATACTACGGTTCGAGAGATGAGTACCCTGAAACCCGCACTGCGCATACCGCAAACCGTTATGGGCAAGGTGAAGAAACAAATGAAAAGGGAATAAGAAATGGATTTACCAAAAGGTTATAGAATTGAGTTTAAAAATCCTACACCGATTGAATATGATAAAATCAGGAATTCTAAACAATTTAAACAACTGTTAAGTAAAACAATAAAATAAAAGGTGAATCCAACTATTTTGGTGTATGAATTGTCAACTTAAATGAATTTTCTAATTGAATTAATGAAATTTCATAAATATATATTAATAATACTATTTTTTGTTGGTCTAAGTAATCATTATGCTTATTCTCAATCAAAAAAGAATCCTTCTAATCATCTTTTTGAATTTAAATGGGCAAACGATTTTATCTTTGAAACCGACCGTTATTTTTCCAATGGATGCATAAACGGCTTATTAAATATATATTGATCGTGGCACTCTTCGTTGTATGGGGTATCTTATCACATGCGCAGGAAAGATGGGAGTTGAGAAAAGACAAAAACGGCATCAAAGTATTCTCCAGCACAACTGAACAGTCTGATTTTGAAGCATTCAAGGCTAAGATGCTGTTGGATGGATCGATACAATCTTTCGTTGCTGTATTAAAAGATATTGAAAGTCTCCCCGATTGGGCTTATAATGTAAAGTATGCGGATTTACTGGAAAAATCAGGAGATACATTACAGGTATATTATTCCGAGGCAACGGCACCCTTTCCCTTCAGGAACCGTGATGGTATTTATCTTAACAGGTTCAGGTGGATATCCGACAGCAGTAAATTGTTTGTGGATATTGAACTCCTCCATGATTACCTGGAAGTGAAGGATAAAGTGGTTAGGGTTAAAGGGAAAGGATTTTGGAGCGTATATGTACTTAAGACCGGTAAACTTGATGTAACTTTCCAGATGCAGGTCGATCCCGGAGGAAACATTCCAGCATGGCTGGCAAACATTTTTTTGGATGACACACCCTACTTTTCCATGTTAAAGATGAGGGAGATCATTAAAAAAGAAAAATATCAGAATCAAATATTTGATTTTATTGACTGAACCCTTGCAAGACAAAACAGCCTATTGTTTTAAATTTTCAACACGAAATTCATCATCCGACAGGCCCTGGTCAAATTTTACATCGGTCATCAATATTCCGGTTGAGTGGCTTTTTTTTAAATCGGTCATCAGCACCTCTTCTGCATACCAATACTTTCCTTGTTTGGTGTACCTGTAAGTAGCTACCTTAAAATAATTACCGCGATTATCGTAATACTCCATTTTTACAGGATAAAAGTGGGTTTTATTCAGGTATAAAACAATCCTGGAATACTTTGACTTTTTAGATATGGGTATCAGTTTCAGTACATAATTTTCGGCATCACCGGATTCAAACAAGGTCGGCGAATACCTTTCGCTATATGACTTACTTTCCATATCTTCATAAGAAAAATCTGTTCCGGTAAATGTCTGGCTTTGGGACAGTAAGGATACTTTTGTCGGTTTGCCAAATGCAGGCATGTAGAGCCACATTACATCATCGGGTAGCGACAAAGTCGATATTCCGGCCTGTGATTCAGGTTTGGTATAGCGGTATAACTTTTTATCCTTACCCTTTTGCTTCATCATGGCCTCCCTTACTTTTTCTTTTCCGGATTTATTGGTAAGAATCATTTTAACTGTCGCCTGCTTATCCTTAGGTGCCGACATCAGATTGTCCATGTATTGCAGAAGCGAATCAGCGTTCTGTGCTACTGAAACATTTACTCCAAAAATCAACATGACCAAGATAATCGAAATTAGTTTGCAGTGTCTCATTGGTTTAAATTAAAATGATCATTGTTTTTTTTCCTGTGCACTAATATCAAAATTACAGGTAGCAAAGTTAATGCACCAAGACTGGAACCTAACATGCTAAGTGCTATAAGAAATCCAAAATATTGTAAAGGCACCATTTCGGAAAAAATCAGGATCAAGAACCCTGCTGATACTGAAATGACATTGATAATAATCGCCTTACCACTGATCATGATTGAATCTTCAATGGCTATTTTGGCATTGCCTGTAATTTGATAAGTATGGTTAAAGTGAGAAATAATATGAATGGAATAGTCAATCCCAATTCCAAGAGCCACGCTTGCCACCAGAACAGTAGCAATATTAAGTGAAATACCGGTCAGGCCCATAACACCAAATAAAATAATGATAGCAGCAATAATTGGAATGGCGGAATAAATACCGCTGGATAATGAGCGTAAAATCAATCCAACAAATATTACTACAAAAATTATAGCAATTGATATGCTGCCAAACTGGCTGTTGAGCAAACTTCTGTCCATTGTAATGTCAACGAAAGGCATTCCTGTTATTTCTATCTGGCAGCTTTCAGTTGAATGTTTATCAATAAACGCCTTCATATAATTGGCAAACGCTTTTTTGGAAGAATTATCCGGTGATTTGAACTTAGAAATGATAATCCCCTCATCAAGGTCTTCACTAACAAAACGCTGCACCACTTCATTACCATCAAGTAAAAACCATAATTGTTCGATTTTTTCCTGTTCATCCGGAACTCTCTTTTCACCGGTAACAGCAGCATTTAATTCGGCAATTAAGTCAGCTATTGATTGGGTGGTGTAAATATCAGGGCTTTTCTCCATGTATGCTCCTGTTTCAATCATTGTTTTCAACACATCAGGGCTTTGCATATCGCCCTTGAAAAGTACAAAAATCGGTTTGGTCCCTCCAAATTTCTCAACCATTATGCGTTCGGCTTCACGTGTTGGATTGCCCTTTTTAAAATATTCCTGTATATCAACACTACGCTTAATAAAAAACGTACCAACTAAACTTATTAGTATCAAAACACTCCAGGTGGTTAAAACGTATTTGGGATGCTTAAACAGCAAAATTCTTAGTGGTGAGAGAAAATTTTCTGACAAATATGATTTTTTAATTTTTTTGAAAAAAAGGGCTTTGTTTCTTTTTTTGCTAGTAAATACATCCAATAAAGCAGGTACAAAGAAAATGGAAAACAGACAGGCAAGGAATGTTCCGAGAGCGGTAAAAATACCGAAATCAACGATCATGTCTAAATAAGCACCAAAAATAAATGATATAAACCCGATGATTGTCGTTAGGGCTGCCAGCATAACTGGAATCATAACATACGCCAGCGCCAGTTTAATGGCATTGTCCCGATCTGTTATACGAAGCTGATTTATCCGGTTCAAAACGTGTATGGTATAAGCACTGCCGATAGCCAATAATATAATAGGAATATTATTAGAGATCATCGACATTTTATAACCCAGTAATGACATAATCCCTAAACTCCAAATTATTGCTATTACTGCGGTTAATAATGGTAAAATTACCCCGCTAGCCGACCGGAAACTTAACAATAAGATAATGGCAATCAACAAAAAGGCAATGGGTAAAAGCCTGGTCAAATCCCCTTTCATTAAATCTGAAATATAGGTTACGAGCATAGGCGATCCTATATAATAAAGCTTTTTCGGCAGATTAAGTGCAGTGGTTTTATCAATTACAGATTTGGCAATAGCCCGTACATCTGAACCATCCTGCAAAGTAAAGATGATTAGGGTTGCGGTTCCATCTTCCGAAACAATGGACCCTTTGTACATTTCGTTGGCCAGCACATCATCTTTTAACTTTTCAAATTCTTCAGGTGTTTCAGGTAATTCGTACTCATCTACAAGTTTACCAATTTCAAAACCATACTCCTGTCCTTTAATGTTAATAATATTTGTAAGACTTGTAACCGTGGATATTCCTTCAATGTCACTTATCGTATCAGTAATGGACTTCACGTGTTCCAAGACCTCAGTTTGGTAAATATCATCAGTTTCAAGGATTACAACACCCATACTGTTTCCACCAAACTTTTCACTTATGCGTTTTAACAAAGCAGCATCCGGGTCATTATCAGGCAGTGAACTCAGGATGTCTGCATCAATACTAAGATTTTTAATTTGGTATCCAAAAAGAATGGTGCAAATGGTAACCAGTATTATAATAAGCCATTTATAGGCCAGTATTTTTTCTGTAAAATCTTTCAAATCAAAAAATCTTTAAACAATTTTTCTTCTCTGTAGCTAATAATTTCCTTTTGGTTTAACTTATGCAAACATAATATCTTATTCCTTATCATTATGTTTTGGCTAAATAATATTTTGAGGTGGTAGGAGAAATAATTTCAGGCAAACCGCTTAGAGGTTAGAAAGCCCCATGGTTTTATTTCAAGTTCCGCATTATTTCCAAATATTTTTTCTTCACCTGAAAAAACATCTATATAAATTCCTGAATAATCCTTTCCAAATAGAGTAACAGAAACCGGCTTATCAGTTAAGTTAGTAATGACAAAAATTTGATTGCCTTCTTTTTCCCTGATAAAGGCAAATACAGATTCATCATCCGATGTTTTAATCCTTTTCAGTTCTCCACCATATTCCCCGTTCCAAAGAGCTTTGTTTTCGGATTTCAAATGGTTGAGGTTCGTATAAAACTTAACCAATGAAGAATCAAAATCCCAGTCGATCTCGTCCTTTTCAAAGAACTCCAATCGTTTATCCAACCCCACTTCCTGACCGCTGTAAATCAGAGGCATTCCCGGTAAAGTATAAGTCAGTACGGCAAATGCTTTCGCCCCCTCTCCCATTCTTTCGTTTACAGTTCCGTTCCAGGAGTTTTCATCATGATTAGTGATAAAAATCATACGATAAGCATTTGCAGGGTAAAGAGTGTCTTGTTTTTCCATATAGATTTCAATATCGTTTGCATTTTTTTCTCCTTTGGCAATCTGGTTCATAATATGATGAAGTTCCCATGCATACGACATATCAAATGCTTTTTCGTGATGATCAACCTGTTCGGCTTCGGCAAGCATAAACACAGGTTTTATATTATCAAGCTGTTCCCTGGCTCTATCCCAGAAATCAGTCGGTACCATGCCGGCTACATCGCACCGATAACCATCAATATCTGCTTGTTCAACCCAAAACTTTAATGCTTCCATCATATAATCACGTAAACCCTGGTTGTCGTAATTCAGATCAGCCACATCAGTCCAGTCGTAAGGAGATACCATTTTGCCCGTTGAATCTTCAGTGTACCAGTCAGGATGCTCATAGATCATTTGATTATCCCATGCAGTATGATTTGCCACCCAGTCGAGGATGACCTTAAATCCCATATCATGAGCTTTTTTGACTAAATCTTTAAAATCCTCCATTGTGCCGAATTCAGGATTGACTGCCATGTAATCTTTAACAGCATAATAACTTCCCATAGTTCCTTTCCTGTTTTTCTCACCAATAGGAAAAATGGGCATTAACCAAAGAATATCTACACCCATCTCTTTCAGACGAGGCAAATGTTTTTCAAAAGCTTTAAAAGTACCTTCTTTGGTGTACTGCCTGATGTTGACCTCATAAATGTTTGCATTTTTGCTCCAATCAGGATGTTTTACAAAACTTTCCGTTGTCTCAGATTCTTCAGCCTTTTGTTTGTTTTGATTATTACATGAAATTAGAAAGAGAATGCCTGTTACAGGAAGCAACATTAATAACAAATAAAATTTCCGGATGTTAAAACTGATCAATGCTTTCATTATTTTATTATTTTGAGGTCAAAAATATATAAATTTGCCCACACAGTTTTAATGCATGAAAAAGTTATTCCTCGAAATTACCGTTTTTGTTTGCGGAGCAGTAGTTATGGCATTTGAAATAATCGGATCCAGAATGTTAGGACCTTATGTCGGAACTTCAATTTTTGTCTGGACCAGCATTATAGGCGTCATTTTACTGAGCTTAAGTCTTGGTTATTTATCGGGAGGACGAATAGCTGATAAAAACCCCAGATTCACCATTCTTTCATTAATCATCCTGCTTTCCGGAGTTTTTATCACTTTTTCAACTTTGATAAAAGATGCAGTGCTGGAGTTTTTACTTGAAAATATTTACGATATAAAAATTATCTCCGTTATTTCATCTTTGATATTGTTTTCAATTCCTTCAATTCTGCTCGGAATGGTATCGCCGTTTGCTGCACGCTTAAAAATGAAAAACCTGGCAAAAAGCGGTTCAACAGTTGGTAATTTATATGCAATCTCTACCGTTGGAAGTATTACAGGAACTTTTCTTGCCGGTTTTTACCTTATCCCGGGATTCAGGATCACAAATATTTTGTATTTATTTTCAATTACATTAGTTATTATATCAGCTTTACTTTTTATAATTTACCGTGATGTTAAACCGGAAATTACAACAAATATCAAAATATCATGAAGAGAGTTGTTTATAAATGGTTTGTTGTAATAGTAATCGTAAACCTGATTGCCTGCCAAACAGTCGAAACGCCCGAACAACTCAGGATAGCAATCTCTAAAGTCATTCCGGGAAAAAGCTATCAATATTATATTAAATGGATAAAATCTGTTGACACATCAATTTCTTGTATTGACATGTATCATTTGGGTATTGACTCGGCGCTTGCAGTTATGGAAAACTGCGACGGGCTTTTACTTACCGGGGGAGAAGATATTTTTCCCGGCAGATACGGAAAAGAAAATGATACCGGAAGATGTGATAAGCCCGATTTTTACAGGGATTCGCTTGAATTTGCCTTAATCGGAAAAGCACTTGAACTTGAATTACCTGTTCTTGGAATATGCAGAGGACACCAAATCCTTAATGTTTATTTTGGAGGAAGTTTGATTATAGATATTCCTTCCGATCTTGACACAATTATTAAGCATAGGGTTAAAGGAACTTATGATTGCTTTCATGATGTTACTATTGCAGAAAATTCGATTTTGAAAGACATTACTAACTTATCAGAAGGACAAGTTAACAGCAACCACCATCAGGGAGTTGACATACTTGCATCAGACCTTAAAGCCATTGCAAAAACAAAGGATGGTTTAACAGAGGCTGTTCAATGGGATGAACCTTATGGAAAATCGTACCTGCTTGGCATACAATGGCACCCTGAAAAAATGGATTATGCGAATCCCTTATCGAATAAGATTATTCAAAAATTCATAGCAGAAATAAAAAATTATTCTGAAATCAAATCTAAAAAAGATGAAAACTTACATTAAAAAAATTTACAAACCGATGTTGATATTCCTGGCAGTGGCTTTCTTATATAATTGTCAGAACCAACAAAAAAATCAACAAACAAAAGAAGAAAAGAAAATGAATGTAATAAAGGAAAATTTCGGAAACGTTGACAACAAGGAAATTTATCTGTTCACGATTAAAAATGAAAACGGGATGGAAGTTAATATCACCAATTACGGCGGAATAGTCACATCAATACTTGTTCCTGATAAAAATGGTGATTTTGATGATGTTGTTCTCGGATATGATAATCTGGATGGTTATCTGAAAGAAACACCCTATTTCGGTGCAATAGTCGGCAGGTATGCAAACCGCATTGCCAAAGGTAAATTTACATTAGATGGAGTAGAATATATACTTGCAGCCAACAACGGTGAAAATCATCTTCACGGAGGAATAAAAGGTTTAGATAAAGTTGTTTGGGATGCTGAAGAATTTCAATCGGAGGATGGCGCGGGTGTTAAGCTTCATTACCTGTCTCCTGACGGCGAAGAAGGCTATCCGGGAAACTTAGACATAACAGTATTTTATACGCTGACCAATAGTAATGAACTTAAAATCGAATACTCTGCAAAAACCGATAAACCCACTCCTGTGAATCTCACACACCACAGTTATTTTAACCTTGCCGGTACTTCGGGCAGGGACATCCTGGAGCACGTATTATTTATTGATGCAGATAAATATACCGTAATTGATGAGAGCCTTATACCGACAGGCGAATTAAGAGATGTAAGCGTCACTCCTATGGATTTCAGGAAACCCACTACCATAGGAAGCAGGATCAACAAAGTGGAAGGAGGCTATGATCATAATTATGTTTTGAATAACGGAGGTGAATTTGCAAAAGTTACCGAATTATACGATCCGGTTTCAGGCAGGATAGTTGAAGTTTTTACATCTGAACCGGGAATACAGTTCTATTCGGGGAATTTCTTAGATGGCAGCATTACGGGTAAAAAAGATGTGGTTTACAGCAAGCATTTCGGTCTGTGCCTCGAAACGCAGCATTTTCCCGATTCGCCTAACCAAGTAAATTTTCCGAATACGATATTAAGACCGGGAGAAGAATATAAATATACAACGGTATATAAATTTTCGGTGAGGTGATATTATCCTGCCTGAAGCGGTGATTTTTTTATTACTAATCCATCCGGATTTTTCCTGCCATCCCAAATCATTATTATTTTTCTTGTAACCATTTTTCTGTTTCAGCTTCTATTTGCTCATTTGAAAAATATTCACCGCTTTCAATCTGGGATTTGCCTTCCATTATTCCCTTTCTTTGTTCATTTGACAAAGTATACTGATACTGAACAAAAATACAAAATAATTAACAATTGAATGTTGATATGAAAAAATATTTCATGAAATCCATATTTGATAATGATTTTGTTTTGCAATGTCATGTCAGATTTTTTAAATCCATATCAAGTTACAGCATATAAGCAAATGCATACCCTGTATCGAAATAATCAGAAAAAGTCAGACAGGATAAAAGCTATATTGCTTTTAAATAAAGGATTCAGCTATGAAGAAATAGCAGAAATATTATTAGTTGATAATACAACAGTAAGGAGATGGCATAAAATATTCTCGACAAAAGGAATAAAAACCTTACTGAAAGATAACTATAGTGGAGGGACAAGTAAATTGGCTTCCTATGAATTATCAGAATTAAGTTTGCATTTGGATCAAAAAATCTATTTAACGGCCAAGGAGATATGTGCTTATGTTGAAAAGGAATATGGAGTGATCTATACACCAAAAGGGATGACAAGCCTTTTGCATACTTTGGGATTTACCTATAAAAAGCCCAAGCACGTTCCGGGTAAAGCTAATAGACAAGCACAGGAAGAATTTATAGAAAAGTACAACAAGCTAAAAGAAGACAAAGCACTTGAAGACAGGATATATTTTATGGATGGGGTTCATCCTATGCATAATTCGCAACCTGCTTACGGCTGGATAAAAAAAGGGAAAGAGGCAATTCTTAAAACCAATACGGGCCGGCAAAGGGTAAATATCAACGGCGCTTATGATATAGAAAGCCAAAAGGTCGTTATCAGGGAAGATGAAAGGATCAGTGCCCAATCAACTATTGCTTTGTTGGAACAAATGATTAAAGAACAACCACTTGGGATGCTCTACATTATTTTAGACAATGCAAAATATTATCGTTCCAAATTAGTACAGGAATTCTTAGAGAAAAATCCAAGGATACATTTTGTTTTTTTACCGCCATATAGTCCTAATTTAAACATAATAGAACGATTATGGAAATTTTTCAAGAAAAATATAACTTATAACGAGTACTACGAAAAGTTTTCAGTATTCAAGGAAAAAAGCATGGGGTTCTTTCAAAATATCGAAAAATACAAATCTGAGCTTCAAACTCTGATGACTGATAATTTTGAGCTAATCGGCGTGTGATTTCTTGCAAACCTGATTTCGTTCAGTATAAACATCACAGAATCCGTTTTCGAAGCAATAATAGTTTTTATCGCTTCAAGAAATGACTTATCATCAATTTCAGCTATTTTATGGAATAGAAAATTTTTAAGCTCGATAGTTTCCATATCATTTCATTATTTTCTGCAAATTTAAATAATTTTAAGAGACTGTTTAAAACAATATTTATATCTGATAATTAATCCTTTACTTATTTGTGGATTTTTGTCCCGATACCGATAGTTATCGGTATTCGGGATGGTGTTTTAGTGGCATTTATATATTTTTTCAATTTTCGGAGTGAATTCTTTATTTAATAACAAATTTTTTCACTACTGTTCCTTTTTCGGAGACAACAGTAATAAAATATTAACTAACATTTCTCACTTTGAATGTGGGCAATAAGTGTTAGATATACTGACGGAAATCAAGTTTGCAAATTTATGAGGTTTGATTTCGTCAGTATATTCAGCCTTTTCAAATTCAATAATTGCTGTTTTATGATAAACTTGAATGATCTATAAATTATTTCTATTTGAGGGATTGTTTTGCACCGTGCTTTAGCTCGGTGGTGAATTGAAAATATGAAATCGGCTTTAGCCATTAAAAAACAGATTATTCAGAAATATTAATGGCTAAAGC
>JADHVR010000024.1 GCA_016783885.1 Bacteroidales bacterium
TTACAAAGTCCATGGTTTGTTCCTCATGTTATAGTTTATATGCTTTCGTATGCATTATTAGGTGTTTCGTCTGCTGTTTCAGCCTGGGGGCTTTATTTAATCAAGTTCAAAACTTTTAAACCTGAACTTCTTGATAAGGCAGATAATCTTGTTTATATGGGATTCGCATTGCTCACCTTAGGCTTATTGTTTGGTGCTTTATGGGCAAAAGAAGCCTGGGGGCATTATTGGACCTGGGATCCTAAAGAAACCTGGGCTTTACTTACCTGGTTATGTTACTTGCTATATATACATTTTAGATTTAAACACAAACAGAAAATACTTACTGCTCTCTGGATACTTGCTCTATCATTTATTGTATTATTGATTTGTTGGGTGGGAATCAATTATCTTGCTGTAAGCGGAAATTCTGTGCATACATATTCCAGCTGATATTAGTGTTTAATGCTTTGTTGTTTATAGGCTTATTTTCACGGTTCTGTAATTTAGATTTATTATTTTAATAGATTTGCTGTTTTTCAAATTTATTTCTTTTTTATAGTTATGAACAAAAACCCAAACTCATTTATAAAAACTATCTCTTATTTTCCCAAAGATTATTTATTAATTATTCTCTTTATCCTGTTAAACATTCAAAATATATTTGCGGAAGAAAAAATTCAGCGACTTGAAAGCAAGCTGTTAAACCTACCCGATGATACTGTAAAAGTAAATATACTGTTAAAAATTGGTGAACATTATTGCAGCATAGATAATGATAAAGCCCTGATGTTTCTTCAGGAAGCATTTACAATCTCAACATCTCAAAAATTCACAGAAGGCATTGGAAAAAGCCTTCTGTGGCAAGGTCGTGTGTATTATTACAAAGACGACTATCCCCTTTCAGTCAAATACCTTGACAAGGCCAAAAATGTACTGGAAACCACAAATGAATTGGACGCCCTTGCTTTCCTCTATTTTGCAAAAGGAGAAATTAGCAACATCCGGGGTGATTACATTCATGCTATGGAAATGTACAAAGCCGCAATTCAGCTTACTGAAAAAACAGGGAACCTGAAATTCATGTCATCATACTACAGCAGCATGGGAATGGTGCTTCTCAACAGGAAAGAACCGGAAAAAGCATTGGATTATTTCAGGGAAACGCTCTCCTTAAAGAAGGTTATTGATGACCAACAAGGAATCTCAAACGCCTTAACCTGCATTGGCAAATCGTACGAAGAATTGGGAGAGCTTGATTCTTCTTTAATATACTATAACCAGGCTTTAAAAATTCGTTCCAACCTAAAAATTAACAGGGCAATCGCAGGTTCAGAATACAACATAGGCGGAATATTTATAAAAATGGGCAAGTATGTACAAGCAGAAGAATCCTTACAAATTGCACTTGATAACTTTATCATGCTGGAGGAAAAAACCGGTATTATTATTACAAATCTGAGATTGGCAGTTGCCAGAAATTATCAAGGGAAAACCAATGCTGTTCGTCTTGCTGAGGGTACATTGTTAATGGCAAAAAAAATAGACAATCCAAACTTAATCAGCCTTGCTTACAAAACCTTGTCTGACATTTACTTTTTCAATAATAACTACAAAGAATCCTACGAGTACTTGATCAAGCACAAGAATTTACAGGACAGCTTATTCACTGCCGATAAAGAGCGATTACTGACCGAGTTTGAAGCAAAGTTTCAATCGGAACGAAAGGATAATGAAATAAGGTCGCTTATAGGCAAAAGCAAGATTCAACGGGAAAATAATATTTTATTAACTATTATGATCGCTGCTTTGGTTGGAGCTATTGTTCTTCTGATTTTCCTGTTCAGACTTAAATCAACAGCATTTAGCCGGCAACAAAAGTTAATGGAACAGGAAAATATCATTCATGCCCAGGAAAGTGAGATTATTGAAAAGAAAAACCTGATATTGCAGGAACAATTGGAGTCGAAAAACAGGGAACTTGCTTCAAAGGCTTTAGAAATGCTTCGATATAATGATACTATCTCGATCGTAATTGAAAAACTAGAAGGTTTTGAAAGTACAGTAAATAAAAACCCGGAAGAGTCAAAACACATTAAAAATATTATTTATGAACTTGAAAATCAATCAAAACAAAATATCTGGAATGAATTTGACAAGATTTTTAAGAATATACATTCAGGGTTTTACAATAAGATACTTGAAATATGCCCTGATCTTACAGCAACAGAAATAAAAACAGCAGCCCTTCTAAAACTTAACCTGACTACAAAAGAAATTGCCGCTATTACTTTTAAATCAGAAGGAGGCATTAAAACCACACGATACCGTTTAAGAAAAAAACTGAACCTCTCGTCTGACGAAAGTCTGGTGCCATTCCTTATGAAGATATAATGATACAATGATTTAATGAAGAAATGAATCAACCTATATAGAAAATTATGACAGAAAAAGAAATATTTATTGAAAAGTTAAAAAATAGAACCAGAAAATTTGCAGTAGATTTAATTGTATTTTGCAACTCATTAAAGCATTTACTCATTTAATCATTCCCACTTAATTTCAATTAGTTGCAGGGACTGTGACTTTTTGAAACCTCCCATGTTACTTTTTTACAACCTGTTAAATTTTGATACCCGATAAAGTCAAAATATTTTTGCCACGCAATCTCTATAAAGTTTGTATGGAAAATAAAGATAAAAATACAGGTAAAAAAAAGAAAACAAAAAAAAAGAAATCAGAAATTGTTTCCATTGCCGAACTTAAAAATAAAATAAAGCATCAAAGAGGTGCATTACATAAAATCATTAAAAACTATTTAAAATGAAAAAATTTACTTTACTATTTATTTCAGTTTTTGCGTTACAGTCTCTGTTTTCACAACCTACGCTGACAAGCAGTTTTAATTTTACTATTGGTGATACATATCGCTATGATATATATACTGATGTAACAAATATTGATCCCGGCACTGGAGGAGCTAATTTGACTTGGGATTTTGGTACTATATCGGGAGGCACCTATCTTGAAGGTGATGGTGCTATTTGTGTTGAACCCTCAACAACACCATTTGCTGACTCATCCGCAGTTGCTAACGCCAATATTTGCATCAGGGATGAAGATGACCCTACTTTTGGCCCATATCAATATTATGAATGTAATAACACATCGCAGAATCTAATTGCTTTGGGATTCTTAGGTGCAGGTAACACTAGTTTTTCTCCCTATTCTAACACACAAACAGCAATTGAATTCCCTTTTACCTTTGGTGATAGTTTTGAGGATACCTGGGAATCAATGATGTTTTATATTGATTTGGGTTATTACTTTATGCGCGATTCATCAATAGTTACAGTTGAAGCAGATGCTTATGGTACAGTTACAACACCTGCCGGAGAGTTTCAAAATGTTTTGCGGGTAAAAAGAACAACAATTGATTATTCCTGGTCTAACTACGGTGGAACAGGATGGACTCCAAATGGCTCATTCACTGATACTCAATATGAGTGGTATGCACCAAATATTAAAGTCCCCGTGATGATTATTCAAGAAATGGAATGGATGCCCGACTTCTTTACTGTAAGATACCTTGTTGATTATAATTTTTCAACAGGAATTGAAGACAAAGTTGATGTTCATCTTGAAATATTTCCAAATCCTACAACAGACAGGGTTACAATTAAAACTGATGAAATGATTTATAGTGTCAGTATCTATTCATTAAATGGCAGGCAATTGGATGCAACCTATTTACAAACAAGCCAACCGCATCAGCAAACAGTTGATTTAAGTAAGTATCAAAAAGGAGTTTATTTAATAGAGGTTGGATTTGAAGATGGCAATGTTGTGAGAGAAAGAATTATTAAGCAATAATAAATGCAGATTGGAAACTCAGCTTACCGGCTTAATCAATGTAATTTTATTTAGAATCGGAATTTGACATTGATAACAAATTAAGCTAATTACCTAATCCCAGCCCAATGTTTTGATAAATATTGGGCTGGGTTTCATTTAAGGTCTTTGGTTTCAATACCAAGTTAAACACAAGTCTTTTCGGGCAATGGAATAACAAAGACGAATAAATATTTCTAAATTACAGCAAAAACCGGATGCCAAAAACAGGCAGCGATTTTTTTTGTTGTGAATCGGGCAATATCATCGGCAAATTACCGCTATAAAATAACACGAACAACAATAATTAATAAAAATTAAAACCTTATTCTGATGGTTCAGGGTAAGGTTTTTTTATTTTTCTTGTACCTTGATTTTTAAATAGATTTTTTCATTCGCATTTTAATTCCTACGGGATTAAGAATTATGCCCTTAATGGGGATAATCCTTAAATTCCCAATTTGACAAAAGTTGTTTCAAAATGAAAAAATAATAGAAGATTTAAACATAAAAATAATTATATAAAGCTGAAATCCTGATATATATATTTATTGGTAATATTTTTGAATTATAAATAAGGAAAGGGGATAATTTCAGGCAAAAAAGGTAATATTAGTTGAACGAATATTAAAAATGTTTAAACCTGGTTTCTGAGATTTACTATTTAAATTAAAGGAATCATGTGTTTTGGCATTGTTATTAGCATTTATTACCTGAAATTTCTCAAGGAAGATAAAATTTTTAAGTAACTAATAAAAGTGAAATGAAATCTTATATCCCATCCATCCTCACAACCATCATTTTTCCGTTTTATTTTACTATTTCATCTTCATGTTCTTCAAAAATCCCAGTAATGTTTAAATCCTCACATATTACCTACTTTTTGGATTTAATTAAACTAAAAATCTAGCTAGTATGAAACCAAACTACACTTCTTTTACCATTGCTTTGTTCATTGCGATGATCGCAACGATGGGCATGTTGACAACGGAGTTTGCGAATGCCCAGGATTGGTATGATACCGATTGGCAATATCGCCGGGAAGTGACAATTGAAAATCCAGGCGCAACAGAACTGACAGACTATCAAGTATTGATAACTTTGGATAATTCCTTTAATTTTGTACACGTTAATGCTGATGGCAGCGATATTCGGCTTACTGATACTGATGGTACAACACTCATTCCTTTCTGGATAGAGGACTGGGATGTTGGTTCAGAATTAGCAAGGATTTGGTTTAAAATGCCCTCCATTTCCATTGGTGGATCGACTGCATATTTCTACTATGGAAATTCAGCTGCAAGTTCTACCAGCGATGGAACTACAACCTTCAGTTTGTTTGATGATGAAACGTGGGAATCCTCTGGTGGAAGTTTAAATCCCGTCCATGTGGCTACACAACCCTGGTGGGAAGCAACGGTTTCTTATCCCGTTGTTTTTGAGGATAATTCTTTTCCTGAGCGGGCACGGTTTCATATGCTATACGACGGACATCATGTGCCAGGTGTTGGGCATGCCAAAGGTTATACCACCTCACCGGATTTAATTAACTGGACAGCCTGGGACAATGGATTATCGGGTAGTGACCGGATTAATCCCATAATGGGAGTTGGATATACAGGTAGTACACAATTTGCATGGGGTGATGTCATCAAAGTAGGATTGACCTATCATATGTATCCCTCAAGTGGTCCTGGTACGACCGTTCATTGTCAATCCACTGATCTAATCCACTGGACTGATCAATATGGCGGTACAGTAACTTTTGATGCATTGACATCAGACGATCCTTCCGGTATTGGCACTGGAGTGGCAATTTTAAAGCAGGCGGACGGTATCACACCAATTATTGTAGATGATAAGTATTGGATGATTTATTTCCATGGTTTCAGTGGAGGTTCAATGTACATGGCCTGGGCAGATGTAGGTGATATGTTAACCTGGACTACGTGCTACAGCGGTAGCCCGGTGCTAACACCGAGTGGTTGGGAAGGCAGCAGCCTTTGGACACCCTCTTTTGTAGGAGTTAACGATATTTATTACATTTATTACCAGGGTGGATCACCCTATCGGATCGGATTCGCAAGCGCTCCTGCTACCAGTGGTGGAAATCCGGTCACACCCGATAATACACCCTGGACCAAATCGCCAAACAACCCGGTTATCACCAATACTCATGGCTGGGATAATGGTTTTTGCCAGGACCCCGTCCTGAGGTGTTTCGATGGTATATACTACATTTTCTATACAGGAGATCCACCCTGGACAAACGGATTTGCTTATTCAGATAGCCCAGAAGGACCCTGGACACAATATGGAGAAACTGGTGGTGGAGGTGCGAATTGGACAGAGACCGGAACACCTAGTGTTTCCAATGGCATTATCAGCTTTACTTCCGGACAGGCGATCCATTCAACAATCCTGTTTACACCAGGGAATGCAGTTGGATTTCGGGCCAACTTTGGCCCCAGCGGAGGAGGGTACAGATGGGGCGGATTTATCAGTGGTACAGGTTCCTCTGGTGGAAACGACAGAGCTGTTATTGAAAACTACCCGGTTAATATCGATCTTTATCTTCAAACGTATCCATCCAGCAATCTTTTAACGGGTTTGGATAACCAGTTTCATGTTTATGAAGTTTTGTGGGAGTTGGGGCGAGCTGACGCCATTGTCGAACATGGATTGGCTTCGACATTTTCTACGACGAATGTACCAAGTATTTCTCTTCCTCTAAGCTTTCATAATTATACTGAACCATCTCCATTCGATCTGGATTGGGTATTTATAAGGAATTATAGCAACCCTGAACCTTCATCAAACGTTGGGTTAGAGCAAACCTTTTATACGGAACCTCCGGTTGTCAACAGTCCGGTGATTTATTGTCAGGGTGAAATAGCAGTTCCGCTTACTGCAACTGGTACAAATTTATTATGGTATACTACACCCACCGGTGGTACAGGAAGTCCGGTTGCACCCACACCATCAACAGCTATTCAGGGAGCCACAAGCTATTATGTTAGCCAGACATTAAATGGATATGAGAGTGAAAGGGCTCAAATTGATGTTATCGTGAACGAAACACCGGAAGCCCCTATAGCAGATGTTATACAGCCAACCTGTACTGCTCCCGGGGGAACCATTACTGTAACATCGCCTCTTACTGGATTGTCTTTCTCCATCGATGGGATTGACTATTCCAATACTACGGGCATTTTTACCGAAGTTAATCCCGGTAGCTATAATTTGACAGCCAAAAACAATTACGATTGTATTTCACCGGAAATCCCGATTGTAATTAATGCCTTTCCGGGTTCACCTATCGCACCCACAGCGATGGTAACACAACCTACCTGTACTGTCGCTACTGGGACAATCACTATTACGGCTCCTTCAGGTCCCGGAATGACTTATAGTAAAGATGGGATTGATTATACCAATACAACTGGCATTTTCACCGAAGTGGAACCAGGAATATACATTTTAACTGCCAAGGATATTAGTGGTTGTATTTCTCTGGGCACAAGTGTAACGGTCGATCCGGCACCTGAAACGCCTCAGGCACCTACGGCTGATGTTACTCAACCAACATGTAACGTTCCTACCGGAACCATAACTGTAACATCATCCATTACTGGATTGTTTTTCAGTATTGATGGTGTTGATTATACCAATACCACAGGTGTTTTCACAGATGTGTATCCAGGTACATATGACCTGACAGCTAAAAACAGTAGCGGTTGTATTTCGCTGGCAACTATAATTATAGTAAATGATGCCCCCTCATCTATCACAGGAACAATTGCTGCCATTGATGACAGCATTTGTCGCGGAGAACCTTTTCAATTACAATTGACCGAAGCAACTGGGCAACCACCTTTTACTTTAATCGTAAATGGAAGAGAATATTCCGGTGTAATCATAGAATCCAGTTTTACCACAATTCCAACTGCTGATGAGACGATATGGGATCCTACTGCAACTCCTGCCATACTTGACAATGGATTATCTACTCCCTATGAATTGGGTGTTAAGTTTAAAGCCACTGCAAACGGATATATTAAGGGGATTCGTTTCTATAAAGGATTGGGTAATACTGGCATCCATGTAGGTCGCTTGTGGACAAGCGATGGAATACTACTTGGGGCTGCCACGTTCATGGACGAAACTCCAACAGGCTGGCAGCAGGTATTGTTTATCACTCCGGTTGCCATCACAGCCGATACAACTTATGTAGCATCTTATTCTGATCCTGCAGGCCATTTTTCTCTTACCATGCCTTACTTTAACGATACACTGGTAACCAGTGCTAATGAATTATTACAAACCCTTCCATCACCTACTGGTTCGCCAGCAAATGGAGTTTATAATACAACAGTCGGGGCATTTCCGGATACAACCTACGAACAGTCTCCTAATTACTGGGTCGATGTTGTATTTGCTTATTCAGTCGATAGTGCAATGGTTACCAGCAACTTAACCAGTATTTCTGATAACGGAGGTTGTACAACTACCGGTAATCCGTTGAGCAGTGCGGTCGTTAATATCCTTAATCCAAATGCTCCTATTGTCAATAGCCCTGTTTTTTATTATCAGGGCGATGTGGCTGTACCTCTAACCGCAATTGGCATAAACTTATTATGGTATACAACTCCTTCAGGAGGGATTGGAAGCCCTGATGCCCCCATACCATCTACAGCTATTCCGGGAACGACAACCTATTATGTAACCCAGACCATCGATGGATGTGAAAGTCCACGGGCTCTGATTGAAGTTATGGTCACAGGAGAGAGTGGTTGGTTTAATGAAAACTGGCAATATCGTCGTCCAATAACAATATCAAATCCTGCTGGAATCCCTTTAACTGATTACCAGGTCATGATATCCCTCGATAATTCATTCGATTTTACAAAAGCAAATCCCGATGGAAGTGACATCAGAGTGTCAGATGTTGATGGAACTACCCTTATTTCTTTCTGGATCGAGCATTGGAATGTGACTATCCAGGAAGCGCTGATTTGGATCAAAATACCACTGATTTCAACAAATGGATCAACTATATTTCTTTATTATGGAAATACATCTGCATTTTCTGCCAGCAATGGTAGTACTACCTTTAATTTATTTGATGATGATTGGGATTTGCCCATTGTTACATTGAATCCCATTCAGGTCTCTTCGCAATCCTGGTGGGAGTCTGAAGTTTCTTACCCAATAGTATTTGAAGATAACTCATTTCCAAGTCGTGACCGTTTTCATATGCAATACGATGGTCATTTTGTAATCGGACATGCCAAAGGTTACGCAACATCACCCGATTTGATCAATTGGACCCCATGGGATAATGGATTATCCGGCAGTGATAGGATCAATCCGACTATGGGTGTTGGTTATACAGGTAACGTACAGTATGCCTGGGGTGATCTGTTCAAAGTGGATTCTATCTATCACATGTATCCTTCGCGAGGTCCGGGTGTAACTGTCCACTGCCAATCTAATGATCTTGTTCACTGGAACGATCAATATGGTGGTACAGTTGCTTTTGATGCATTAACTTCTGATGATCCATCCGGGATTGGTACCGGAGTAGCCCTATTAAAAGAGGCAGATGGCATTACTCCTATTATAGTCGATGATAAGTACTGGATGATATATTTCCATGGTTTTAGCGGAGGTCCAGTGTATATGGCATGGGCTGATACAAATGATTTATTAAGTTGGACAACCAGCTATGGTGGAAGTCCAGTGCTGACTCCGAGCGGTTGGGAAGGAAGTCGGCTTTGGACTCCATCTTTTACATATGTTAATGACATTTATTACATCTACTACCAGGGAGGTTCACCCTATCAAATCGGATTTGCAAGTGCTCCTGCTTCCAGCGGTGGAACACCTCTTAGACCAGACAACACAACATGGACTAAATCACCGGATAATCCTGTGATAACTAATACTCACGGATGGGATAATGGATTCTGTCAGGATCCGACACTTCGGTGTTTTGACGGAATTTATTACATATTTTATACCGGTGATCCACCCTGGACCAACGGATTTGCTTACTCAGATAATCCGGAAGGTCCATGGACACAGTATGGAGCATCTCCTGGCGGAGATACCAACTGGACAATAGGTGGTAATCCTTCGGTTTCAAATGGTATTATAAGTTTTGATAATCCAGGCAGCTATATCCAATCTCCTGAAACTTTTTCAGAAGGTTGCGCCTTAGGTTACAGGGCTAATTATAAAGGAGGTACTACTGCCTATAAATGGGCTGGATTTATTAACGGTTATATTGAACCTTTTACCTATATAGGTGTAGCATCTACCGTAGGGACTGATCTCATATTAACTAACTATACTACAGGTCCCAGAGAGTGGACATCACTTGGTCCGATATCAGATTCATTTCATGTATATGAACTTACCTGGAGCTCTGGTGAAACAAAAGCATACATAGATCATTCCCTTGCTGCAATTGGAGCATTAACAAACTATGTCCCAACAGGCCCACTTCCGGTTAGTGTGAGAAATCATTCAGATAGCATGTATGGACTTGATATGGACTGGATTTATCTCCGCAAATATATTGATCCTGAACCAGTTTCTACAATTGGTGATGAAGAGATTATTAAATTCCTGGACATTAAAGTAATCCTTGAAGGACCTTTTGAAGGATCAAATATGAACACGTTATTAAACGATTTAACCATTTTACCTTTGATCCAGCCCTACAATACAACTCCCTGGAACTATCCGGGTATAGAGGCTGTAACTGAAATCCCGAATCCGGATGTGGTTGATTGGATACTTGTTGAACTTCGTGATGCCACGGATGCGACTACCGCTATCCCAACAACTCAAATTGACCGACAAGCTGCATTGTTACTCAGAGATGGAAGCATTACCAGAATGGATGGTGAGTCATCCCTATATTTTTCTAAATCAATCAACCAACAACTATTTGTAATCATTTGGCACCGAAACCATTTAGGGATTTTATCAGCGGATGCTTTGATTCCGAATCCTGAAAGATACTATGTTTATGATTTTACAACGGCTATTTCACAGGCTTTTGGAGATGGGCAAAAAGATCTTGGAAGCAGTATATTCGGAATGATTGCAGGTGATGCTAATTCAGATGGAAATATTGATGAATTTGATGTAAGTCAAGTCTGGTCGATATTGACTGGTTTTGCTGGATACAATATAGGAGATTTAGATCTTAATGGACAAGTTAATAATCAGGATAAAAATGATATGTGGTATGAGAATATCGGAGAGGAATCTCAAATTCCTGAATAAACTATTAAAAATATTTTTATTAAAAAGTGAAAATGTTTTTGAAATCAAGAAAAATTTGAATTATATTTTATAACTATCACAAAAATTAATTAGTCATGAAAACAATCCACTCTTTTTTAAAAATGTTATTTCTTATAGCAACGATTAGTTTGCTAAATACTGGGCTTACAAGAGCGCAGGCCTGGTACGATTCTGACTGGCAGTATCGGAAGCCAGTTAGTATTGCGAATCCGGGAGGAACTCCTCTAACGGAATATCAGGTATTGATTACCCTGAATAGTTCATTTGATTTTACGAAGGCACAGATAGACGGAAGTGATATCAGAATAACGGTTGCGAATGGGACTACAATTATTCCGTTCTGGATTGAGAATTGGGATGCGGGTACTCAGGAAGCATATATATGGGTTAAGATGCCTACGGTTCCATCTGGAGGATCAACAGCGTACCTCTATTATGGAAATTCATCTGCAGCATCAGCCAGTGAGGGGAGCAATACCTTCAGTTTATTCGATGACGATTGGGACGTGCCTACTGTTACACTCAATCCTGTCCAGGTTGCTACACAGCCTTGGTGGGAAGCTCAGGTATCATACCCACTAGTATTTGAAGATAACTCATTTCCTGGTCGTGACCGTTTTCATATGCAATACGATGGTCATTTTGTAATCGGACATGCCAAAGGTTACGCTACATCACCTGATTTAATTAATTGGACAGCCTGGGACAATGGATTACCCGGAAGTGCCCGAATCAATCCGACTATGGGTGTAGGTTATACAGGTGGTGTAGAGTTTGCATGGGGTGATCTATTCAAAGTGGGTTCAATTTACCACATGTATCCCTCTCAAGGTCCGGGCGTAACGGTCCACTGCCAATCTAATGATCTTGTTCACTGGACCGATCAATATGGTGGTACAGTTGCTTTTGATGCATTAACTTCTGATGATCCATCCGGGATTGGTACAGGAGTAGCCCTGCTGAAAGAGGCAGATGGTATAACTCCTATTATTGTAGATGATAAGTATTGGATGATATACTTCCATGGCTTTAGCGGAGGATCAATGTATATGGCATATACAGATGTCGCTGGTGACTTGTTAACCTGGACTACAAGTTACAGTGGGAGTCCGGTTCTTGTACCAAGCGGATGGGAGGGAAGTCAACTTTGGACACCGTCGTTTACGGGTGTTAATGACACTTACTATATATACTACCAGGGAGGTTCACCTTATAAGATTGGTTTTGCAAGCGGACCTGCCTCCAGTGGTGGAACACCTCTCAGACCGGACAACACAACATGGACGAAATCTCCAAACAACCCGGTGATCACCAATACTCATGGTTGGGATAATGGTTTTTGCCAGGACCCCGTATTGAGGTGTTTCGACGGTGTATACTATATTTTCTATACGGGAGACTCTCCCTGGACAAACGGATTTGCTTATTCCGACAGTCCTGAAGGACCTTGGACACAGTATGGAGCATCAGGAGGCGGAGGTACAAACTGGACTATTAGTGGTAATCCTACCGTATCCAATGGCATCATAAGTTTTACGAATACAGGCAGCTCTATCCAATCACCTGATACTTATTCAGAGGGTAGTGCCCTGGGGTACAAAGCTAATTATAAAGGAGGTTCTTCTGCTTATAAATGGGTGGGGTTTATCGATGAGGTTAGTCCTCCTTTTACCAATATTGGTGTTGCACAGACTATTGGTACAAATCTTATACTAAGCAATTACATTACAGCCAGAGGATGGGCCTCACTCGGACCGCTAACTGATTCCTTTCAAATTTATGAACTTGTCTGGCTCACTGGCGAAACAAGAGCATACGTTGACCATTCATCCACTGCAGTTGGTACTGTTAGTACCCAGGTCCCACCAGGTCCACTTCCTGTAGGTGTCAGAAATTATTCAGATGACACATATGGTCTTGAGGTCGATTGGATTTACGTACGCAAATTTAATGATCCGGAGCCGTCAGCAACTTTTGAAGAGGAGCAGAGCCTGACCAGCCTCTGGACTGGGGCTATTGACACCGATTGGAGTAATCCAGGTAACTGGAGTGCAGGTGTGCCCGAAAGCTATTCCAAGGTTTCAATACCCTCTGCTCCTGCTAACCAACCACATGTTACAGCTTTGGCTGTTTCTCCTTCTCAATGTGATGATTTGACCATTGAAAGTGGAGCAGTAGTAACCATTGATGCAGGAAAAGCATTGACTGTAACCGGAACTTTATTGAACAATGCAGGTAATACCGGTCTTGTCATCCTTTCCGATGCTTCAGGTACCGGATCACTTATTGAAAGTAATGGTGTTAATGCTTCGGTTAACCGATATCTTACCGATGATAAATGGCATTATGTCTCTGCACCGGTTGACGATCCTCTTGCAGGCGTTTTCCTGGGTATTTATATGATGGAATGGGATGAACCTTCAGGACAATGGACTTATATTACTGATCCCAATTATGTGATGAGTACCGATATGGAAGGATTTTCAATCTGGACATGGGACCCTGGTACAGTTACGTTCACAGGTAATCTTAATACCGGATCAAAGACATTTAATGTAACCAACACCTCTGGAGCCTCCCATAACAGTAAGGGTTTCAACTTTAGTGGTAATCCATATCCCAGTTCAGTTAACTGGAATGTAGATGACGGGAGCGGCTGGACAAGAACAGCAGGAAATGTCGATCTTTCACTTTATATCTGGAACCATGATGTAGGTAATTATGGCGTTTATATAAAGGATGGAAGTACAGGCACTAACGGTGTGGATAGCATTATTCCTCCCCACCAGGGATTCTTCGTTCATTGCTCTGAGGCAACAGGGTATATTGGTGTTAACAACGGAGCAAGGGTGCATTCTTCTAAGGATATTTTGAAGTCCGGTACAAGCTTTAACGAGCCAATGCTTAAACTTAGGGTTAGCGGTAACAATTATGCTGATGAAATCCTGTTTCGTATTGATCCATTAGCAAGCATTCAATATGACAATCTGTTCGATGCCCTCAAGTACAGGGGAGATGAAGAAGCGCCACAATTGTATTCGCTTTCTAAAGACAGCCGGGAGTTATCTGTCAATGCATTCCCTGTATCAGATGATTATAATGTTATTCCTCTTGGACTGGAAGTTGGTTTAGATGCTACTTATACCATTTTAATTACTGAGTTCATTGGTTTTGATCCGGCGGATAACATTTATCTCGAAGATGTAAAAGAAGGTATATTTACAAAGCTTAATGCCAACTGTACATATAGCTTCACTGCCAATCCTCTTGATGAACCGCTGAGGTTCCTGCTTCATTTGAATGGGGGACTGGCAGTGCCAGAATACTTGAATGAATTGATTAACATATACTCCCTGAATAAAAATATATATGTTGAAGTTCCGGGAAACACCAAAGGTAACATTGTTGTTTACAACATAATTGGACAAGAAGTTACAAACACTTCCATTAAAAATATACTAAATAAGATATCCCTTGATAAGAGTGCATATTATGTTGTGAAGGTTTTGAGTGATGAAGGAGTTGTAACCGAAAAGGTATTTGTTAAGTAAAAAACATCTCCCTTATCTCTCTCCTTCGGGAGACAGAGTCAAGGGATGATCAGGTTAAATTATGTTGAAAAAACAAAATAGTATAGATATGAAAAAAGCATTAAAAATTTTATTTGTTACATGCATTTTTTTGGCATTCCCACTATTTACATTTGCTCAGAGTCCACCTCATCCGAACGGTGGTAGTGGGCCAGGTACAGGTAACACACCCGTAGGCGGAGGTGCACCTATTGACGGCGGATTATCTATCATGCTGGTATTAGGTGCTGCTTATGGTGCTAAGAAAGTTAATAATTTGAAAAAGTAAACATTTTTTTCTTAGCATAAAAATTAAAACCTTATTCTGATGGTTCAGGGTAAGGTTTTTTTTACTTTTACTGAAATTATCTTTACCCAAACTAAAGTGGATATAATAAGGCCAACATTTATTCTGAATGAAAAAATCTGCAGAAGAAATATCCGGCAGATGACTCAGAAAGCTAAAAAGAACAATCTTATCTTTCGCCCTCACTTTAAAACCCACCAATCCGAAACTATAGGAAATTGGTGTAAAGAAACTGGTGTAAATAAAATTACTGTGTCATCTGTTCAAATGGCAGAATATTTTGCAAATGCCGGCTGGACAGATATCCTAATCGCATTTCCAGTGAACCTTCCCGAGATCGGTCAAATTAATAATTTGTTACAGAAAGTGAAACTTCATTTATTGGTTGAGTCTGATTACTCAACTAACTACCTGAATAAAAACTTAGCCGGAAAAACTGGAATATATATTAAAATTGATACGGGTTATCACAGAACGGGAATTGCCTCCAACAACTTTAACGAAATAAAAAAAATTCTTAAGATTATCAGGAATTCGGGAAACTTAGAGTTTACAGGATTATTAACACATGCGGGGCATTCTTATAATTGTAAAAGTAAGGAAGAAATTATTAAAAACCATGATGATTCAATAAATCAACTGAAGATTATCAAAAATTATTTTTATAGAGATTTTCCTGATGCGATAATTTCAATTGGTGATACTCCTTCGTGCAGTATAGCCAGGGATTTTGACGGAACTGATGAAATCAGGCCGGGCAATTTTATTTTTTATGACGTGATGCAAAGCTATTTGGGATCTTGCAAAGTTAATGATATTGCTGTAGCATTGGCTTGTCCGATTGTCGCGAAACATCCGGAAAGAAACGAAATAGTCATTTATGGGGGTGCGGTTCATCTCTCGAAAGAATTCGTTTTAAACAATAAAAAGGAAAAAGTATATGGATTGGTTGTTAAACTTAATCAAAATGGATGGAGTGAACCACTATCCGATTCCTGGGTTTCAAATTTATCACAGGAGCATGGCATTATAAAAGTTTCTAAGAATAAGAAATTATTTGAAAGTTTAAATATTGGTGAAATTGTTGGTTTACTTCCCGTCCATTCATGCCTTGCAGCTAATTTAGTAAATAACTACAAAACTATAAATGGCGATATTATAAACAAGTTATAATATGTAATAGGTTAAACGTTATATGATATATGATGAAAAAGAAACATAAAATTACATGAAATTATGGATAAAATAGAAGAATTCAGGGAATATAGAAAAAGGATGAACGAAAAATTACTGGCTGGAAACAATAAGGTCATTACACGTATATTTAATCTTGATAAAAATGCTTATATGGATGGAGCTTTACCGGCAAAAACCAAAGAGATGTTAGGATTGGTAAGCTCAATGGTTTTACGGTGTGACGATTGCATTAAATACCACCTGGAAAAATGTTATGAACATGGGATTAATAATGAACAAATGCATGAAATATTTGCAATCGCAAATTTAATTGGCGGAACTATTGTTTTACCACATAACAGAAGAGCAATTGAATATTGGGAATTATTATGCCAGTCAAAAGATTAATACTGATAGAATTTTATTAAATTAGATTATTCTCATTTGTTCTGTTTTTGTAAAATATAAATATATAGGTTATTAAATGCAATGTTGTTTATAGCAGACATATTTAAGGAATTAATCATTTTAACAAATGAAATGTCGCCTTATTTATTACTGGGATTTTTGTTTGCAGGCATATTACATGTTTTTATCCGCAAAGAAAAAATAATCAAATATCTTGGGAAGAAAAATTTAAAATCAGTAATATATGCCTCTTTACTCGGAATACCTTTGCCACTGTGTTCTTGCGGTGTTATTCCAACTGGTGTATCCTTTTACAAGGATGGTGCTTCAAAGGGTGCTTCAATTTCATTTCTTATTTCCACACCACAAACTGGCATTGATTCCATAATGGTTACATATTCATTATTGGGTTTACCTTTTACGATAATTCGTCCTGCTGTGGCATTAATAACCGGAATTTTTGGGGGACTAATAACTAATGCTGCTGATCAAAACAATTTGGAGAAAACTTCTGAAGCAGATTGTTGTTGTGAAGAAAAACCTGTTGAAAGAATAAACCCTTTTGTGTCAATGCTGAAATATGCTTTTATTGACTTTTTGCAGGACATCTCAAAATGGCTTGTTATTGGTTTGGTGATTGCAGCAATAATTTCCGTGCTTATTCCTGATGATTTTTTCACTCAATATATTGGAAATGATTACATAAGTATGTTGATTGTTCTTATAGCTTCCATACCGATTTATGTTTGTGCTACCGGTTCGGTTCCAATAGCTGCTGTACTTATGCTAAAAGGACTTTCACCCGGAGCAGCATTAGTATTTCTAATGGCTGGTCCTGCAACAAACGCAGCTACTATAACAGTAATTGGAAAAGCTATTGGCAGAAAATCTTTGATATCTTATCTTATTTCAATAATCGTTGGGGCATTACTATTTGGGATACTGATTGATAATTTTTTGCCCAGAGAATTGTTTTATTATAGTATTTCAATTTGTGAAGACAGTCATTCATCTCATATACTACCTCAATGGCTAAAAATTAGTTCAAGTATTATTTTGTTGCTGTTAATAATTAACGGGATGATGAAAAAATATCTCTCTAACAGAAAAGCAGAGAACATAAATGAGTCCGAATCTCTAAAAACAAGCGGCATGAAAGAAATTACAATTACTGTAAAAGGAATGACCTGTAATCACTGTAAAGCAACTATTGAGAAGAATCTAAGCAATTTGAAAGGAATCTCCAAAGCAGAAGTTGACCTTGCAAAATCACAGGTTTTACTCACCGGCAATAATATTAACCTGGAAAAAATTAAATCAGTTATAGAAAGTCTTGGATATGAATACGTCTAATTTTCTTTCAAAACATAATCATCATATTCAATCTCAAAACGAAGTTTATGTTTTGCTTCTTCCTGGGCTAATGATAAGAATATATCACGTAATTTATTATTCGGAGCAATTTTAGCCAAATCGTAATATAATTTAAAAGCGGCTTTTTCTTTGTTCATTGCCACAACCAAAAAATCCTGATAAGTCATTTCCGGCTTTGCTTCGGACTCAACCAAATAATCAGCAATTTTCAAATCAGTAACTTTTTCTTCCTTAAATTCAAATAATTGCTTTTCTTTGATATTGGTAAGGCGGGCTTTGTGTCCCATTTCCTCCTTGGCAAATTGAAGGAACACTTTTTTCATTGCTTCATTTTTAGCTTGCTCAGATAATTTTGTATAAAAATCAACTGCTTCCTGCTCCGAAGCAATTGCAAAATCCAGAATGTCGTTTATTGATTTGAATTCTTCCATGTTTAAAATATTTTTAAAAGGTTTATTAATTGTATCGTTATTTATAAATTGAATACTTATTTATATTTTGTTTTAGCCTTAGCCTTTTTAAACTTTTGCTCTCAAATCAGCTCGTATATTTTCCAAATCTTCTTCATCAGGAATATATTTAACTTTATACGTGCCGACAATATCAAAGCCAGATGATTTTAAATATTCGGTAATTTTCGGAATGCTTTGGTCTCCCCAGCCATAAGAACCAAAGGCAATTGCTTTCCTGCTTTTTGGAGATAGGCCATTCAGATAAGTTAAAAATGCTGCAACACCAGGCAAGATGTTTCTATTTAAAGTTGGTGAGCCAACACAAATATATTCGGCAGTTAAAATTTCTGTCATAATATCAGAGATATGATTATGTTGCAAATTTAAAATCGGAGCATTGTAATTTTTTTCTTCAAAAGTTTCCTGAATTGCATAAGCCATTTTCTCAGTTGATTTCCACATTGTATCATAAATAACAATCGCTTTTTTCTCAGTTTGATTTGAAGACCATTTTTTATATTCTTCGATTATTTCGCTTAGATGTTTTCTCCAGATAATTCCATGACTCGGGGCAATTATTTTAATATTTAGTCCTGATGCATCAATCAATGCTTTTTGCACCTGCTTTGAATAAGGTAATACAATATTTGCATAATATTTCCGTGCTTCATGCATAATAATATCAAAAGGGTATTCGTCATCAAACCGTGCTGTTGATGCAAGGTGCTGCCCAAATGCATCGTTTGAAAACAGAATATTTTCATCAGGCATAAAAGTCAGCATATTATCGGGCCAATGAACCATTGGAGTTAGAACAAATTGCAAACTTCTTTTTCCCAAGTTAATTGAATCACCGGAATTAACTATCTTGAAATTCCAGTCTTTTTTGTAATGGGCTTTTAATCCTTTTTCACCGGCAGGGCAAGTTATTATAGTTGTGTTAGGTGCAATTTCCATAAGTTCGGGCAAAGCACCCGAATGGTCCATTTCAACATGATTTGATACAACATAATCAATTTTTGAAGGGTCAATAACATCGGAAATTCTTTTAAACATTTCTTTTGAAAAATGGGCTTTCACAGTATCAATGAGTGTTATCTTTTCATCAATAATCAGGTATGCATTATATGTCGAACCTCTTTGGGTAAGATAGCCGTGGAAGTTTCGTAAATCCCAGTCAATTGCTCCTACCCAGTAAATTCCTTCTTTTATTTTTTTAGCTTTCATTTATTTGTTTTTATTGTTAATTTAGTATCCATATCCATTTAATTTTGTACGTACAAAAAATATAGATATTATACACTTCACAACTTTTGTTAAAGTTTTTCACTTATCCAACAACCCTTTCTATACTGGTAAAATCATTATCGTTTTAGCGAAAATAAACTATTTATTTTGAATAAACACAGAACTCAAGAAAATATCAGTCTTATAAATTATAAATCACAGTATAAGTTAAATATTTTCAGAAATATTGTTATCCCGAAACTTCGGGATGGCTAAATTGTTAAATGGCTAATTAAATCAGACCTACGAGGTTTATCTTAGTTAATTTCGTAAAAACCAACAAACTGGCAATCTTTATATAAATAACACCTCGTAGGTCTTGCTCTGCTAATCTTCCGGTACGAAATCATCTTTTCCAACTCCGCAAACCGGACAAACCCAGTCATCAGGAATATCTTCAAAGGCGGTTCCGGGAGCTATTTCTCCATCAGGGTCGCCAACTTCAGGGTCATATATATACCCACAAACTTCACAAACATACTTTTTCATAATATTTAAGTTTTAAGTTAATTACTATATTTTTTTTCAACCTTGTTTAATACATATTTTACTAACCGGAAAGAAATATAAATCAGCACCGGCCAACTGATAAACCATAAAATTGCTCCAAAATAACTCATGTTCTTTAATTTTTTAGTTTAATACATTCTTATTAATTCTATCGTTATTCGGCTCGTTGTCATTCAACCATCTAACCATTTAACAATTTAACAATTTAATATTTCATCTCATCCGTTTCAATATCCTTTTCATCAATTCTTTTCTTATTAATTGATTTCCAGGCATACCAGATATATGCAATTACAAAAGGAACTAATATCGAAACATAGCTCATAGCAGTTAAAGTATATTTACTTGACGAGCTGTTTTCGATGGTTAACGAACTTTGTAAGTCGTAAGTTGAGGGATAATAAGCCGTATTATTAAATCCTGCTAACATTAACACAGAGAATACTGTCAGAATGGTTCCGATTCCGGAATACCAAATTCCTTTTCTGCTTTCTTTGAACAAAGTCAGGAAAATCCCCGTTAATACTCCTACAACCCCGATAAGGAACATTATTAAAACCAAAGGCATTTGCACCAGGTTATGCAAGTATTTGAATTTCTCCATTGAAACGATCTTAGTTACGGGATCAACTGCGAAACCTTGCCGTGTAATAAGTAAAACAACAAATAATAAAAAGAAAACAAGGAACGGGAAAACACAAACCTTTAACACGTTTTTTGATTTTAAAATAATATTTTCATTTTCAATAGAATTAATAAAATACATCAAAGCTAAAATCCTTGCAAGGAAAAATATTGTCAGTCCCAGTGAAAGATTTGTGATATTAAAAACTGCTTCCAATCCGCGATAAGGTGTTTCCCATCTTGAAATAACAGGGTCGCTAACATCTGTTATTCTTAATTTATCAATGGAAAACTCAGAACCGGTGAAGAATGTTCCAACTGCTGTTCCAATTAATATTGTTGCCAGTATTCCATTGATAAGTAAAAAAGCATCAAAGGTTTTTTGTCCGAGAAAATTATTTGCCTTGGAGCTATATTCATAAGATACCGCCTGAATGATAAAGCTGAACAATATTATTATCCAAACCCAGTATGCGCCCCCGAAACTTGTTGAATAAAATAACGGGAATGAAGCGAAAAATGCTCCTCCGAAAGTTACAAGTATGGTAAATGTCAGATCCCATTTTCTGCCAATTGAGTTTATCAGTAATGAGCGTTCAATCCTGGTTTTGCCGATTTGGTTAATCAATGTCTGTCCTCCCTGAACAAACATCATGAAAACCAGTATTGATGCTAAAAGTGAAATAATAACCCACCAGTATTGCTGTAATGCGAGATATGATAAATTTTCAAACATGATTAACTCCTTTCTTCTTTAGGTCCTAATTTGATTTGATGTAGCATGATTTTTATCTCGGCTATCAGCAGGATTGTAAACAAGGCTGCAAATAACCAGAATGTGAGCACAACAGTACCTGTATTCAGATGTGAAGTTGACATCCATGTAGGTAAGATATCCTGCATAGTCCAGGGCTGCCTGCCTACCTCAGCAACAACCCAGCCTAATTCCGAAGCAATATATCCCAATGCTATCGACCACATTGCCAGTTTAAGAAAACCTTTTTTCACAGCTATTTTGTCTTTCAAAGTATATACAAGAGCAAGGATAAAGAAAACAATGAAATAAAATCCTAATCCAACCATAATGTGAAAGCTGTAAAAGGTTATTCCCACGGGTGGAATCGAACTTTCTTTATCAGGTAAAAAGCCATATCCAATATCTTTATAATTATCTTCAAGTAATTTTAAGCTCTCATCAGCGGCTTTACTGTCATTGGCATCTTTAGCTTTTTTATAGTTTGCTAATGAAACAACTGCAATCTTACCTTTTTCCATTCTTTCTTCAGTTGACCTGATACCGTGTTTCTCATTTCCATTAATCAAATCATTAATTCCGGGGACAAAACCATTTATTTCTCTCGTGCTTAAATATGATAGTAATTTAGGTATTTTAACAGCAAAAACATATTCATCTTTATCATCGCCAACTTTTTTGCCGGGTTTGAGCATTCCGACAGCAACAAGTCCTGCGCCTTCTTCACCATCATATAAACCTTCCATAGCGGCTAATTTCATCGGTTGCGTTTGGGCAACATCATGAGCAGAGCCATCGCCTGTAATAACGAGGAAAAGTGAAGACAGCAAACCGAACACAGCGCCTATCACAATACTTTTCTTCGCGAAGATAATATGACGATTTTTTAACAAAAACCACGCACTCACTCCAATCACAAATAATGAACCTATTACATAAGCATTTGTTAAAACATGTAAAAATTTATGAACTGCAGTAGGCGAAAGCAAGACTTCCCAGAAATTTTCCATTTCATTTCTTGCTGTATCGGGATTAAAACGCATACCTACAGGATTCTGCATCCATGCATTAGCAACCAGTATCCATAATGCAGAGATATTGGAGCCAAAAGCTACGAGCCATGAAGAAAGCATGTGGAATTTTTTGCTAACCCTGTTCCACCCGAAAAACATTACTGCAATAAAAGTGGACTCGAGAAAGAAAGCCATAATTGCCTCAATGGCAAGAGGGGCGCCAAATATATCGCCCATAAACCACGAATAGTTTGACCAGTTAGTGCCAAACTCAAATTCAAGAATAATTCCGGTTGCTATTCCAATTGCGAAGTTTATACCAAAAAGTTTCATCCAGAACTTCGTCATGTTCTTCCATTCTTCTTTTCCTGTTTTATAATATATCGTGTGCATAAATGCAACAATGAACGACAAACCAAGAGTAAGCGGAACGAAAAACCAGTGATAAATAGCAGTTAGGGCAAATTGCGCCCTCGACCAATCAACTAATGTAAAGTCAATTTCATTCATTTCCCTGATTTTTGTTAGTTAATACATTGATTATATGATCGCTTTTCTCCTCATCTGAGGAAAAATTTGTGTTTAAAAAATTAGGAAAGAAAAATAATTTCAGGATGGCAAACATTATAAAAATCTTTATCAGGATTATTAACCAAAGTCTTTTGCTTAGCTTACTCTGATTTTTAAATCCATCAACATAAAGAAATATAAAGCGTTTTAAAAAGTTCATTGTAATTAATTTTTTGTTTGTCAGTTATGAAGCCTATATTATTTTTAGTTGTTCGTTAAGTAATTTGGTATCTTATGGTTAGTCGATTTCCGAAACGAGTTTCGTAATCCCCAATTATACTAAATGTATTCAAACTTCCTTCCTGTCATCCTGTCAATTTTAATCCTGATTATATTTATATTGTTGACAGATGGTTTTGAAAATTCAAATTTCCTGTCGGAATAATTTGACATAAAGATTTTCAAACCTTCAACCTTTTCATCAAAATTTTCAACTATCTCAGCTTTTCCGAATGCTAAAACACTTTTGTAACGCCATCTCCAGGAACAAGCAATATGTTCATCCCTGAAAAATAATTCATGGTCAGCGTCAAATTCCACACAAACATTATTATTCTTTTTAAGAATATCGAGTTTCCTTCCTGCCAGTGCTGAGTGCAAATATATTGTGCCGTCTTTGTATCCGAAATTGAATGCCAATACATAGGGTATATTTCCATCTACCATACCTATATGACAAATTTTTGACTTCTTGATAATTTCTTCAAGCTCTTTAGGCTTTGTAATATCTTTGATTGCTCTATCTCTTTTGTACATAAAATATTTTATTTAAAAATTTCTCCTGTTTCTTTATACCAAAAAACAAAATCAAGAAACTCTAAAGAGATATTTATTTCTCTTGAAAAATCTTTCATTTTGTTTTCAATCCGAATATATTTACCAAATGTCAGGGATTTTGGTATTTCGTTTATAACATTATAAATCTTCAGATTTTTTAAAATATGCCTGTCAAGGATTGCTATATTTTCAACAAACCCGATGTTTCTTAAATAATGGCTCGCTTCTTTAAAGCCAATTCCTTTTACATTTTTTACCAGCCATTTTCTTTTCTCAAAAACGTCTCCGGCATCGTTCAATAAATTTCTTATTTTAAATCCATCAGAATTTGCAAAAAGATTTCTCGCATCAATTATATATCTTGCTTTATTATTCTTAAACCTTACAATATTTAATTCATTTGAAATTTTTTCACTTGTTGCGTTGAATAATATTCCTGATTCATTCAAAGAAGTAACTGCTTTCCATGCATTTTTTGCTTTTGATTGCGGGGTTAGAATGCAAAAAATTAATTCCTGAAATAATCTTTTTTCATCAGCTTCTTTCCATATTAATTTGAATTCGTTAATACGGTTGTTAACATCAACTTTTATATTTTTTAATATGTCGGGCAATTCGTTCATTTATGTTGAAATAATAAAACATAACATCAAAATCAGGAACTAATATTCATCAAATATTTGTTGAGCATGATCTTTTTATATTCCTGAAGTATTCAAGTTTCCCAAGCTAACAGTGATCAATCTTTTCTGATCTGGGTCATCATCATTATATAAAGTAATTGTTACTTGAAGATGAAGATTATAAATGCTTATAATAGTCTCCTTAGATTTGATAATTCCAACTTTTAAAATATCAGAATTTATAATGCCATATTTTCGTGTAGGCTCATCCCCGAAAATCTCATCACCGCTTTCCAGAAATTTTCTGTTATAATTTTTACTGAACTCATAAATATTTGAAATATCCTCAATAGTTATTATCTGTAAATTCTCTATCCCGTCGAGGTTGGTTGTGAACCAGGTAAAAACATGTTCATCCAACAAGCATCTGTTAAGGTTATCTTTCATCAATATCCTGGCATTGTTGATTATGGCTCTGCCATAGAAATTATTATCAAAGGAGTAGATTTTATCATGAGTTATGGCATACCGCATATTAACTCCACCGATAATTTTTCGTAGTTTGGGATAATAATGATATGAATTAAAAACTCTCAGGATAATTGCAAAATTACATGCAAATATTAATGAATGTAATGGGTTGTCAAATATCAGGAAACCTCCATCACCGGTGCTTATAAAGCTTTTTTCAATTCTTTCAGCATTATATTTCTGAAAAATAAATTTATGGTTCGATTGGCACAAAGCAATTGTGGCATTAAGAATTGTTTTAAAAAGAAAAGGTATCAGGGTTTGTTCGAATTCTCCATAGGAACTGTATTGATACATGTCAATTCCTAAAACTGATTTTCTGCCGATATTTTCATAACCTACATATTTTTTTAATTCTTTATGCAAATCGCGGTGGTCAGGAATAATGTTTGTCTTTTCAAAAATCACTCTTTTGTCTGTCTTCTGTATAATACTTTTGATACAGTCAGGATTAAGTATTTTAATAGATTTTTTCATTTTATACCGGATATTAATATGTTTGATGGTGTAAAAAGCATTAAAACTTTCAGCGATTTAAACAGCAATTTCCCACTTATATAAATAAGATAAATTGCAATAATTATTAATGTAGCAGCATTGATAAAGGCAGCAACAATTTCAGCTCTTTTATAGCCAAATGTTTTCTCAACTGTGTATTTATTTTTACTAAGAAGGTTTGCTATATAGCTAACGAATAATGAAATAACATCACTAAAATTATGCAAAGCATCAGATAACAATGATAAGCTTCCTGATATTAATCCTCCAATTAACTGGGCAACGGTAATCAAAATGTTTAGTAAGATTGACATTCCGAGTTTTTTACCTTTTAAATATTTGTGATTATGGCGCATTATTATTTTACCTTTGTCTTCTGCATGTAATTCCTTTTCACTAGTGTTCAATAATATTTTAGTTAAAACGATAATAGTTTTTCTACCTCTTCCGGATTAACTTCTCTTTGATATAATGGTCTTTTATCGTTTTTATAAGCTTTTAAATTTTCGGAGAAGGTTTTGTTTTTTCCATTTTTATAAATTATACCCAATGGAAACTTATCAGTTTCAAATGCTTTTTCTAATGCTGCCATTTTATCTGTATTATCGTAGCTTTCATCCACATAATAAGTATTGTCTTTAAACCATTTGAAAGTATTAATTTTATTAAATGAAACGCATGGATGGAAAACGTCAACAAGTGCATAACCTTTGTGATTGACAGCCTCTTTCAAAATTTTTTTCAATTGTTTCATGTCTCCCGAAAAAGCTCTTGCTACAAACGAAGCATTTAAAGAAATAGCAACTGCAATTGGATTAAAAGATTCTAAAAAAACCCCATCTAATTGCAGAGTGGTTTTTGAGCCCTTTCTGCTTGTTGGAGAAGCCTGACCTAAGGTTAGTCCGTAAACCATATTATTATGAACAATATTTATTATGTCGATGTTTCTTCTGATAGCATGAATAAAATGATTACCACCTTCCCCATACATATCACCATCCCCTCCTTCAGCTACCACAACCAGATCAGGATTTGAAGTTTTTATTCCTGTTGCAACCGGAAGCGCCCTGCCATGTAACCCGTTGAAACAATTGGAGTTTATATATTGAGATATTTTAGCTGCCTGCCCTATTCCAGCAGATATAACCAGTTTTTGAGGATCAATATTTAATTCATCTAAAGCTTCCTTTAAAACTTTGAGAATAGCAAAATTTCCACAGCCTGGACACCAACTTGTTTCAGGTATATTATCAAAATCAAAATTAGTTTTCATTAGTTTATAATTTAGTTTTCATTATTTTATTCCATTTAATTTTTCAATAATTTCTTCTATTGAAAAAGGCATTCCATTATATTTTAAAATACGCTTTGTAAATTCCATCCCGGTATATCTTTTAATAAGTTGTCCGAATTGAGATGTAGCATTATTTTCAATAATAATTAGTTTTTTTGCTTTTGACAGTATTTCTTTTGTATTATTTGGTAATGGATAAACTTGTTTGAAATATGCAAAAGCAAGATCATCATCATTAAGTTCTTGAATAACTTCTTTAATAACTCCATAAGTTGAGCCCCAACCTACAATTAATGTTTTGTAGTTTTTTGAACCAATAATTTCTGCATCTATAGATTCCTTTGAGTAAGACTCTAATTTTTTAAGTCTTTTATCCACCATTTTTTTTCTTATATCAAAATCTTCAGTGATAAATCCGCTCTCATCATGTTCGTGGCTATCAAACCTTACAAATCCATCACCGTGCATTGGAATTCCTCTGGGGGATATTCCATCTTCAGTAATTTTGTACCTTTTATAATCTTTATCTGTTTTTGTAATATAATTTTCCACTTCAAAGTCTGAAAAGTCAATTGATTTTATGCTTTGATATGAATCAATATAAAATTGGTCAGTTAAAATTATTACAGGAACCTGATACTTATCAGCCAGATTAAATGCTTTTTGAGTTAGGCAAATTCCATCCGTAAAATTACCGGGAGCAAAAATTATTCTAGGGAATTCACCATGACCTGCATATAAAGCCAGGTTCAAATCGCCTTGCTCGGTTCTTGTAGGAAGACCTGTGGAAGGAGCAGGCCGTTGGGCAAGATGAATTACAATTGGAACTTCAGTTATAGCTGCATTGCTTATACCTTCTTCCATAAGAGCAAATCCACCTCCCGATGTTGTAGTCATCGCCCGTGCCCCGGCATACCAGGCGCCCTGAATCATATTAATTGCAGAAATTTCATCTTCTGCCTGTTCAACAACAACTCCATACTCTTCTGAATGTTTGGCTAAAAAATGTATCACACCGGTTGAGGGTGACATTGGGTATGCAGTAATAAAATCACACCCTCCGGCTAATGCACCTATTCCAATAGATTCGGTCCCACTTAATATTATTTGGTTTTTTGCTTTATCATCTTTTTTAATTTGTATCTCTAAATTCAACTCATTGCCTTTCTCATAACCCTTAATAACTGCACTAATATTATTTTCTATAATTATTTTTCCTTTAGTTGAGAAATGATTAGTGATATACTCTTTAATCAGATTTAAATCAATATTAAAAATACCAGCAATAAGTCCATAAACTATAGCATTAGAATATATTATGCCTCCAACCTCTTTGGCTAAAGAACCCATATCTACATCCTTTATTTTATACCCGCCATTTTTATATTTTTCCTCTATAACACTATTCTGACCAATTATTATTGAGTCTTTAATAAGCCGATTTTCTATCCTGGAAATAGCATTTTTACTTAAAACAATTAAAATATCAATTCTATCAACAAAAGCCTGAACTTTTTTATTTGATACTCTGATTTCAGTAGTATTATTGCCACCTCTTACTCTCGACATAAGTTCAGTGGTCGAAAATACATTATACCCTGAATTCTTTAAAGCTCTAATTATTAATAATTCGACTGTTTTGATTCCTTGTCCAGCCTCTCCGGATAATACTATTGAAATATCATTTTTCATATTATACCTCCTTTTGTAGATTATAAAATGAAATTTTTGTATTAGTAATTATTTTCTTTCTTGCCTGAGATTCACCGGCAAATGCTTTTAATAAATTTTGTTCTGTTTTTGTTCCTTTTAATGAATTCATAATATTATTAATTAATTGTAAAAAAATTCTCAAATATCAACATTACGAAAGGTATTGAGATAATAGATACTAAAAAACTTGATATTAAAAATTGATTAGTTATAGAAACATTTCCCCCTGCCTTATTTATTAAAATAGGTACAGCAGTGACCGGAGGTACTGCACTAAGAAGAAAAATCAGAAATGCTACGGAAAATGGCGGTTTAATAATTATTAATAGGAGAAGTATAATAAGAGGGAAAAGAAAATTTTTTATTGTTATAAAAATTAATATAGAATTAAACTGGATTTCCCCTTTTTTCTTAAAATCGACATAAACATTACCTCCAATTAAAAGTAGAATTAAGGGTAAAGCAGTATTTCCTAAAATCTTTGTTATTGACAATATTACATTTGGAATGTTTTGGTAACCGCCTGATAGTCGGAGTACAACAGCCAGAGCTGTAGCTATTAGAATTGGGTTTAAAAATTTACTCCAGTTAAATTTGTTCTTAACAGAACCCTTAGTATAAAAAAACAGGTAATAAGTATTAAACATAAAAGCAGGAAAAAACAGTGTAAATAAAAAAAGCTCTACTAATATCGAAGAGTTATCACCAAAAAGATTTTGAATAATTACTATTGGAACGAAAATAGAATTTGGATATAATAAACTTACGCCAAACTCAGGTCTGAATTTCTTTTTTATCAGTTTCATCCCAATTAATGATAACAAAATTGTCATAATAGTAAAACCTATCCACCAAAGCGGTAAAGTCCACCATGTAGAAAAATTTATCGGATCAAATCGATAAATAATATTTGTAAAAATCAAACAAGGCAAGGCAATATCAAGAATTAATGGTGAAATAACATCAAGTATTTTTATCGGAACAATTTTTCTTGATATAATTGTAAAACCAATAATTCCTATTCCAAGTAATATTACAATTGATTCAAATACTTTCCAGAAAACTATCATATTAACTTTTTACTGTTTCAAACTTTTTTTCGATTCTGTTTTTTCCTAACTTAAGTGTTGATACTTAATAACAATATTACTTAACTACCCGACTTTCGAGATAGGTTGTTCTTTTGTCCTTATACTCCAAAAAACAAAACTCTTAAGTTTAAATTGCAACACTAATTACGTTACAATTCCTTAAACAATGCCACCGAAATATTTCATAAACTGAACTCTTTCAAAAGCAGCCGGATTTTCTACTTTTTTATTGCTCATTTTTCCCCTGAACTCGTCAAGACTATTGAATCCCTTATTTTTCATCCAGTCTTTTAATTCATTCAAAATTGTTGTTATATATTCAGGGCTTTTTTTATAAATTGCTGATACAATTTGAACAGCAGTTGCGCCTGCGAGAATCTGTTTGACCACTCCTTCTCCGGAGTGTATTCCTGTGGAAGCTATCAGGTCGCATTTTACTTTTTCTGACAACAATGCTATCCACCGCAAAGATGTGGTGATTTCTTGCGGCTGGCTAAATACATTCGAAGAAATAATTTTAAAATTATTAATATCGATATCAGGGCTGTAATAGCGATTGAATAAAACAAAGCTATCGACATTTTTTGTCCAGCTTAATTTTTGAATCAATCTGGCAAGCCCTGAAGAATAAAAGCTCATTTTCAAAGATACAGGTATAGAAACCTTTGCTTTAACTTTCTTGATAATATCAAAATAAATTTTTTCATTTTCCTCACTACTGCGAGTTTCGTCAGATGGTAATAAGGATACATTCAATTCGAGAGCATCGGCTCCTGCATCTTCTATTCTATTAGCAAATAATATCCATTCACCTGCAGAAATGCAATTAATGCTTGCTATAATCGGGATATCAATATCCTTTTTAGCATTTTTAATCAAATCAGAATATTCCTTAATACCAAATTCTTTCGCATAATTATTAATATAATCCACAGCTTCAGGATACCAGAAATATTGTTTGTCCTGTTCAATCAATCTATCTCTATCAACAAGAAGCTGCTCTTCAAATAAAGATTTTAACACAACAGCACCTGCCCCGTTATTTTCCAGCTTTTTTATTTTTTCAACAGAATTTGTTAATCCTGAACTTCCTATTATTATGGGATTTTTAAGCGTTAATCCCATGTAGTTTGTTGTTAAATCCATAATATTCGATATTTTATTTTTACAAAGTTACTTGTTTCTTGTTTCTGGTTTCTGGTTACTTGTTACTAGTTTTGTCATTCGATGGTCATTCGATAGTCATTCAATGATCATTCGATAGTCATTCAATGGTCATTCAATTGTTATTCAATCGTATTTCCATAGTATTTCCATAAACCATATAACCATATAACCATTTCAAATCAATAATTATCTTCCTTTAACTCAAAGTATGCTTGTGGATGAAGACAAGCAGGGCAATTTTCAGGAGGTTTCTTTCCTTCATGAATGTATCCGCAGTTTCGACATTTCCAGATTACTATTCCATCTTTTTCAAATACCCTTCCTTCTTCCAGATTTTTTAACAATTTCAGATACCTTTCATCATGTGCTTCTTCAACTTTAGCAATCATCTTAAAAGCGGTTGCAATTTCTTTAAAGCCTTCTTCTTCGGCAACTTTTGCAAATTCAGGATAAAGTTTTGTCCATTCTTCATTTTCTCCCATTGCAGCAGATTTTAGATTTTCAGATGTTGAACCAATCTTACCGGCAGGATAAGAAGCTGTTATCTCAACATCTCCGCCTTCGAGAAATTTGAAAAACCTTTTTGCATGTTCTTTTTCGTTCAGAGCAGTTTCGGTAAATATTGCCGAAATTTGTTCCAAACCTTCTTTTTTTGCCTGTTTGGCAAAATAATCATATCTCATTCTTGCCTGAGATTCTCCTGCAAACGATTTCAGCAGGTTTTGTTCTGTTCTTGTTCCTTTTAAATATTTCATTTTTTTATGTTTAATTATGAAGTTGCTGGTTACTTGTTACTGGTTTCTTTTTTCACATTTGACATAATATTGGTTTATGGTCATTCGATTGTCATCCATGCTTACTTCCTTTGGTCGTTTTCTTCGCTGTCATTCGATGGTATTTCTATAGTATTTCCACAAACCATATAACCATAAAACCATTCAGCCATTTAACCATCTAACCATTTATTTACCTGAATCCTCTATCGGAACAAACACCCTCTGTTTCAACTCCCTGTCTAACATGAACAAACCTGCACCTTTGCCTTCAATAAGTTTCAATTGATCCAAAATATCCGAAACGCTTGCTTCTTCTTCTACCTGTTCTGCAACAAACCATTGTAACATATTGGAAGTAGCATGGTCTTTTTCTTCAATGGCAATATTAACAAGGTTGTTGATAAGAGAAGTTACGTGTTGCTCATGTTTAAGCGCGGTTTCAAAAATATCAATCACATCTTTCCATTCAGAATCTACGGTAGCAATTGGCTGCAAAACAACCCTTCCGCCACGTTCATTAACATAATCAAACAATTTGAAAGCATGAGAATTTTCTTCATGGTATTGTATTTTCATCCAGTTTGCAAAGCCTGAAAGGTTTTTGCTTTCAAAAAAAGCAGACATTGATAAATACAAATAAGCCGACCAGAACTCTGCGTTGATCTGCTTATTTAATTCTTTTTCCAATCGTTGGTTTAACATTTTTTAAAGTTTTTGTTATTATTATTTTTTGTTATGCGTTAAAAGTTATTTGTTATTAGTTAGTGGGAATTGTTTCTGTTTACTGGTCTCTGGTTACTGGTTTGTCATTCGATAGTCATTTCCCGAAGTTTCGGGATCATTCAATTGTATTTCAATTGGATTTCCATAAACCATTCAACCATTTAGTTACTACTTTTCCAGTTACCATGGAGGTTACAATAAGCCCTTGCTGTAATTTTTTCTGCATCAGTTTTAAAAATCGCTTCTGATTTTTCACCTGGTTTTAAGAATTTTGTATAAACTTCATTTTCGGTAATCAGTTCAATCCACTCGATATAATGTTCTTCGGTCATTGGATGGGCAACCTCTCCAACTACAATTTTATATCCGCCTTCTGCCTTTTCAATAACAGGTACATGTTTTTCGGTTGCGGCATCAGTTGTATTTTCTTTAAGCAAGTTCATTTTTTGTCCGCAGCAAACCAACGCCGGAGCGCCAGTATGTTTTACTTCCACAATATTGCCACAGACTTCGCATTTGTAAAGTTCTGTTCTTTTAGTCATGATAAATTCTTCCTATTAATTTAATTATTTTTTAAATATTTGAATTTCAATAATACTTAATTTTTCTATTACTTAGTATTTGAACAAAAACTGAGTGTTTGATAAGAAAGCGTCAAGAACAAGGCTTGCGAAGTCTTAAAAATCAAGAGTTTACTAAAGTAAATGACTGATTTTTAAGATGAGCGTAACGTAGTTATTGGCGCTTTCTTGCAAATACTACTTATAGTTTCATAATTTTTTATGACACAACCACCAGTCATAACATTCAAATTCTCCTTCTTTTGCTTTTTTAAGTCTTTCCTGTGCTGTTTTTGTATCTTTTGCCGGTGGAATAATTACATGGTCGTTAACCAATTCATTATTTGGCCAGTTAGCCGGAATTGCTACTTTATTCTCGTCAGAAATTTGCATTGCTTCAACAGACCGTAGTATTTCATCCATATTGCGACCCAGTTCTTGCGGATAGTAAAAAATAATCCTGATTTTCGCATTTGCATCAACTATAAATACCGCTCTTACTGTGTTCGTCCCTTTACCGGGATGTATTAAACCAAGGGTTTCTGCTACTTGTCCTGTATCAGCAATTATTGGAAATTCAATTTGAACATTCAAATTGTCTTTTATCCATTCCTCCCATTTAATGTGTGAAAAAACCTGATCAACACTCATTCCGATTAATTCACAATTTAATGCTTTAAATTTGTCGTATCTTTTCTGAAAAGCAACAAATTCTGTTGTACAAACAGGTGTAAAATCAGCAGGATGGCTGAATAATACAAACCATTTTCCTTTGTAATCTCCTGGTAAATTTTTAATACCATGAGTTGTTTGAACTTTCATATTGGGAAAATCATCACCCAATAATGGCATTCCTTTTTTTTCTTCCATAATTTTAAGTTTTTATTGTTAATGCTATTGTTTATTTATAAACCTAGAGTTGCTAATCCCTTGCCGATTCACTTATATCATTAACTTTTTGAAATCATCTTTCATACGGTTCAAGTCAGCAAGCCAGCTCTTGATGTGCCCCTCATGTTCTAATTCTTAATTTAATATCGTTGTTGCAATTTGACGAGTGATATGGTCTTTGCCATATATAAAATCAGCAATTTTCTGATATCGTTGAATTGCACAACGTTCTCCTTTTAGATAATGATAATATTTAATTTTTTATTTATTAAAATTATTGGCTCCAAAGGTTCGCGTTATACCTTAAATTTAATATTCAATCCTTTAGCGACACTTAAAGCCAATTCTTTATCTACTTTAAAAAAATGAGATAATTGACGCTGAATAATTTCATCACGCTTTGAGCCAGTAATTCCACTCATTGCTCCAACAATGTTGGATATTGTGTTTTGTCGTTCATTTTCGTTCATTACCTTACGAATCAAGTTACCAGGTTGAGTGTAATGATCATCATCTTTTTCATTGCGGTTATATGTGTCTGCAATGTCCGAATCCAATTTCATTGCAGGTTCCTTATAATTCTTATCAGCTTCAATATTGTCAAAGCTGTTAGGGAAGTAATTAGGACTGTCACCGCCATTTCCATCAATGCTCATCATTCCACCTCGTTGGTGGTGATGTACCGGACATACCGGACGGTTAACAGGAATTTGCTCATAATTTGCCCCTAATCTATAGCGATGTGCATCGGGATATGCCAAAATTCGTCCTTGCAATAATTTATCCGGAGATAGTCCAATACCATCAACAACATGAGCCGGGGCAAAAGCTGCCTGTTCAACATCAGCGTGATAGTTTGCCGGAATTTCATTTAACTCCATTACTCCAACATCTAATAATGGATATTCAGCATGAGGCCAAATTTTTGTAATATCAAAAGGATTCCATCTAAACTTTTTTGTTTGAGCATCGGTCATTATCTGTATTTTTAAAGCCCACTTTGGGAAGTTTCCTTTAGCAATGGCTCCTACCAGGTCGCGTTGAGCATAATCAGGATCTTTCCCTTTTAATTCGTCTGCTTGTGCATTGGTTAATGTTTTATTCCCTTGCATGGTTTTAAAGTGAAATTTAACCCATACACGTTCATTTTTATTGTTGATCATTGAAAATGTATGACTGCCATAACCATTCATTTTTCTGTATCCGTCAGGTGTCCCCCTGTCACTAAATAATATTATCACCTGGTGCAGGCTTTCGGGGTTCAAACTCCAAAAATCCCACATCATTGTTGGACTTTTTAAATTTGTCTTTGGGTCGCGTTTTTGTGTGTGAATAAAATCAGGGAATTTTTTTGGATCTTTAATAAAGAATACAGGAGTGTTGTTTCCTACCAAATCCCAATTACCCTCTTCTGTGTAAAACTTTATAGCAAAACCTCGCGGGTCTCTCTCTGTATCAGCACTCCCTTTTTCACCTCCAACGGTAGAAAAACGAACAAATACTCTGCACTTATTACCTGCTTTATTGAATAATTTGGCTTTAGTGTATTTGGTAATACCATTTGTAACTTCAAATGTACCAAATGCACCTGTTCCTTTTGCGTGTACAACTCGTTCAGGAATTCGTTCACGATTAAAATGGGCAAGTTTTTCATGCAGATAATAATCCTGCAATAATATTGGCCCTCTTGGGCCAGCGGTCATGCTATCTTCATTCTCGAAGTATGGTCGACCGGATGCAGTTGTTAATTTTTTCTTATCTTTCATTTGATTAAATTTTTAAGGGTGAATAACACAAAATTAATCATTTTTTTGTTTCCTTCGCCTTGTTGGTAACAATTTGAAGTAAAAAATGTTTTAATGCTTTTTACTTAAATATTCGGCAACACCTTCATGCGTGGCCTTCATTGCTTCATCACCTTCTTTCCAGTTTGCAGGGCAAACTTCACCGTATTCTTCAAAGTGATGCAGGGCATCAACCATTCTTAACGCTTCATCAACGTTTCTACCTAATGACAAATCATTAATAACTGTATGACGAACGGTTCCGCTTTTGTCAATCAGGAAGAGACCCCTGTAAGCAACTGGTGCTCCGGTGAAGACCGAATTGCCATCTTCGTCATAATCATATTCTCCTGCTAAAACTCCGAAGTTTTCTGAAATAGTTTTAGTAAGGTCGGCTACGATAGGATAATTAACTCCTTTTATTCCGCCATTTTTCAGTTCGGTTTGGAGCCATGACCAATGCGAAAATTCCGAATCGACCGAGCAAGCCACAACAGCCACATTACGCTTTTCAAATTTCTCAAGCTTGTTCTGAAATGCTAAAAGCTCAGTGGGGCATACAAAGGTAAAATCAAGCGGATAAAAGAAAAATATCACATCTTTTTTACCGATAAACTGTTCTAACGAAAAATCTTCAACAATCTCATTTCCGTTAATTACTGCATTTGCCTTAAACAAAGGCGCCTTTTTTCCAATTAAAGTTTCCATTTTATTTTGTTTTTAGATTTGTTTATTAAAATTATTTAATACTTGTTTTTTTTATCATCATTAGTTTTACTGTCATTCGCTTCTTGCCCCGTAAAATACTTTTTACTGGGGTCATTCAATAGTCATCAATTCGACTGCCGGCTGTGGACTGAAAACGCCTACTGCCGACTGCATCATTCCCTACATTTCTCACAAATACCTTTCAAATAAAAATGATATTCATTTATAATAAAATTTGAAATTTTTTTTAAATCCACTTTTGACAAGTCAACATCAAAATCATAGACTTTCCTACATTTCTCACACTTAAAATGTCCGTGAACAGATGTGTCGGCATCGTATCTTGTTTCATTGTCTTCAATATTTATAACAATTATAATATTTTTCTTTGCGAACAATTTCAGCGTATTGTAAACTGTTGTTTTTGATAGTGTAGGGATTTCACCAACCAATTCTTTAAAAACCGTATCAACAGTCGGGTGATTTTTATTATTAATCAGATACTCAAACACCCTGACTCTTTGATAAGATGGCTTTATTCCATTATTTTTTAAATATTGTGCAACGTTTTCAATTTCCATTTTAAATTGATTAGTATTATTATAAAATTATAAATGTATCATATTTGTAATCGTTACAAAATTACAATAATTTTTTTATTTGTCAAGTGTTTTAATAAAATTTTTTCAACAAAATTCACCATGGATCTATTACGTGCTCTTTATCAGTCTGTTATAAGAATAATTAAATTTCAAATAGTCAACACCTGATTATATTTTCAAATCATTGTAAATTTATATTTATTTTTGAAGGCTTATAATAATCTTAAACTAGATAAAATGAAAAAAATCAAGATTTTAATATTAGTAATAGCCGGGGCAGCATTGATGTATGCTTGCAACAGTAATTCAAAAGCCGATACATGGAGTGAAGAACAAAAAGACAAATGGAAAACAAACTGTATGGAATTTATGTCAGCTAACAATGTTGAGAAGAACGCTGCAGCCGGATTTTGCGACTGTATGTTTAAAAAGACATCAGAAAAATATACTCCCGGGGAAGCTGCGAATATTACAGAAGAGGAAGAACGTAAACTTTGGGAAGAATGTGATTATAGCTGGTAAAATATTATTACTACACAACCCGGTTCGGAAAGAGACGCTATTTTAAAAGTATTGTTTTCTTTACCCAAAATAAAAACCCCCGGTCAACCGAGCGGGGGAAATTTGGATAGTATTTGCGAAAATGTTTTTTTCGTTTAGAGACTTCCGTTTGCAGTTTAGAGTTTTAAAAATCGTCCATCCATCCGTACGGACGGATTCCCTTCAGTCATAAATCTAAAATTTAAAATTATCATAGCACCTGTGTTCCTTTTCCGCTATTAGGTTGCCATATATCAATTTTGTCATCATCAAGAACCTGGCTGTCCATATTAAAATCTCCATTTAGATAACCTGTGTTACCATAATCGGGTAGCCAAATATCGTTTTTATCTAAATTATTAATATCACCGTCACTATTTCCATCTCCGCCTCTCATTCCCCAGATGCCTGTTCCTATTTCCTTATGCCCGTTTGCACCACCATAAGCTTCATCAGCTCCGGTTGTGAAATCATAATTGTAAATACCACTAATTTCAGTTAAAGGATAAGCTGACATAATGCCGAGATGGTTTCTGTGCCATATTACAACAAATAATTGGGGAATAGGGGCATGGGGGAAATAGGGGTTTGAAACGCCGTCCATATCTACAATCGAACCATCCTTTGACACAAATGCGGCCAGCCTGCCTATCATCGTAGCCGGGGTTGCAGAAACGGCATCGGGTGCATCACGTAATTCGATTAGTACCCAATCAACAACGTCGGTATTTGGAATTGAAGCCACACTTTCGCTTCCTGTATAATCCCATATTTGCAGTTTAGTTACACACCGAATTTTCAGGACAAAAAAGGGATATTCTGTCTTTGAATTTAAGTGGTACACATAGTGCTTTCAGGAAGAAGTGGAAAAACACGCTTGGTGTAAGATACTCAAACCAGTTAAATGAGCAAAAGAAAATCGGTCTTTACTGGAATTCCGGATTTAAACTTTGGAAGGGTGGTGACCTTGATATCCGCATAGAAGAAAACATTTTCAGGGACAAGACTCAAGTTATAAATAATTATGATGAGTTTATAGTTTGAGCGGCTCTGTTGATTAAATGGTAAGAGGTTAACGATAATTATTACTTTCCTGACTTTGACAGCAAAAATTCATAACCCGCAATATTTTATTTCCGTATTGGCCACTAGTAGTGGAATTGGAGGGGGATAATTCTTACAGGCTGATTCTCTGAATAATCAATGATCAATAAGCCCGCCCGAACTACTGAAGTCCTGCCCTAAAGAATTCGTTCAGACGGGTGTTCAGTCGGGCAATAATAAAATAAATTACAAATTACAATAATTAATAATTAACAAGGGTAAAATAAGATTTCAAAAAAAGTTTACATCGATGGTGCGGTTGCTGTCTATCAGAAATATATCATCGGCTATGTCGATTATTGTGTTAATTTTTCTATGATTTCCTTGAAATTAATATCGATTGAATTCTTCATGATTCTCACATAAGATGAAGGTTTATACTGAATGTTTTGGAGAAGGTTATTTTGTATGGGGAGAAATTAAAAAATCCCCCAAACTGAGGGATTTTTTGCGAAGATGTTACTATTAAATTCCTATTAAATAGGTTTTGTTATTAATAATGTAATAAAAGGTACAAGTCAGCTACACACAAGGTCGGCACTTAGATACAATACCAAAATCAATGGTGATAATAAACACGTAATGTATAAGAAATGAAATCCTTGTACCCTTCTTTTATAATTATACTTATGTATTATTATTAGTTAATGCTAGCTGTTATAAATTAATAAGCTGATAATATTCTACATATTATAATATTGGTAATTTATGTTAGTGCATTTTATTTTTAAATAATTCAGACAGAGTTTAAATTACACTCCCCTAATCTTGAAGGCAGCGAATACTTCGGCCATCATTTTTACTTCCTGTGTATCTGTAAACTCCTTCATCACAGCAACCCAAAAATCTTTACAGTGGCTTTTGTGTTATAAATATAGTGTTCACTATATGTCCAGAAACCAGTACTAAATCCCACATTAGCGAATTGGTGATTTATATATCGATAATTCCCGTAAGGAAACGCATTAAATCCAGATTCATTTGTACCATTACTTCCAATAATCCATCCACTTGTGGATTTCAAATTTATCCCTGCATCAAATCCTCGAAGATTTTCTGCATCCCAAATTGGATTTGGATAGTCAAACTGACTATCTCTTCACTCTCTGATTGTTTCCAATCTTCATCAGTTGGTATATGCCATCCTGGGGGAAAAATACCTTGTACTCCTTCATTTACTATATATTGCATAATTTCTTCCCATTGATAAATACCACCATAAACAGAACAACTATCTTCCGAATCATCAAAACAATATTTTTCAGTTAAGCTATTATCTTGCTGAATGTACATTCTGTCTAACTGCATTCCAAAGTTTAAATTCTCCGCCATCCAGCATTGATCTCTTATTTGAACGGTGTTATAGACTGTCCATCACTATCATCATTCAATGGATCACCATATTCCCATTTTGGATCAGAATCTTTTATACACCTGACAGAATAAGCAGTATGTGTTTTTGCTATATAATTCCAATATGCAATTTCAGAATCATTATGTAATCCAATCCCGAAAATTTCTCCAGAACTTTCAGTTGAAGAATGTATACAAGTATTACTTTTAAGCGGACTAAATCCATAGTTCCATCTGCCACTCCCTAATGCTGTAAATCCACTCGAATTAGTCGCTCCTACATTAGGTTCCAACCAATGTGCCGTGCCTGACTCTTTCATTTTTCCTCCTGCAATCTGCTGTCCACCCAAAAAGTTAATTATCTGACTTAATTCTGCATTTGTTGGAATATGCCAGCCAATTGGACAGATTCCCTGAGGCCCTTCAACTGTTGTATAGTTCATCATTTCTTCCCAAATATACAGCCCACCATAAATATCACAATTCGATACGAGGTCATTAGTACAGTACTTTTCAATTACGCCATTATTGATTTGTGTACTTGAACCTGGGATCATAACCCCAATGTTTAGATTTTCTGCCATCCAGCATTGATCTCCAATTTGAACTGTATTATAGGATTGCCCATCCCTTTCATCTAAAATTTGATCTCCACATTGCCATTCCGAAGGTTCATTAAATAATTGGTTTATTTCCGTCACATTTAAAGCACGATCATAAATTCTCACATCATCTATGAAACCTTCAAAATAATCTCCACTCCAATCACCATCCCTACCTATAGATGCTCCGCCATAGGAATATAAAACCGGATCATCACTAAAGCCAAAATCTTCCTCTTGACTATCAATAAATAGTCTATAATAACTACCATCATAAGTAAATGCTACAAAGTGCCAAATTCCATCAGAATATAAATTATCTGAATATAAAGAATTAAATGTTGTTGTGCCACAATACTCTACATGGACAAATCCATCTTGCAATTCAACCGTTATTCCATAATGTCTCCATCTATAAATTTTTCTATTTCCATTTGAATTTGTTGAACTAAACCAACTACAGATTGAAAAATTTGGCGGATTTAAAGCTGTATTCTCGCCCAGCCAGACATAATCATCAATTCCATCGTAATAAGAGGCACTATTTGGATCACCAAACCTGTCTACTACATTAAAATTCACTCCACCAAAAGGTTGCCCATCATTGCCATTTCCTGTGGCATCAATTGCATCACCATTAAAAGGATAATATGCTACTAATCCTTCTGAAGAGATAAATGGTATTTGTGTTGAATATCCCATATTAAGTCTCCAAACTTCATTTTTATCATTGTTTTCAACCTCTCCATTCAGATTAAAGTCGCTAACTAAATATCCTGATTTACCAGCATTTAAAGACCAGTTATTTTTGTCTGATTCATTTACAATTCCATTCGCATCTGCATCAGCTCCTACCATACCCCATATACCAGAACTTAATTCTTTTTGGGCAGATGCACCACCTAATGCTTGATCAGCACTTATCGTAAAATCATAACTATATATACCACCAACTTCGGTTAAGCTTTGTGATGATAAAATTCCTAAATGATTCCTATGCCATACCGCAACAAATAAATTTTGATTTATAGCAACATCAAATTGCAGATTTGAAGAACCATCCAGGCTAACTACAGATCCATCATTAAGTAAAAATGCAGCTTGTTTATCAACTATTGTATTTGAAGTTGCATATATAGCTTCAGAGGCATCACGTAACTCAACCAATACCCAATCAACTATATCTGAGTTTGGCAAACTAGTAATAACCTCATCTCCAAAATAATTCCATGGACTTGTGCTATATGGTTGATTAAATGGAAAATCAATTAGGCTTATTAAATTGGTATTCATATTAGTCCCAATGAATGGTCCTTCAAGAAATACATTTAAGTCTACAAAAAACTCAGTGTGTTCAACTTCAAAATCCCCATAAAAGGTTGTATAAGCAGGAGTATTATCATCATCTATTGCTGTTATTATCACATTATGACTTCCTTCATCAAATGGCCCACAATATGAATAATAATTTCCATTGAGAGTTACTTCAGTACCATCAACAAAAAAGTGAACCTCACTTACTCCACTAATGTCACTAATATCACACTCTATTTTTACTTCTTCAGTAGGTTCAATAATACCGTTACCATTTCCATTGTGTTCCGTTACATTGAAATTTTCTACAATTGGTCCCTCTTCATCGCTGTCACCAATAATTATTATCACATGGGAACTTTCAAATAAATTTCCAGAAGTGTCTAATATCTTTGCCCAGATTTCTATTTCATCTCCTTCATTAAAACTGCCAATATTCTCATTTTCACTAAAATTGTTAGAGAATATATCTGACCAAAGTTGATTATGTAGTGTTCCATCATCCCAAAATAGTTCAACTTCTTCAATGTAAGTATTGTCCGAACCCATTACCTGCAAACTAACACTTTCTCCTTCAATAGGATTAGTTGGGTTAATGTTAACAGATACAGAAGGATTTACATTTGGACTTTCAAGAATGACAAAATTATCATCATACAATTCATCCCAAGACCCAGATGGATCTTTTTCATATTTTTTTAATATCCAATTCCCGCATTTATTTTGAGCCGAATAACCGTCAATCCATATCCATGTCCATTCTTTATATTCAGGATAATAATATCCAACTCCTGGATCTTCAATTATAGTATCAAATGTGAAATAAAGCGTTCCATTTGGTTCATAAAATTCAGTTCTTACTTCTACTTCTTCAGAAATATCAGTAAAACGACTCCAGGTAATCGCTCTTTCATCTGTTTGATAAAATGTATTTGTCGGATTTATTGGATTCCATGGATCATTTTCCTGGACATCTTTACACATTTGATGTTCCTTAAAATCATAACTCATAACCCACCATTGAGAATCCATGTAATCATAGCTTTCTCCATATTCCCGAACATATATATCAACATTATGCCGTCCTTCCATATTTGCCAAATTTGTTCCCGATACAGTCCAATTTGACCACATTTTCCACCAGTCATAATATCCTCCACCCGGATCAGTAGTATAGTCACTTGTTACAGTACCTAAAAGATTACCATCAGGCTTATACCATTCCCATTTAGTTCTAACAGATACATATAGATCTTCTAATCTTGTCCAACAATTTACTAATGTAAAATCTGACCTAATCCAGCGAGTAATATTTATTGGATCCCATGGATCTGATGACTCTACATCTTCACAAATCACAGAATAGTCATAGTCAAAATTATTACCAGGACCTCCACCTGAGACAGTTATATATGCCTGATTTGAACCAGACAGAAGCCCATCACTAACAACTACATTAATATAACCAGATGAACTTGGTGCATAAATATTTCTATTATATAGTCCATTTTCATTTACTGAGGTTGTCCATGAATCTTCAGAAGATGAAATCGTAACAGTTGCCGAAGTTACTGGTGTTCCTAAATCATAGATCGCAGATCCCGATACAGTAACAATCGAACCCGGTGTTGTACTATTTGGTGTGAGATTAATAGACACTGCTATAGATGTTGGTTGTGGCCCTTGATTATCAACAATAAATGATTGATCGCACTCATCCCAGGTTACATTTCCATAATTATCGACAGCCATTGCTCTCACCCAGACACTATTATCATATACAATATTAAATGCATAGGTATTAAATTGTATTGTCCATTCAGTTTGTGGCCCATTTATAGTACCAATAGGGAACCAGGAAGTTCCATTTAATGAATATTCATATTCAACACGCCATATACCACTGGCATCGCTTACATTTACTTCAATAGGAATTAATCCAGAAAAAGTTCCTCCTGAATTCGGTGAAGTGATTGTACAAGTTGGATTTATATTATCATCACCTCCTGGTGTAATTTCATATAAATCGTTATCAGTCCAAAATGGCATATCCCAGTTCACTTCAAAATCTTGATCCCATGTATCACCAACAGGGTGAAATATTACTACTTTCATGTCTGGGTTTTCCTCCTCCCGAAATCCCACTATTGTCATTGAATGACCCATATTATATTTAGTGCCATCTGAACCATAAAATGTACCATCTATATTTAATACCATTGGGGCCCCTTCATCAACATTATTTTTTACTCTTGACCATGTTGGAAATGGATACCAAAATACATCAAAATCCAAATTATTTGAATAATACGAGTCATTACAAAATTCTTCTGTCCCATTGTCTACATTGTATGGCTCTACACCATTACCTGAGCTCCAGTTTAGAGTAATTTTTAAATCTTCAACCATTTGAGTAACTCCTTGTGAATTATTCTCCCATGAATCATCACCCCAGTCAATAAGGTTTGGCCACAAGCCATCCCAATACCCCAAAGCCTGTCCTATTGAAGTTGGTGAACAAGTATAAACACCGAACCAATCCTGATGATAATATGGTACTCCATAGATATATCCTTCATCAACGATGACATCAGTCCCTGAAAACTTATATGGTTCATTAATGTCTATATTTAAAATTTGTAAATTTTGGGTAATATTATTCCAACCTTTTTTTGATTTTAATGCTATTTGTTGATTCCTGCTTTTTATTTGATTGCCTAATTCCTTTTTTCGAATGTTAAATATATTTATAATCCTAAACTTATTTGTCACCACTATATCTGATTTATCACTTTTATACCTTAGTCCTTGTAGAATAGGATCAAAGAAAACTCCTTCCATATTACTGAAATTCGCATTACCAAAATATCCTTCAGCTGTTTCTGTTAATTCATCCTGTAATATAAACTCTCTCGGAAGACCTTTATGTTTGGCAATAAAAACAGGTATTTCTGTATTTGCACCAATTAGAATTGTACCAAATTGTTCAGGTTTGTGAATTAATGAAGTGTATCCATTAAATTCTTTCAATTTAATAATTTTATCTGTTTCTCCAATTTCTCTAGGGTTAATTAAATAGCGAACAAAATCTTTATGAGTATCTTTAAAGCTGTTCAGTTCGCTTTGTATTGCATCCACAGAAGGCATTTCTTCATTACCTATATATAAAATAAATTTATAAACCATTAATTCATTTGTAATTGGATCGTAATATTGATTGCTACTAAAAATAGATACTTGACCCCAGTCTTTACTGCCATAATATAAAGCTGCTTTCTGTGCTAGTTCAAAATCAATATTTCCACCTCCAAATAAGAGAGTTTGAAGAAATAAAAATGTGATAGCGATATGAATTTTAATTTTCAAAGTATTCATCTTATTAATCCTCCATCATTTTAATTTCAAATAATTTAAATTCGCCTATGCCATTTTTCTCAAACTTCAATAATAAATTGGATAAATCTGGCTCTTGCTCAAGATCTATGATATAATCTTTATATTTACCTGAAGGCAATATAAATTCTGATTGGGAATTAGAACTACCATTACTGAATATTTTAGTAATAGTAAGTTTAACAGTGCTTAAATTGTGAAAGGATAATTTAATTCCTGAAATCTGTTGATTAACTGTTACTAACTTACCTATATAAATATCAGATTGGTTACTGTTTAATGATAAAAAATTGCTATTGTCTGAATAGTTGATAATTGGAAATTCACTATTTGTAATCCAACCAACAGGAAATCCTGCCTTGTCTTCTCTTTCTATAAAAAGATAATCCCTGCTAACCATTCTTTCTGATCCTTTATCATTGAAATTACCTAATGTAATATCTGATTTTAAGGATTGGTTGTTTGTCGGATTTGTTGTCAAAGATTGATCAAAATTCGGGATTTCACTTTTTATCATTATACTACTATTTGAACCACCTTTGTTTTCTTTTAAATTTTTACACACAACTTCTTGTGAAATTGTGGTAAAACTAATAGCTATAAGTACGGAAAAAGTAATAAATAAATTCTTCATGGGAACCTCCTTTATTAAATAAAATTTTATGTCAGAATATTTTTTATAAAACCTGAACAAAAGTTTCGGGTTCAAATATAATGAAGGTTTTATTCAATAAATTATGTTTGAAAACTTATTTAGTGAGTAAATCAAAATAAGGTCTGAGGATAGCATTTCATTGAGTGGCTAAATATCCAATCCCCTCACATATCTCGGCGGAATACAAAAAGAAAGCTCTTTTTCGTCAACTTTTAATAGGCAGGATTTCTCTTTCCGGTTAATTTCAATAAGGAATTTTTTATTAATAACGGTAGATCGGTTTATCCGGTAAAATTGATTTACAGGAAGGGTTTGCTGTAGGTTTTTCAAAGTAATTGGTGCCACACTTAAATATTTTCATCTAAATATTTGTTGAACAAACATTAAGGGATTCAATGAACAACATAACTTTTGTGAGTTTAAACTCAATAAAGTTATAACTATTTTGAGTTACAACTCAAAAACTACTACTTCATTTTAGTTTTATCTCCAAAAAAATATAATTAAATATCCAACCTCTTCACATATTTCGGCGGAATACAAAAAGAAAGCTCTTTTTCATCTACTTTTAGCAAACAAACTTTCTCTTTGCGGTTTATTTCAGTAAGGAATTTTTTATTGATGATAGTTGAACGGTTTATTCTGTAAAATTGATTTAGGGGCAGGATTTCCCGGACTCCTTTTAAAGTCATAGAAAGAGTCACTGTTTTGTCTTCGACTAAGTGCAAATTAGAATAATTGCTGTCAGCCTGTATATAAATAACATCATCAGGGTTAACAAAAGTAAATCCTGTGCGTGTGTTGAATTTAAGTTTATCCTTGTCCAGTCTATTGATCAGGTTTTCCACCTTCTTGTGGAAATCTGCATTTTTCATTTCAGCTTTGTATCTTTCAACAACTTTTCGTAAATCATGAGGATTGATCGGTTTCAAGAGATAGTCAAATGCAGCATAACGAATGGCGTCTATGGCGTACTGGTCAAATGCAGTGGTGAAAATAATAGTCGGATTAATGTCTAATTCTTTCAATTCCCTGATCAGGTCAAAACCGGTTTTATCCGGCATTTCCACATCTAAGAAAACCAATTGGGGTTTGTTTTTTATGATGGAATCAATGGCGTCATCAACATTGTAAGCTGAGGGTAATAGCTCAATTGCTTCAAATTCCTGCAGCAGGTTTTCGAGAAACTCAGCAGCTTCCAGTATGTCGTCAACAATAATGGCTGTGATTCTCTGTTTAAAATCCATGTGGCTAATTTAATAATTTTTTGGAGATTGGGAGTAAAGGTTAAAAAATAGGCATTGTTATATTAGTATAGCTAAATTATTATTCCATTTAAACATTAACAGTTTAACTGAATGAACCAACATATATTTTGCTTTTGTATAGCATTTTGTTTTTCTTCTTAATCGTGCTAAGAAATGCCTAAAAAGACT
>JADHVR010000084.1 GCA_016783885.1 Bacteroidales bacterium
TACCCCGAACTCGACTTGACTTAAGCAAGAAACTGTTAGACGGTATTTTTGTACCAAGGTTTGTTCCTTGTCTCTTGTCAAGCTAACTTGTTATTTAAATTTTTATTACAATTTTTGAATTTGCAAACATATAAGGTTTTTTCAACCTGTCAGGTTTGACGGTATTATGATTTCTTTTCGGATTAGTTAGTATCTGTCTATAAAGTCCCCAAATTCAAAAAAATGAATAGTCTTTTTTATTGACACACCCCTGCCTGTACTGCGTTTCGGCAGGCAGGCCTACACCCCTCTCATAGAGGGGAATATTGGTATTCATTTTTTTGAATTTTACATTTTATATATAGTTTATTGACGGACGCTAATTAGTTCAGGCAAACTCTTTAATATAATTAACCAGCCCTTTAGCTTCAAAGATATTCATCAGTTTTTCGGGCAGAGGAGCAAACCTGAATTCTTTATCCCCCACTGTTACGATTCCCCTCCCAAAGTCAATATCAACTTTATCTCCCTGTTTAAAAGCATCAACGGCTTCGGGGAGGATAATGATTGGCAATCCCTGGTTAACGGAGGAACGGTAGAAAATTCTGTTCACCGATTTGCAAATAACTGCTTTCACCCCGGCGTGGGCAAGTCCCACTGCAGGATGCTCGCGTGAACTACCGCAACCAAAGTTAAATCCCGCTATGATCACATCATCCTGCCGTACATTATCAGAAAAGCTCTCATCAAAGCCTTTAAACAGATAAGGCATTATTTTTTCAGGTTCCGAACTTAATACAGTGTAAGTAAGATTACCAGCAAACATCTGGTCGGTGTTCAGGTTGTCGGCATCGGCATAATTCCATATCCCGTTGAAATAACGGTTGTCGTCTTTTTCAATCTCCACAGTCCCGCTCTGCTCAATTGAATACGGAAATTTATCACCGGCTTTAATGCCGCGAGGGTCGGTAATTTCACCGGCGAGAGCCGAATATGCTACGGCAGCCGGAGAAGCTAAATAAATATTTGAATTTTTATTTCCCATCCGTCCCTTAAAGTTACGATTAGCAGTAGAGATCACATTAAAATCGTCTGCAGGTATTCCCTGACCGGTTCCAAGGCACGGACCACAGGAAGATCCAAGTACATTGGCGCCTGCATCCATAAATATTTTAATCAGCCCTTGTTCCATTGCCTGCATAAATATCTTTTTTGAAGCCGGAATCACTAACATGATCATGTCTTGGGGAAGCTGTTTACCTTCTAACACCTTTGCTGCTTCACGGAGATCTTCAAGCCTGCCGTTTGTACAGGTACCTATCATTGCCTGGTGAATCTTCGTTCCCTGAACTTCCGAAAGTGCCTTTACGTTGTCAACATGATGAGGTGCAGCAACAAGAGGAAAAAGTTCGTCTAAGTTGATCTCAATTTCATTTGCATACTCTGCATCAGGGTCAGACCAGACACCTTCGATCTTTTTACCGTAGTATTGTTCCAGGATTTCATCCGAAGGGAAAACAGCATTTTTAGCTCCCATTTCCGAAGCAAGGTTAGCAATGGTCATCCTTTGAGAGATAGTTAAGGATTTAACACCTTCGCCATGATATTCGATAGACCTGTAATCTGCTCCGCTGGAACCCATCATGCCGATTATCCACAGCGATAAATCTTTAGCATAAACCCCTTCAGGCAACTTACCAAACAAAGTTATCTTAATCGTTTCCGGCACACGGAACCATGTTTCGCCCTGTTTCCACAAACCTGCCGTTTCCGTCCTGTCGATACCGGCTGCAAAGGCATTAAAAGCGCCAGCCGTACATGTATGGCTATCGCTGCCCACGATGACCATCCCCGGTTTAGCATAATCTGCCATGATCTGGTGACAAATACCCTGTCCGACATCATGAAATTTTTTAATACCTTTTTCCCTTACTAAATCCCTTATGTACTGGTAGTCGTTAGCCAGTTTGGCATTTGTTGGCGGAGCATTATGATCAAGAACAATTAATAACCGGTCAGGTTCGGCAATGTGTTCGCCTCCCATTTTGGCAAAGGTTTTAGAAATACTCGCCGTATTATCATGCGACAGAATAATATCCGGCTTTTTAAAAACGATGCTGCCTGCCGGTGCACCGAAAATTTTTTCTGCAAAGGTTTTTCCACTCATATTAATTTTAATTTAGGTTCAAAAAAATCAGTAGTCAAAAGTATAAATTTTCATACTCTGTAAAATTTATTTTATGTAAATTTATCAGGTAACAAATAAATGGAAGAAATTGTTAATTTTACATACAATTATTTTAAACATGATAAGATGAAAAAATCAATTTTATCATTATTATTCCTGGTAATAATTTTTTCAATAAAATCTCAAACAATTATTCTTGATGAAGATTTTGAAAACTCATCTGGTTTACCTCCAGGTTGGGATGAAATTACAACCATGCTTAACACTTACTGGTTAGTATCACCTGTTGCAAACTCTCATTATCTAATTATACCCTACCATACAAAAATTGCTTCATTAAATGAGGGTGATTATGATAAAATGTTACCGGGAGAATATCTTGTTACTCCACCCCTCGATTTGTCGAATTTCGCATCTGCATTTCTTTCTGTGGATGTCTTTTTTAAAGCCATGACCTTTTTAAACAAAACAGAATTGGCAACAATTGAAGCATCAACTGATGGCGGCAATACATGGACAACCATAAAGAATATTGAGGGCTACTTTAACTGGCATAAGGTCTATGCAGATGTTTCGGATTATTGCGGTATTCCGGGAGTTAAATTTGCTTTTAAATACAGTGACGCTAACGGATGGTTATATGGTGTTGGAATCGATAATGTGAAGATATTCGCTCCTTATACAAATGATGGCGCTCTTCAAAATATTAACAAGTACGATTTTGTCCTGATCAACGATACCGTTAAAATCATAGGTGTTGTTCAAAATTTTGGAACAAATACTATCAATTCTTTTGATATAAACTGGAATGTAAATGAAGGGGATATTTTTTCACAGAGCTACGGTTCAGTGAATTTATCTCCATTAGATACGTTTAGTTTTATTCATTCTTTTCCATGGATTCCCACCACGCAGGAACCTTTTGATGTTAAGGTATGGATATCAAACATTAATGGATATCCTGATGAAAATCCGACAAACGATACATTACACATATATGTTATAAATGCTGTTAGCTCTATACCAGAAAAAAAGGTACTTCTCGAAGTATTTGGTGCTACCTGGTGTTCCATTTGCCCGCACGGATCAGATAAAATTTCTGAAATCAAAGATTCAACTGAAAATTTGATTGTTGCGGTGGTTCATGTCGATGATCCTTTTACTTGCGCTGTCGGGACAGCAACTTTTGAAAATTATCATCTGTATCCCGGATGGCTCGTAACCGGGTTGATCGACAGGTATAATTATTCGGATGATGTTTCAATGGATATGGACCGGTATCTCTGGCAGCACCACGTATATCAAAGAGAGGCAGACATCTCGCCTGTTGAACTATCGCTAAGTAATAACTATAATCCTGAAACCCATGACCTGGATATTTTTCTCACGGCTACGTTCAGGTGTGATTTAATGGGAGATTTCCGGTTTAATTGTTATGTGGTGGAGGATAGCCTTACAGAAGAGCAGGCAAATTGTTTGACCATTCCGGGCAGGGAACCTTATTGTTATAAAGATTACTGGATATATAATCCTCCCGGTATCATCCAGAATTACATCCATACGAATGTCTTGCGGGATGTACTCGGAGGGCAATGGGGAACAGAAGCCAGTCTTCCTGAATATGTACTGGACGGCAATACTTATGATTTTCAATATGATTATACTGTCCCTGAAGAATTTGATGAAAATAATCTAAGGATCATAGGAATCGTACAGAAATATGATTCCGATTCCAGTAAATGTGAGGTGTTTAATGCAAAGGATATGTACTTAGATTATTTCACCGATTCTCATTATATCGAATCCAACAAGGCTGAATTTTTAGTTTATCCGAATCCGGCGCAGGATTATTTATTTGTTGAAACCAAAAAAAATAATGAAGATATTTGGATAGAGATAAGAAACATAAACGGAAAACCAGTTCTTAAGAGAAAAGCTGAAAACAACAAAGAAAACATTGATATTTCCGGTTTAATAAGAGGAATTTATTATATCACAATAAAACAAAACGGCAAGATACGTTCAGAAAAAATAGTAGTCTTATAAAATATAAACATAAAAGCCTGTTAAGGCTAACAAGTTAACAGCGAAGGTGTGTATGCCGCCGAAGATGTAACCTCTAACCTGGTGAAAAAGATCAATGTCCGTTACAGGGCAGGTTCTGATATTTCCACCAAGGTTAAAGCTATTCAGATCGAAAAGACAGGCTAAGTTTGTTTTATTCGGTGCGTATCTTTTGTAAAATGGATACGCATTATTTTTATCTAATATGCACCACCTGGTAAATTAATATATAGTAGTTGCTCAACTAATATATATTAATTGACAAACTAATATATAGTAATTGGTGAATTAATATATAGTAATTGATGAAGTAATAAGTATTAGTTGGATGGAAAGTATATGCTTTCAGGAATGGAGGGATAACGGTTTCGCAATATGAAATGTTGGGCACTTCGAAGCTCCAAACCTATCAAACCGTGATACCGCTTATTAAATGTTTTTACCTTAAATATAGCACTTTCCTCCCAATTTTTTATATTGCGTGTTGAACTAAACCTCCCTTTCGGGAGGTAGCTTTTGATTACTCTACAATATTTTGTTACTTTTGTCTTCAAATATCAGTCAGTTTTTCTCTACTTAACACTGAAAAATTGATTCCCCTATATATAATGTATCACTTCATTTAAATCCGGTTTAGTTCAACATCCAGTACATATTCGGCTACCGCCGAAAACGATACTTAAGTGTTATGCACTGGTGAGTTTTTTCCTATCCAAAAGCACCCACGTGTCATTTATTTTTTTCTTTTAGTTTAATTGATTGAATCTATTAATTGTTCTGTTTCGTGAAAGTTAATTATTCGCTTATCAGAAATAATATCCTCTTTGCGTAACTTTCTTTTAAGTGTAATTCCATTCAAAGTTCTGCAACGGCTTAAAGCTGTATAAACTTGTCCGTTAACAAACGCACCTGTTCCTAAATCAATAATTACATCGTCAAAAGTTAAACCCTGACTTTTATGAATTGTTATTGCCCAAGCTAATTTAATAGGGTATTGTGTGAATGTTCCGATTACTTTTGATACAATTCTTTTTTTTTCTTTGTCGTATTTATACTTTCTGTTTTCCCAAATTACTTTTTCTACCTTGTGAATACTTCCGTCTTGCAACCTAATTTCAATAAGGTCTTTTGTGACGAAATCAATTTTTGCAATCGTCCCATTTACCCATCTTTTTGCTGCATCGTTTTTAATAAAAATTACTTGTGCATTTTTTTTGAGTTCTAATATTCTACTTGTTGGATATTTATGTTCCTTAAATTCCTCTATAATCTTTGCTTCAAAAGAAAATTGCGTATATGGAAGTTCCCGAAGTTTCAAAATGTTTTCATTATTTGCAATAGCGTTTGTTGCAGTGAGATTAATTACAAACTCGTCAATTTTCGGAGTGTAGTTGGGATTATACCTTTCATTTAGCTTGATAAGCGTAGCATCATCAACTTGGCAAACTCTCACTTTGTCTAAGAGTTTAACAAATTCTAAATCGTCTTTTTGTCGGTGAGATATTTTAAACTCAAAGTAAGTCGGAATGATTTTTTTGTATGAGTGGGAATCAAAAAAATATTCGCTTTTAAAAACATCTACGAAACGGATACCCTCAATATCATCAACAGATACTGGAGGTAATTGAAAGATATCACCTACGAACAATAATTGTTTTCCTCCAAATAATTTATTTGGATTACCTCCGTTTCTTCGCAACGAATAATCAATCGCTTCAAGAATATCTGAACGCAACATTGATACTTCATCAATTACTATTGTATCAATTTTCTCAATGATTTTAAATTTCTGTGAATAGTTTGAAAAGATTGTTATTTCGTGGTCCTCGGGTAATAAAGGTTTGATAGGAAATATGAAAAATGAATGTATAGTTTGTCCGCCAACATTTATTGCTGCAATTCCTGTAAATGCAGTTAATAAAACTTTTTTCTGAGTTTTCTTGGCAAAGTAGTGAATGAAAGTAGATTTTCCAGTTCCTGCTTTACCCGTGATGAAAAAACTATCGTTACTGTTTTCAACTCTCCGAAATAGGTCTGTTACGATTGAGTTATTTTCATATCCATCTGGAAAATTTGAAAACTTCTTGTATAAATCAGGTAATTCTAAATCTTCTATTAGGTTAAGTTGTCCGCCTTTGATACTTTCTTCCGATTCAATTCTTAATAAAAAAGAAATGTCTCCATAGTTGTCGTAATAAGGATTATTGATATTAAGAGAACTGTCATAATGGGCAAGAGATTTAAAAATGTATCTACATTTTTTTGTTAGTTTGGAAAAGTCGTTAGGATATTTTTCTATATGATTATTGACGTTCTCTTTTTTGATTTTGATTCCTATAAAATGAAAAAAATTAAGAAGGTTGTCAATCGCAGTATCTCTGTCAATATTATCGTAGGTGTTGTAAAAATTTTCAAAGCCGTGAGGAAAGTCAGAAGGATATGTGTCGTCTTGTTTACCATAATAAAGTTGGTGAGCATATCTGTTATTGAATATCCCTGTTTCTTTATCTACAAGCGCGGACTTCTTGAAGTTCTCAATCCATTTCTTTTCTATGTTTCTTCTATTTAGCATACTATCACTGCGAAGTTCAATCGTTCAAGTTTTTAAAGTCATTCGTTGCCTGTCAAGTTTTGCAATTGCTTGTTCTAAAGATATTACCTGCGTCTTCTGTAAAATTTGTTTCTCGTATTCTTCGCTCAGTCCTGTAATAATTCCATTTCGTTTTGCTGCAAGTAAATATCTCAAACCGTCTTTCTCCTTTTGTCCTGCTTTAGAAAGAATTGAACAAATCGCATAGTTGGCTAAAAGTTCTGCTGTTATTGATTGTTCAATGTTTTTACCTATCGTTTGGCGGTATGTTTTTGTTGCCGATTTCGAAGCACTGTCCTGTCAAGTTACACAAAAGTTTATTAGATGCAGAAACGCTGAAACCCGCACTGTCTCGGCAATAAAATATACCGCCTGTTATAGCCCGTTTTTCTTGTCATTCTATGTCATATATTTGGTTCGGGAACAAGGTCATTAAGTCTGTAACAGTCTGATAGTCTATATTGACATTCAGTTCTGGTATGTTTACAACTTCCTTGTTCTTTAATTTCTTTACAATTATTGAGTTTTCATTTTCAGCAACCCACCTTTTCACGCTCGCAATAACTTCTGGTTTTGGCTTTTTATTTTCATCAAGATTCCACTTTATTCTCTTATACTGGTCAAGTCCTAAGAGTTCTTCAGGTTTTAATGAAACAAGTTCTACATCTTCAAAACCCCTAAAGTCCACTTTGTAGCCTTGATTTCTAACAAGTGTAAAACCAAAACCCACACAATAAAGACCAACACCTGCAAATAATACTTTTGCGTTATGCTGTTTTGCATTATTAAATACTTGCATTGCTAAATCCTTGTCATATGTCAAATGTGTTCCGTCTCCAGGTCCAGTTTTCACCATCACAAAAAATATTTGTCCATTCTTTCTTAAAACAAATTGTGGGTGTTGATTAATGTCTGTTGAGCCATTAATCACTTCATAACCTTCTTGCTTTGCATATTTATAAATAACGTCAATGCCAAATTCGTGAATTTCTTCTTTGGTCATTAAATTTTTCGGGTCAATATTTTGTCCTGCTCGTCTTTCCGCTTCAGCGAATTTCCTGTAAAGGTCATCATTATTCTCACTCATAAATATTATCGTTTAATATTTTATATCTCTTTTTGCATTTTTCCCAAAATTCTGTCCAATCAATTTCTGGCTGGTGGTTTTCAAAATAGTCTTTTATTTCTTCCCTCATCACATCTTTTGATTGTTTAAGAATTGAATTATAGTCAATACGTTCTCTTTTATTTTCACTCTCTTCCATTTTGAAGATTTCTCGGTCAAAATCAAATCTGTTTCCTTTGTCATTATGGTCATTGATAGCTTGTAAAATTCTTCTTGGGTGTTGATGATGTCCACATTCAGAACTCATTAATGAAGGTGCTGTGCAATTTCCAATAAATTTTGGATAGAGAGTTTTTCGTTGAAAAGTCTGGTATAAATAACGAAAGTTTGAGTAAAAAACTTGGTCAATTAAAACAGTCCAAAAAAGAGCAACTGCAAAATGTACTTGCCTGTCAACTGGGACTATGTCAAGATATTTGTAATTAGGTGTCAGAAAGAAATATTGAATATTAAATTCCTGTTTGTCGTAATGTTTGTTTCCTTTAATAGGTATCTGTCCAACGAAGTTTAGAAGGTCTCGTTGAAAATATTGTTTGTAATATGTTCTAAAATCTGTCAATGTTGTCGTCTTTAAAATGGGCTATAACTTCTTATATGTTCACATTTTGTGTACATATCCAACAGTATTCTGCGGATATATACACCTTTTGTTGTTTATATTTTAAATCCATCTAATGAGTTCTTTACGTTTTTTAGGTTTTTCATACTTACATGTGTGTTCACCCCGTAAGATAAGATCTCTTTTCTTCCGTTTTTAATGTATTGAAAACATATCCAACGGGGTAGATTTCTGTTGTCCTGCTGCTTTTACCCCGTAAGATATAAGATTGCGAATGTTTGTTTTAAATTAAATTTAAATTATCTAACGGGGTGAATGTCCGGGCACTGCCTGAATATGATGCAGGCTCACCCTTTCATCATGTTTGGATTAGTTATATAAGTTTAATTTTAGTTAAAAGTCTAATTCACTTTCCAAAAGTAAGAAATATATTTCACATTAATGCAAGAAAGCAAACAGAAAATCAGGATTATTAATTTTAGCACTATTGTTTTCCCATAAACGTCCATCTAAATATTTTCAATAAATTTCGCATAATCCAATCTTAAAATTTAAATCAGATGAACGCAGCGATTACATATTGCAAAACTGGATGCGTAACCGCAGCACAACTGATTTCATGGGATTATGGGAACAATTTAATAATCCCGGTTTTAATTCCATCAAATTCAATGGAATTAAAAATATGGCTGGCTCAAACAGTTTTTCATTAACTCCCAAATTTATATCAACAAGTTTCAAGTCATTAGTCGAATCACTATCGTATCAAATAGGATCGTATCGTATCAGGTATATCGAATACTTATCGAATAAAAACGAATCATATCGTATCATGTATTAAAAAAATTGATACATTTGTGATATGGAAAATAAAGTGCACACCTTTACTATAAAATTAGACTGGGAGTTGCTTGGATTAATAAGTCAAATTGATAGATTTGATGCAAATTGGACTTCAATAGAAAAAAAAGAGGGACAGAGTTTAAAACAGCTTAAGTCAGTTGCAACGGTCAGAAGTGTAGGAGCTTCAACAAGGATAGAAGGATCGAAAATGAGCGATGCGGAGGTGGAAGTTTTACTCAGGGATATTGATATTACAAAAATTAAAGACAGGGACTCGCAGGAAGTTGTAGGTTATTTTGAAACGCTTGATATAATTTCAGAATCTTTTAATGACATTGATATAACTGAAAACAGCATAAAGAATCTCCATAACATTCTGATGAAATACAATATAAAGGATGAATGGCATAAGGGGGAATATAAGCAGCATAATAATGCAGTTGAAGCAAAACATCCTGATGGAACAAAACAAGTTATTTTTCAAACAACAGAAGCCGGTTTTCCAACTCAGAATGCAATGAGAGCGGTGATTGAATGGTACAATACTGATCATGAAACTCATCCGCTTGTCAAATGTGCATTATTTACTTATGATTTTTTGAGTATCCATCCTTTTCAGGATGGTAACGGAAGATTGAGCAGATTGATCTCAACCTTGTTATTATTAAAGCATGGATACAAATGGGTTCAATATGTTAGCTTTGAACATGAAATTGAAAGCAGGAAAACCGAATATTACAGAGTATTAAGAAATTGCCAGGCACTACGTCCAAATGAAAATATAAGTGATTGGGTGAATTTCTTTTTTAGTGTACTTCTAAATATTCAAAAACAATTAATTCAAAAATTGGAATTAAGTGGGGTTGAAGCCCAACTATCGCCCCGCGAGAAAGCGATAATTACTTTCATTGGAAACAATGCCGGATGTAAATCCGGTCAAATTGCTAAAAAACTTGGAATACCCAGTCCAACGGTAAAACGAATCTTACCAAACTTGATTGATAAAAATTTGATAAATAAGCATGGGACCGGACCAGGAACTAATTATTCAATAATATAACTAACCCCTGTATCAGATGAACATCGACAAAATGAATGAAGAAGATCGCATCAGAGAAGCGATCAAAGATAAAACCTGGAACGAGCAAATGACAACCGATTCGTGGACAGTATTCAAGATCATGTCGGAATTAGTTGACGGTTTTGAAACCATGGCGAAAATAGGGCCTTGTGTTTCTATTTTCGGATCTGCACGCTGTAAGCCCGGCAGTCAGCATTACCGGCTGGCAGAAGAAATTGCATACCAGTTGACCAAAAAGGGCTTCGGGGTTATCACCGGTGGCGGACCAGGTATCATGGAGGCAGCCAACAAAGGCGCTCATTTTGCCGGTGGAAAATCAGTTGGTTTAAATATTGCGTTACCTTTTGAGCAAATTCCTAACCCGTTTATCGATACTGATAAATTCATAAACTTTGACCATTTCTTCGTACGAAAAGTGATGTTTATGAAATATTCGCAGGGTTATATTGTTTTGCCCGGCGGGTTTGGCACTCTTGACGAACTGTTCGAAGCCATCACATTGATACAGACGCACAAGCTGGTCAGTTTCCCAATTGTACTTGTAGTTAGTGATTACTGGGACGGACTTATAAACTGGGTAAAAGAAAGAATGCTCAAAGAAGAAAAGATAAACAAGAAAGAGCTTGATATTTTTTCAATTGTTGATACGGCGGAAGAAGCGGTAATAGTAATCGAGGATTTCTATAATAAATACGCACTGAAACCGAACTTTTAGTTTACTGTTTACTGTTTACTGTTTTTTGTTTACTGTTTTGTGTTAAGAAACAATACCAAATATCACTGTGAATAATAAACTTTGAACAACGAAATTAGTCAGAACCAGGATGCACATCACAGTTTGTAACTGTGATGTATTCAGACATTAACAGTTTATAACTGAAAAAAATAAGGTTTTAAATCTGCAATCGTAAATCGTAAATCTATTACTCCGGTACCTGAGAACCCTTTCCACTATTTGGAATCCATACATCGTTTTTATCAGGGTCAGCTACCAAGCTGTTCATGTTGAAATCGCCTGATTTATATCCTGATTCACCTCGCTGGATATTCCAGGTATCATTTTTATCATTATTATTTATTTGTCCGTTAGCAGTACCATCTCCGCCAATCATTCCAAAAATACCGTTTCCAAGGTCTTTATGCCCATTGGCTCCGCCAAAGGCTTTATCAATAGCATCGGTAAAATCATATTCATAAACTCCGCCTGTCTCTGTTACTGGATAAGCTGACATTACCGGGATATGGTTCCTGTGATATACTACAACGAATAATTGATGAGTTACTGAATTGTTGAATTTAAGATTAGATACTCCATCTAACCCGACAACAGAACCATCATTTAAAAGAAAAGCAGCCTGTTGTGCAATGACGGTAGCTTCCGTGGCGGAGTTTGTTTCGGTTGTATCACGCAGTTCAACCAAAACCCAATCCACTATATCCTGATTAGGAATGCCGGTTACTGTCTCTGTCCCGTTGTAATTCCACGGATTCACAGAATAAGGTTGTGAAAGCGGAAGAAGGGCATTCAAATCCGTGTTCATATCGGTTCCGTTAAAAGGACCTTCGAGCATAACTTTTAAATCCACTTTTGTAATATCATAACCAAAAACTTTAATACACAGGTCAAATTCATTTACAGTTCCTAATCCTGCTGCCTCCCATACAATTGCATCTTCGCTGGTCCAGCATTTTCCTGTTTCGATATGAGGGTTTGTATAATCTTCTGAAAACTCTTCGACAGCGATAGGATAATCACAACCGGGAGAATTATATTTTACTTTAATGAAAAAATCATCTCCGTTGTTTATTCTCAAAGGTTCAGGAAGCTCGAGCGACCAAAACCCCGGATAATCACAATACTGTTCCGGAATGTAAGTTAATATGTTTGATAAGTTCGCACCATCGAAATCATCATAGAATTCCACTTCGAGATATGAACCGAAAGAAACCGTGTAAGTTCCGATTTTTGTCAGAAACCGGTCGCCTTGTGCAACATATTTTATTAAGGCATAAGCAATAGAATCTTCATACCCCACAAAGGGCCAACCTCCGATAGTATCATATTGATAAATATATAATCCAGTGTCATACTCCTCTCGTTCATGCCAGATTGCATTATATTTCAGAACCAAACTATCCTGGTATGCAATGTAAAAAAAACCATCCTCACCAAAGCCGGTTCCGTATTCATTTTTTGCTATCCAGGCACCCTGACCGCAGGCGGTTGATAAGGTATCATTCCATCCTACAATTGCAATTGCATGTGTTGTAGATAAGCCTCCCTGATAACAATAAGTGTAATGATTATTAATCCATTGATAACCTCCGGATTCAGACCTGTATGTATTATAAACGGCGCCCGTATTCATAATGGTTTCTTTGAACGCATCACGGTCTTCGGGTAAATACCTTGCAATTGGAATATAAGCGGTTGGTGTTAAACCTCCGGTACAACAGCCGTTTGTCGGGATATACGGGTCATCAGCTTCCGGTATCGGACCTGATCCTCTAACCAAATATGCCGTTGACATGAAATGATGACCCCACTGGCACGGAAGAGGTTCAAACCCATGACAATTCTTTAAATTATTTTCCGACAGATCATAATCTCCTAATCCCATCACTTTCCAAACCGATTCAATTGACCCGTAAGTAGCAAATGCCCAGCAGGCGCCACAACTTAACTGATGCTTTACCGATGTTAATAATGATGTTCCGCCGGGCCCGGCTGTACGCATATCATAAACAACCGGAAAGGACTTTGGTGAAAAACCTTTCTTCTTTTTGAAGTACTTATCAAAATTCAATTCATAAGGGGAAGGCGCTGCAAACATTTCTGTTTCTCCCGATTCGTATTCTTCGATGAACTTTATATAATCAGTATTTACAGGTGCTTTTGACAGTTTGCTTTGTGAAAAACCTGATACGGTTAAAAACGCTAAGGATAATACTATTATGATTTGTTTCATATTAATATTATTGAGTTTAGCTGAATTTTCATAACTCCTGACTTATATTTATATTATGAATAGCCACAAATCAGAAGATAAAACTCAATAAAATATTTAACAACAAGAGAACAAAAAAGTTTCAGTTATTACCTTGAAATTATAAATCTTTTATAAACGGAAAATTGACTTCCCTTAATTGTAGTGATTTTGCAGATATATACTCCTGCTGACAAGAAACTTACCGGAATCTCCAATATATTTTCAGTATTAAATTTTTTGCAATAAACACTATTTCCAAATATATCGAATATCTCCAACTCTTTATCTCTTATAATATTTCCTGATGCTATTTTTACATAAATCCGTTCATTAGCCGGATTTGGATAGAGTATAAATTCCATTTCCGGTTGTTGAAAGCCGGGAATACCAATCACCTGTGGCGATTCTGTTCCATTGTAATAATGCAAACCGCCGGAGTAATTACCAACTATAAGGTCAAAAAAACCATCCTGGTTCATATCTCTTATTGCAGCCGCGGTTCTCATGCCTTTCTCAATTTCGAAAGGGTCATCATCAATTAAAATATACAATGAATCACTCTCAGTGAACGCACCTGAAAGATTACCTTCAATATCTTTATAATAAAATATTTTTCCCTGTTCAGAGCCAACCAGCAGTTTGAATTTATCCTGGTTATCCTTAAAAAAACAAGGCGTACTATATCCGGTATAAGATATGCTGCTATCAGTAACATTTATTTTTCCAAGGTAGTCAGTCATTAAAGTAAAAACCGGATTTGAGACAGAACCTGTGTTTTCGTAATAATTAAGAGTTCCTGACTGTTCTCCAATGGTTAGGTCGAGCAAGCCGTCCGAATTCAGATCAACAAGCTGTGGTGTGCTGTATGAACCAACATTTATTCCCTGGTAATTTTGTAAAGGTTCAGCGAAATCCATTGGTTGTCCCTGTCCTGCGATATTTTCAAAATACATCAATGTTCCTTCTTTATGCCCGATTATCATATCAGCGTCATTATCACCGTCAATATCACCAAAAGTGGGATAAATACCCGTAAGATGGTATGAATGAAGTGAGGCAAAGTCATGCGTAATCTTGTTGAATTTGGGATCAGTTGATGTACCGGTATTTTTAAAAAGTGCAATATTAGACCAGTAAACCGAATGCAAAAACATTCCTGTTGTGTAATAGGAATAAATATAATAACCAAAATTGGAGATAAACAAATCGGTCAAACCATCATTATCATAATCGAACAAAACGGGGTATGCACCCGAACCCACGTCTATCATATCATCCTGAAGGAAATTATCTTTTTCGAAATTAAAAACAGGATGTTGATTTGTTCCGGTGTTCATATAAAGCCAGATACTCTTATGATTTGCGGATGTAATGGGGCTGGGGTCAAATGGTGAGACGATCATGTCATTTATCCCGTTGTTGTTAACATCAAAATACGAAGCCGCAGGCATAGAAAATAAAATAATAGGCTTGTCATACGACGGGAAATCCGTATCCTGGCTTATCATATATGCTGAGTCGGGTGTCCCGCCATTGATCAATTGAATTAAATTGGGATAATCCACATCGCCAAGCACAAGGTCTTTATCTTCATCACCATCTAAGTCGATTGTCAGGAATGTTGAGCCTGTATGTCTGTTACCTTTCTTATTATCATCAGGATTAAAATTATAAAATTCACGGTTGCACCTTTTACCACCAATACAGGTATCGAGATAAATAATGTTAGATTCATCATTTTCTGCAAAATACCCCCAGCAGCTTGTAGTTTCAATAAAATCGAGTGAATCGGGAATACCATATTTTTCCATTGATTGATTCTGGTGATATTCCACAAATGAACCCAAACCCCAGAATGTCAGAACATCCATGTCGCCGTCATTATCAACATCAACAATACCGGGATAATCGGCATAAGTTACAAGAATATTTACATAACCGCCTCCCTGGAATGAAGTAAGGTATGGGAAAACTTCAATCTCAAATTTTAGTTCTTTAGTTGATACATTCTTAAATACTCTGATCCCTGCCCAACCGGGCGAATAAGTAAAAATATCTTCTTTCCCGTCCATATTGTAATCGGCAAGGATAGCCCAGTCAAATAGTTCCGGGAAATTTTCCCGGTACTCCGGGGCATAAGAATAATCAATGGCTCCGGGTGTGCCGTTATTCAGAAATGTCAAGATGCGATTACCGTTACGGTCGAATACAAACAGGTCCTTTATACCATCGAGGTTCAGGTCTATTTCGTTAAACTGGCAGGAATTCATTCCACCTGCCCATGGGAATTTGTAAATCTTTTTCTGCTCATCCGTTACTCGTATTTCCTTTTTATCATATCCTGTATTCCGGAAATAGAGTTGGGCATAACAGAGATTAATAGAAATAATAGAAATAAACAGAAAGTTAATAACAGAGATTATATTTTTTTTCATAGTTATATAAATTATAGTTATATAAATTAACGTATAGCAATTAGTGTTATTCTTTAATGTAGTGAACCGTCCTGAAAAAAGTTGACACATTTTGCTGCAAAAGTAAGCCATTGTTAATAACTATATTTTATTACCATTAATTTTTTTATCATTTTTGTTTTGTCGCAATGAAGCGGAAGCAGGCTCTGCTGGGGAGCAA
>JADHVR010000025.1 GCA_016783885.1 Bacteroidales bacterium
ACTTGAGATAAATTTTAATATTGACAAAGTTGAACCGGTAGAGATTATCAGTCCGATAAACACGGACGAACTGGCATTAAAAGATTTCGAACCGGAAGACGATGAACTTGAGATAAATTTTAATATTGACAAAGTTGAATTAGCCGCAAATGTTATTGAAAAGCAGGAGGCTGACATTCCCCCGGCAGTTACTTTTAAATCAAAAGAAACTCTTTCTATTCCTGAGATAAAAACAACCCGGAATCTACCGGTTACAAATCCTGCATTTGACAACAACAGGTTTTTATACCTTAAAGAATCAATAATATTTGATAAATCTGTTGAAACCGCAGGGTTAGATACAATGAGTTTGTCCTTAGCAATAACACAACCTGATTTATTATCATACGAAGAGTTATTATATGCTGCATATTTAATTAATAATCCTGAAGATAAGCTTATTATTTATACTGCAGCATTTACTTATGTCGACAGAGACTGGAGAGCTTATAATAATGCTGCTGTAACTTCCATTCGGTTAAATAAGCTGGAACAAGCTAATTGTTATTTGATTCAGGCTTTATTAATATCTGAAAACAATGGTATTATCCATAATAATCTCGGCATATTAGCTTGTTACATCCAAAATTTTTATGAAGCAGAACATCACTTTATTGCAGCATGGAAATTTGGGGAAGATTCTGACCATAACCTACAAGAAGTTATTATTTTAATAGAAAACCGGTTTGAGTTATCAGGTGATATTATTAAATATACGCCAATGGATGAATAAATGATTTTGGTTTTTATACCTTGTAAAACCAACTTGTTCGGATTTAAAATAATCCGGACTTTTTTTTATTTGTTTCATAGAATACCTCACTTTATTTTTTTTAATTTTTATAAATTTATAAACAGCTACTAATTAAATTTTTTAATAATTTTACAAAATAAAATTTTTTAGTGAAACAAATAAAATTATTAATATGAAGTTCATTGTATCGAGTACAGTATTATTAAAGAATTTGCATCTTATTAGTGGTGTTATAAATCCAAGTAACACTCTTCCAATTCTTGATGATTTTTTGTTTGAATTAAAGGATAAAACCTTATTAATTACAGCGTCCGACCTTGAAACGACCATGTCGGTCAGTGTTCCGATGGATATGGCTGAAGAATCGGGTGTTGTTACTATTCCCGCAAGACTATTGCTGGATACTTTAAAAACATTTGCTGATGTACCAATAACTATGACAATAGATAACGAAACACTGGCAATTGAAATATCAGCCGGCGAAGGGAAGTATAAGCTATCGGGACATAAGAGCGATGAATTCCCGGTTACCCCGACCATTGAAGACCCTACTATAATTACGATAAATTCAGGGGTATTGAAAAATGCGTTTAATAAAACCTTGTTCGCCACCGGTAATGATGAGTTAAGACCTGTGATGTCAGGTGTTTTTTGCGAATTAACACCTGAAGATGTAACTTTTGTTGCTACTGATGCCCACAAACTCGTCAGGTATAAAAGAACCGATACAAAAGCAGAGCAGCCTGCTTCGTTTATTTTGCCTAAAAAGCCTCTAACCCAACTTAAGAATATTTTCCCTGATGATATTGAGGTTAAAATTGAATATGACAAAACAAATTCATTTTTCGCTTATGAAAATGTTAGCCTAGTCTGCCGTCTGATTGATGGTAAGTATCCTAATTATGAAGCCGTAATTCCTAAAGATAATCCTAATATATTAACAATCGAAAGGTCGCCGTTCATAAATTCGATCAAACGTGTTGCGCTTTATGCAAATCAATCTACCAACCAGATACGGTTAAAAATCAGCGGGAAAGAACTTACACTGTCAGCAGAAGATATTGATTATGCAAATGAAGCCAAAGAAAGACTCACATGCAACTATGAAGGCGAAGATATGGAAATAGGGTTCAACTCTAAATTTTTATTAGAAATGCTTAACAATATTGATAACGAAAACATTAAGATTGAAATGTCGGCTCCGAACAGAGCCGGGATTTTATTACCGGTTGATATTGACAACAAAGATGAGGATATTCTTATGCTGGTAATGCCCGTTATGCTGAATCAGTAAAATGCACTTATAGTACTTTATACTGAAGCAAGTCGGAGTGGCTTGCTTTTTTATTTTTAAATACCCTTCAAATGAGCGATTGCATTGGTGATAAATTTATTATAAATACTACCGAACAACCGGTTTCAGAACTTAACGATGAATGGATAAATACCGTGGCTTCTGTTTATGAAGTGCTGAGAGTTGAGGAGGGAATACCCTTGTTTGTTGAGGACCACCTTAACAGACTTTTTAACACATTTCGATTATGTAAAATAGATTTTGATCTAAATAAAAAAGATGTCCAAAATTCCATACTCAGATTGATAAATATTAATCATGTTAAAAGCAGCCCTGTAAAACTTATTTTTATAAACGATGGCAAAAAACAACATTTTATTACCTGTTTAATGAAAGCTCATAAACCGACACCTACAGAATACACAACAGGAGTAAAAACCATTATTCTGCATGAAGAACGGAAGAACCCGAATGCCAAAGTATGGAACAACAGCTTCAGGTATAAAACAGAAAACATACTACGGCAGCACTCGGCATTTGAAGCTATTTTGGTTAATCGAAACGGATATATAACCGAAGGCAGCAGGTCGAATATTTTTTTAATTAAGGGCAAAACAATTTATACTACACCTGCCGGTTTGGTTCTTCCGGGCATTACCAGACAAAAAGTTTTAAATATTTGCAATTCGATTGGAAATCCTGTGATTGAGAAAATGATATATTATAAAGAATTGAAAGACTTCGAATCCCTGTTTATAACTGGGACCACGAGGGAAATACTTCCGGTGCGATCAGTTGATAAAATGGTTTTTACTGCCGAAAATAAATTAATGCAACGAATTTCAGACGAGTATGAATTATTAGTAGCTGATTATATTAAACACCATTCAGACAGGAAATTTTCTCCTGAATCTTAAATCACTACTATTCAAATTCTTTTGGAACGCCACAGATTATAACCAATGGGTTTTCCTTCGATTTGTTCCTGTACTGATGTTTTTCATCAGGCAACACTAAGGCAAAATCGCCGGCTTTGATTGGCTGCTCTTCCCCTTTTTCATTCACTATCACACCTTCTCCTTCTATCACAAAGTTCATGTGCTCATAATTATGCAGGTGATATGGAGTATATCCTTCCGGCTCCACCGTAAACACCCTGTAAGCATAAACAGGAGCGCCATCATCCTGAGAAAGAGGAATCTGTTTCCAGGTTTTTTTTGCACCTTGCATTTCAACCTTTTTCTTTGGTGCTTTATCAAGCGATATTATTTTCATAGTATATTGTTATTTTTTGGTTTGTCTCTTCGACAAGGCAAGTCCCTAACACACCAGCTTAGTTCGACTTGCCATGTCTGATACTCAATCACTAATCACTATTCCCTGAATATTCCATCTGCCAGCCAGTTTGCCACCGCCTGCCGGTTGTCTTTTATGATAAATCGTTTCTGGTCTCTGCTGTTACGAATATTACCAAGTTCGATAAAAACGGCTACAGGGTGGGTTTTCCGGAGAACATGCAGGTTTCTTGCTTTTACCGTACCGGAGTATCCCCTGCTTTTTTGATGCCGGTTATATTTTTTTTCAATTGTATTTTTCAGAGTAATTGCAAGTTCTTTACCTGTTTTGCTTTTCGGGCTGTGGTAAAAAAACATATCAACGCGATGGCGGCTGCTGCGCGAGTCCACATGAAGAATTATAGCCCGTTGCTTTTTAGCGCCTTTTTGTTTGTGTTCTTTGTAAAGCCGGTTAATGGCATCAACCCGCTGGTTAAGCCGCTTAACCTGGTTTAAAGGTATTTCCCTGTTTTTCCAGCATACCTCATCTTTATCAGGTTTTAAAATGGCTTCATCACGTATGCCGTCATTCTTGTCACGGATGATTATATATACGGTGGCACTGTGTTCCAGCAGATTTCTTGCCAGACGTAAGGCAATATCGTAAGCATATTCATCCTCGCAAAGCGTTTTGCCATTGTATTTACCCATAGCTCCGGGGTCGGGTCCGCCATGTCCGGCAACAATATAATAAACCTGTCCTGTAAGTTTGGTTGATTTTACAGTTACTTTCTCATATTTTTTCCCGAAGATAGGACATGTTATTTGAGCGTCAGCATTTGTGTTGTGCGATTCGCCTCCGCAATGCAGGTATTCATAAGGAACCCACAAAATGTTATCGTTGCGGTAATCTTTGGGTTTTAATCCGGCTTTGTGCATATTTTCATTATAAGCCTGTATTTTTTTCGCCAGGTCCCAATCGTTATTCCCTATTGTTGACCGTATGCTTACCTCATTGTATTGATATACAAGAATGGGTAAATTATAGGATTTACCGATGATGAGTTTCAGATTATCACTTAAATCGTTTATGCTCCTGAAATAATCCAGGTTGCATTTTGATTGATTCAGATTATAACAATTGAGCAAGGAATACGCACCATCTCCGGGTTTCGCTTTTATCTTCAGGTGTTGTGGCTCTCCGGCATGGAGGGTTGTTGCTGTCAGTAAAAAAAACAGATATGCTATTGAAAATATTTTCATTATTTCAATATGAGCTTTTTTATATTGCCACGGATTAAATCTTGATATACTAAAACGCATCCGTACGGACGCAAGTTATGTTCGAATAATTTTGCATTCTCGTTCAGTGTCAGTTTAGAAAAAATTTCGTTTCAAAATTAATTGATGAGTGAATAAGAAAAAGAGAAAATATTAATAAGATATTAAGAGATTTATGAACAATCCTCCAATGCTTATTCGGATTTAAGCGTGAGAATTTGACGAAGTACTACTCGAACATTGAAGTTTGTAAGTTCAATGCAAATGACATTGCGCCCCAACTGGCGCCCATACGGGTGCCTTTGATTCACTGCTTCAGATTTTTCAAAACCATTCTTTTACCTATCTTTGTTCAATGATCTGGAAATACAAATTTAGAAATCCTGAAGGTATTTATTTCGTAACCTTTTCTGTGGTTCGTTGGATAGATGTTTTTACCCGCAACATTTACCGGGAAATACTGCCTTCCCGTATTAATGAGTAATGTACAGCTATTACAAAAGGTATATATAATTGAGTTGTCTGAGGGCGAAGAAATCACTATTTATTTTATTGACAGGATAAGAGATGAGCGGAAGTTTGAGAGTCTTGATTACCTGAAGGAACAGCTTATCAGGGATAAAGAAACTGTTCTTAAGATAGTGAGAAACAAATAATAAAATTTATTATCTATTTTTGCTGGATGGAACAGACAATAATAAACTCAAACGGTTATTCGGTTTATATTGGGAATGGTGTTTTTGACACAATACGATCATTCCTGCTTCAGTATGAATTCAAAGAAGATAAAATATTTGTTCTTGTTGATGAAAACAGCCGGAAATACTGCCTTCCTGCATTAATGAGCAATGTACAGCTATTACAAAAGGTATATATAATTGAGGTGCCTGAGGGCGAAGAAATAAAGGATATCGAAACCTGCCAGAGATTGTGGCAGGAACTGGCTGATCATGATGCCAACAGGAATTCCATACTTGTTAATCTTGGAGGCGGCGTAATCAGTGATTTGGGAGGTTTTGTAGCTTCCACTTATAAAAGAGGCATTCGTTATCTTAATATCCCAACAACCCTTCTGTCAATGGTTGATGCTTCTATTGGTGGTAAAGTAGGTGTGGATATGAAAGGATTGAAAAATCAGATCGGACTTTTTTCTAATCCACAGGTTGTTTTCGTCATACCTGAGTTTCTCGACACTCTGCCACAGCGACAATTACGCGCCGGTTTTGCTGAAATTATTAAACATTCTTTGATTTATGAAAAGCATTATTGGGATGATCTCTCAGGAAATATATTTCAAGATATTAAAAACTGGAAAGAACTTATCGACTGGTCGGTTGAAATTAAAAATTATTTTGTCCTTGAAGACCCGCTTGATTCCGGCTTTAGAAAAGTACTGAATTTCGGACATACCATCGGACACGCAATCGAATCTTTTTCTTTGCAGAACGATTCGGACTCTTTGCTTCACGGCGAGGCTATTGCTATCGGAATAATTTGCGAAACTTACTTGTCGAATAAACTTGTAAAACTCCCAAAAAGTGAAATGGACGAAATTGTTCATTATGTAGCCACAAGCTTTAATCATTATACTCTGAGATCGGGTAATTACGACCTGATTATAGACATTATGAAACATGATAAGAAAAATACAGGTGGTGAATTCAATTTTACCTTGCTGACATCTATCGGCAACAGCCTGATAAACCAGAGCTGTGATATTAATCTTATAAGGGAGAGTCTCCGGTTTTACCAGAATCTGAATTGCTGAATTGATAGTTGAAAAGCGCTAAACGACAATATATCAAACCAAAACGTAAATACATGAGCACATTAACACAAAGCGCCATAAATGGCAAGTTACATGTTATTCAGAAATCGCTTACTAATTGTGGATTTGCAAAAAAACATTCAATAAGCAACATACAATAATCAATAAACAAGTAAAAGTCGAATTCGCTAAAAAATTATAGAAAGGAAACCATTAATTCCAAATACAAAGAAATTAGCTCCAATTATGAAAGAAACGGAAAAGTTGATAGCTATAATTAATAAAAGCATTGAAACTGCGAAGTCGAATATGTAGAAATAATGAAAATTGAATGTTGAGTGTTGGATTAATCGCTTACTAATAGCGTATTTGCTAAAAAACTTTATTTTTTTTGCAAAGTTTTACAGGATAATAGTATAAAACACTTTTCACTTTTATCTTAATGGAATTAATTACAATTTGTAAAACCGACAGAAAATTAAAAGGGGAAATAAGTCTTCCATCTTCCAAAAGTATCAGCAATCGGGTCTTGATCATCAGGGCGCTGAGTAAAAAAAATTTTAATATTCGGAATCTTTCCCGGGCTGATGACACAAAACTGATGCAAAGCCTGCTCGATAAAATTGAATATCAGAAAAACATTAGTGAAGCAGTTGAATTAAATTGCGAAAATGCCGGAACCGTCATGCGATTCCTGACTGCATATCTTTCAAATAAACCCGGGAAATGGTTACTGACAGGCACGGAACGAATGAAACAGCGACCAATAGGTATCCTCGCTGATGTTTTACGGCAGATAGGCGTAAATATTAATTATGTTGAGAAAAAAGGTTATCCCCCTATATTGATTGAAGGTTCTGAATTAACCGGAGGAAAAATCGAAATTGATGCCGGTGTGAGCAGCCAGTTTATTACTGCCTTGTTGTTGATAGCCCCTGCTTTATCCGGCGGGCTTGAAATTACACTGATAAATAAAATCAGTTCTCTGTCTTACATCGAAATGACAATTAAATTAATGGAATATTTCGGAATTAAGATTAACCATTCGGGAAATGCTATTGCAGTTAAACAGCAAGAATACCGGGAAGCGGATTTTAATGTTGAACCTGACTGGACATCTGCCTCTTACTGGTATGAGATGGCTGCATTCGCTGATGAAGTTGACCTGACGATAACAGGATTAAAAAAAGAAAGTTTGCAGGGCGATTCCGTTTTGCCGGAAATATTTAAAAAACTTGGTGTGAGAACTGAATTTTTAAATGAAGGTATCAGGTTATATAAAGACAACATACCGTCTGATTTTTTTGAATATGACTTCACCAACTTTCCCGATTTAGCACAATCAGTTATTGTTACTTGCGCCGGACTAAACATATCCGGAAAGTTCACAGGTCTTGAAAGTCTTTGCATTAAAGAAACCGATCGCCTTACTGCTTTACAAACCGAACTTAAAAAAATAGGGATAAATACTAAAATAACATCGAACTCTGAACTTATAACTTTAAACAGTAAACAGCAAACAGTAAACAGCAAACCAATAAATACTTATGGCGACCATAGAATGGCAATGGCATTTGCTCCTCTGGCGCTTCTTTCAGGTTCAATTCAAATTGAAAATCCGGAAGTGGTATCAAAATCCTATCCGGGGTTTTGGGAAGACTTAAAAAAATTTGGTTTTAAAAATTTGCTATCAACCGTATAATGCTTTTAAATTACTTTGCATTTATGAGAAAAACTATATCAATAATTCTATAATTCTATCATTCCAATTTTTCATCATTCCATATTTTTAAATACTTTTGTTCTCAATTAAATAATAAACCATGATAGTTGACATTTTTATACCCTGCTTCATCGACCAGATATTCCCGCAAACCGGAATGAACATGGTTAAAATCCTTGAAAAGCTTGGTGTGAAAATCCATTACAACGACAACCAGACTTGTTGCGGACAAATGGCATTCAACAGCGGATTCTGGGATGAAGCAAAAGAAATGGGTGAAAAGTTCCTTAAAGATTTTCCTAACAATCGCCCGGTTGTAGCTCCATCTGCTTCTTGTGTAGGATATATTAAGAGCTATTATCCCAAATTATTTTTTAACACGGCTCTCCATAACGAATTCAAACAACTTCAAAGAAATATTTACGAGTTTACCGACTTCCTGGTAAATGTATTAAAAATTACAGACCTCGGAGCTACTTTTGAACACAAAGTAACCTACCACGATTCATGTGCTGCTCTTAGGGAATATGGGTTAAAAGATGAACCGAGAAGACTCCTTAAAAACGTTAAAGGGCTGGAACTGATTGAAATGAAGGATACCCATGTTTGCTGCGGCTTTGGCGGAACCTTTTCTGTAAAGCATGAAGCCATCTCCACAGCTATGGCTGAACAAAAAGTACATAATGCTTTAGACACAGGCGCGGAATATATCATCTCAACCGATTCCTCCTGCCTGATGCACCAGGACGGGTATATCAGGAAACATAAACTGCCATTAAAAGTTGCCCATATTGCTGATGTTCTGGCTTCGGGATGGAGTTGATGATTAACTATTGTCTATTGATTATTCCCGGAACTTCGGGACGGGATCAGACACTTTCTTAATTGACTATTAACAATGGAAAAATACATCAACAAAATAGCTAAAGAATTAAATATTGCCGACTGGCAGGTGCAAAACACTATTGAATTGCTTAATGAAGGGGCAACTATACCTTTTATTGCCAGGTACAGAAAAGAAGCAACTGACAGCTTAGATGAAGTTTTTATTACTAAAATCCGCGACCGTTTAGAACAATTGAAAGAACTTGATAAACGCCGCGAAAGCATTATCAAATCCATAACAGAACAGGATAAACTCACTGACGAACTTGAGAAGCAAATTCTGGAAGCCGAAACGATGTCGGAACTTGAAGATATTTATCTTCCATATAAACCCAAACGAAAAACCCGTGCAACAATTGCCAAAGCAAAAGGCTTGGAGCCGCTGGCAAAGATCATCATGTTGCAAAAATATGATAATATTGAATCAAGGGCAGAACGGTTTATTGATGAAGAAAAGGAAGTCAATACCGTTGAAGAAGCGCTTTCGGGTGCACGCGACATTATTGCCGAATGGATCAATGAGAACAAATATGCACGGGCTAAAATCAGGAAATTATTCATAAAAAAAGCTGTTATTCGGTCAAAAGTTGGCAAAGGGAAAGAGGAAGAAGGCAATAAATATCGAACGTATTTCGAGTGGGAGGAATTGCTGATGAGAGCGCCTTCGCACCGGGTACTTGCCATGTTAAGAGGCGAAAAGGAAGGTTTTCTGAAACTTAAAATATTCCCGCCAGAGGAAGAAGCGCTTGAAATCCTGGAAGACCAGTTTATTCGGGATGATAATGAATCGTCTGACCAGGTTTACGAAGCTCTTAAAGATAGTTATAAACGCCTGCTTCATCCGTCAATGGAAACCGAGCTTAGGGCTGCATCCAAAGAAAAAGCAGATGAATATGCCATTAAAGTTTTTACTGAAAATCTAAGGCAGTTGTTAATGGCTCCGCCTCTTGGAGAAAAAAACGTATTGGCTATTGATCCCGGATTCAGGACTGGCTGCAAAGTGGTGTGCTTAGATAAACAGGGTAAACTGCTTCATAACGAAACGATTTATCCTCATCCACCCGAAAATGAAGTAAAAAAAGCCATCCATAAAATACAACAGTTAGTAAATGCTTATAAGATAGAAGCCATTGCCATAGGTAACGGAACTGCCGGAAGAGAAACAGAGAACCTTATTCGAAGGACACGGTTCGACAAAGATATTATTGCAGTAATGGTAAACGAAAGCGGTGCTTCGGTATATTCAGCCTCAAAAGTTGCAAGAGAAGAATTTCCTGAATATGATGTAACCGTTCGCGGCGCTGTATCAATAGGCAGAAGGCTGATGGACCCGCTTGCAGAACTGGTTAAGATCGATCCCAAGTCGATAGGCGTTGGTCAGTATCAGCATGATGTGAACCAACCGGATTTGGCTAAAAGCCTGGATGACACGGTAGCCAGTTGTGTTAATTCGGTTGGCGTTGAAGTGAACACTGCAAGCAAACAGCTTCTTTCTTATGTTTCGGGTGTAGGTCCGTCGCTTGCTCAAAGCATTGTGGATTACCGGAATGCAAACGGGGCTTTTATTTCACGAAACAAATTTAAAGAAGTTCCGCGTTTCGGCGATAAGGCTTTTGAACAGGCAGCAGGCTTTTTAGGGATAAGAAATTCGGAAAATCCTCTGGATAAAAGTGCCGTTCATCCCGAAAGCTATTTCGTGGTTGAAATAATGGCAAAGAATCTCGGTTGTGAAATTCAGGACCTGATGACAAGCGAAGAATTAAGGAAAAAAATAAACCTGAATGATTTTGTAACAGAGAAAACAGGATTGCCCACCCTGACCGATATAATGGAAGAACTTGCAAAACCCGGTCGTGATCCCCGTGAAAAATTCGGTTTTTTTGAATTTGAAAAAGGAATTCACTCTATCAAAGACCTTGAAACCGGCATGGTTCTGCCGGGAATAGTAACTAATATTACAGCTTTTGGCGCTTTTGTTGATATTGGCGTTCACCAGGACGGGCTGGTTCATATCAGTCAGTTGGCAAATGAGTTTGTGAGCGACCCGAACGAATATGTAAAGCTGAACCAAAAGGTGAAGGTAAAAGTGGTTGATGTGGATATTGACAGGAAAAGAATTCAGTTATCGATGAAGGATGCGGATTAAAAAATTTCTCAAAGTTTATTACGTTTGTAACAATAATTCTTAAGGTATTAATGAAGATAAAATTATACATACTAATTCCTGTCATATTTCTGTCTTTCTTTTCTAAGAACAGCTTGGGGCAAAGAATCCGTGGAGCTATGATTGCCGGGTTCAACATAACACAGGTGGATGGAGATGAGGTTTTTGGATTTAGAAAATTCGGGCTTAATATGGGAGCGGCAGCTATTATTCCGTTCGGGGAAAACTGGTCGGTGAGCATTGAAACAATTTACAACCAAAAAGGTTCGAGGCAAGGACAACAATATAAAGATATAGATTCTCTGGGAAATAAGCTTACCGGCGCTTACAAGTTAAAATTGGATTATGTTGAAGTTCCTGTTCTTGTTCATTATACCGACAGGGATATAATTACCGGAGGAATTGGTTTTTCGTACGGACGACTTATAAATATTAAAGAATGGGAACACGAAAATCTTATTGAAACCACCACCCTGAACGGAGGCCCGTACGACAAAACCGATATAAATGTTTTGGTTGATTTGAGATTCAGGTTATACAAAAGATTTAAGTTCAACATCAGGTATGCTTATTCCTTAGCAAAAATTCGTACAAGGGAATTCGAGAATGACATAGGTGAAACCTGGACGAGGCATCAATACAACAACGTAATCACATTTCGCCTGGTTTATGTTTTTAATGAAAAATCACGGGTGGTTGATCGAGACGATTAGAATTCTATTTATAAACCCTCATAATGACACCAAGTATTTATACTCTTCTTCATTAGAGGAATAATGTTAGTTTTGCGGATTCATAATTTAAAAATGAAATGTCGGAATATTTAAGCTGGGACTTTCTTTGGAAATTCATTAAGTTCGGAGTAGTTGGCTTTACAGGACTTTTTGTTGATTTCGGGATAACTTTTATTTGTAAAGAATGGCTCAAAATTCCTAAATATGTTGCCAATGCCATTGGATTCGCTGTGGCTGCAAGCACTAATTATCTACTCAACCGTATCTGGACCTTTCAAAGCCATAACCCGCAAATTGCCATGGAATATACTCAATTTTTTGCTATATCCCTTATCGGGCTTGCTATAAATACATTAATCCTCTGGATACTGGTGAGTAAATATTCTAAACACTTCTATCTTTCGAAGCTGTTTGCTATTGGAGTGGTAACAATCTGGAACTTTTTAGCGAATTATTTTATTACTTTCCAGCCCTAACCCCTGACAGGGTTCGTAACTGTCAGGGGTTAGGGTTCGAAACCTTCATCATCAAATTTTTTCCTTTCCGCATTGTACTTATGGAACTCAATAAAATTCTCCAAACTATCAAACCATTTCATCAACTCATTTCTATCAATAAAGGCAGCATCGTTATTAAAAATCGATAAATATGAACTCCAGTTATAATCTTCCATATTTTCAATAAAACCATGGTGAACAGGATTGTAATGAATATAAAACACCAGCGTCTTGCAATATTCTTCTGAATCAACTAATATTCTTTCGAATTGGCGTTCAAATAATCCTCCTGTTCGGTTATAAACTTTATTAAATGCCTGTGTATATGAATTGAATAAATGCGAAAATTGCCGGCTGGGATTATATTTCTTATTGGTTAATTTGCCTGATTGAGTTTTTGTTTGAGTATAGTTGATTTCACTTTCTTCTTTAATTCGGACCAGAATATGAAAGTAATTTTTTAAAAGACAATAGGCATACGTATCTGCAATTTGAAGTATAAATTTCTTATACAAATTGAGGAAATAAGGATAGTTTCTTTCTTCCCTGAAAATATCCGTACTGTTTATACCTCGGATATAAATATGGTATATTTTACCGAATTCGATTGGAGTAATTTGTTGCATTCAAATTTCGTTTTAACCCTTAACCCTGACAGGGTTACAAACCCCTGTCAGTGTAAAGGGTTACGATTAATACGTTTTCGTCATATCAGAAGGAACGCAAAGTATATAGTCTGCAACATTCAGCGATTCCTCCGATAAAGAGCTAATAGTATCCTGCTCCACCGTTGTAATGGTAAGAATGTTTAAATCAGGTTTTTCCTGTATTAACCACCAGACGATCCCTTCATAATCATCGGAATGGTACGCGCCGTTATAATGAATAAAGGTTTTTCCAGGTGTCCGGTTTTTTAAAATAAAATAAGCCATAGTAGCATCTTTAATTGCCTGGGCTTTGGGTATGTTTGTGGTAACATGACCGCCCATTCCTCCCATCATCTCTATCATGGATTTGTAACAATTAACTTCAGGGTCATAATTTACAGGTAAGGGAGCAATAAGTTTTTTGGCTTCGTTACTTAAACTGTCCAATCCTTCAAATCCCTTTTTATTCACCAGGGCTGCGTAGCGTCTGGGCACATTAGTGGCTATGAATTTTAATTTTTTTTCTTTGGCAAACTCAACCAGTGGTTTATAATCTGTTTTATAGTTATTCCAAAGCTTAGCTTCATTCTCAAAGTTTTTTGTTTTTATTTGCCCGGCTAAGTATTCATCTACTACAAGCTGGTTATCACTTTCAAACATCTCGGCGCCTAATATCAGGTTACCTTGCTTTTTTTCATAAAGGTCTTTGGTTATTTCAAGCTCGAACCAGTGGCTGATAGGGTTATTGTGTAATTCACCAAAAAACACAATATCCGCTCTGGATGCAGCTTGTATCAAATCTTTATATTTCACTTTTTTTCCATCAGCGTTAAAAAGCCGATACGCAGGTTTATCTCCTTTCATTGCAGATAACATGAAAAACAAAACCGTTACGGTAATTAATAATCTGAATTTCATTTTTTAAATTTTAATTGAGTTAATTACTTTTTTAATTTCTCAGCATGAAACATAAGCGGGAGAATATTTTCAACACCATCGATCACCTGGACTTTACCTTTTTCGCCCATCATAACAAGCTTCATTTTATTTTTAAATCTGTTTTCTGTTTCAGCCATTACCTGCCTGCACGAACCACAAGGTGTTACCGGTGTTTCGATAACGAAACCATTAGCCTTTGCAGTAATAGCAATTGCCTTGACAGGCACATCAGGAAACTGAGAAGCGGCATAAAACAGTGCAACCCGTTCAGCACATAGACCGGAAGGATATGCAACATTCTCCTGGTTATTTCCTGTGATTATTTCACCATTCTCAAGCAAAACAGCAGCTCCGACCCGGTACGCCGAATACGGTGCATAAGCCGAACCGATAGCATTTTTTGCACGTTCGAGTAAAGAACGGTCTTCCGGATTTAATTCCTCAGTTTTATCATACTCCTGAACAGAAATGGTAATATCGATTTTTTTCATATATATTCAAATTCTAAAAGGCGAAAATACAAAAATTTATATTTAAAATAAAAAGTTAGATATAACTTATGAGGATAGATGTGAAAAGCGAGTGTGTGATAATCAGGGCTGCTCAATTCTTATTTTCTGACAAATAAAAGAAAAGAATTCATAAAGGCAAACAATGTAACCCCCATCTGAGTTTCTAAAGTATCTTCCACCAGCATTGATAAAATGATTGTAATTAGAAACACAAAATACCTGTAGTCAAACAACATCTTTAATTTTAAAGGAGGATAAATAAGTGTGAATAAAAACCACAGAAAGCCCAAAAAACCAAATGTAATAAAAATGGCTAAAAACTGGTTATGCGCTCTGTGTCGCCATTCGGGAGCAAGAATGGAATTTATTTTTTCATACTGGACTTTAAAAGCCTTGTCAATATCACCTGTTCCAATGCCAAACCAAAAATTATTTTTTATAATCCCTATTGAGGCTTTCCAAAATTCAAACCGCTGAATCAATGAATGACCACCTGGGTTTCCACCCCTGTTCATTATCTCATATTCCCAAAGAATCTTATATATCCTTGAATTAATGCTTATTTTTGTTGTATAATGAATATTGGCTATGCCATTCTCAATGTTACTGATATCTTTTTCATTCAGTTGATTAACACCATCTGCATCCTTACGTAAATCTTTTGAATTAAGGTATCTTATTAAGGTATATTTTATATCCTGATTTTTTTTATCCTTACCGTCGTAATTCATGTTGCTTCTTTTATTCCAGGCATCTCTCAATTCAATATCACATACATATAATCCAACATAACTGCCGTTTTCTACCGGCAATTCAAGTGTATCATGCTGATATGGATTGCCATGAGATGTAAAAACTTCAAGATTGTTAATATCATTTTTATAAGGCGTTCGGTACGATCTTACAGTATTATTTAAAAACATTAAAATAAACAGTGGAATAATTATTAAAATCAGGATAAAGGTGACTTTTTGCCAGATGTTTTTTATTTTCAATAAGCTATACAATACCAAAAAAGGACAAGTGAATAAAAGGATAAACACACCCGTAACAGATTCAATGATAAATAAAAATGTTATGAGCCAAAAAATAGTTATTAAAAAACCAAACTGCAGTTTTATCTTATTTTTAAATTTGAAAAAAGCAAAGTATCCTGAAAAAAAGATTGCGATGCATACATTAAGGCTTAACCTGATGTGTGAAATAAAAGGTGATATCTCACGAATATCGCTTATATCTTTTGTTAACAACACCCCAAAACTTATAAAAGTACCGGCAATTACAGCTCCAATGTAAAAAAGCAACAAAATGTCGAACTTTTTATTATTCAAAGGTTTGGTAGTTGCCAGGATTACCGGAAGCGCCAATATCGGCAGCTTGATCCTTAAATCTTTAAATGCATATTCAAAGTCGGAAGTGTATATTAATCCGATTACATGAAGAATATATAAAGAGATTAAAACAAGTGCAGGTTTATTCCGGATAATATCTTTGTATTTTCTTTTAAAATCTCCTTCCAAAAGCCAATTTCCGAGCAGTGTAAACTGTGCGACACTCAAACCAAATCTCGACAAAGGCAAACTGATCAGCATCACGATTAAGGCAATAAAATAAATCGTTGAATGATTATCCTTTATCAATTTAAACATAGAGCCTGGTTTTAGGGAATATTTTATAAAAGAAATTCCTATTCTTGTTTTTCTCCGTCAGGCGAATATGTACCGTCCAAAATAGCAAGATACGAATCCTGTTGATTAATAATCTCAATTGCTTTGGCAATTTCTTTATCATCAGCTAAAGATGAAATAATCTTACCTCTCTGATAATAATACCGTGATATTATCTCAATCCGAAGTATCTTTTTTATCTGTTTTTTATGTTTTTCAATATCCTCTTGTTTGTTTTTTTCCATTTTATCAGTCAATGCGATAAACTCAGGGCTGATGTCTTCAAAATATTTTTCTTCTTCGGCATATTGCTTCAGTTTTTCGAGCGTTTCTTCACATTTGGTTGTATATTCATAATTTTTGTCACTGATAAAAATTACGAAATCGTTATAAATTTCGTCTGTAATTATAAATTCATCAGGAATATCTATTTCCGGATTTTCTCTTTCAAATTTAGTAGCATAATCAAAAAACAGATATTTATTTAACAAGCTGTAGCTAATATTACTTAACTTTTCAGGTTCAATTTCGATATCAGGTTCAATACCACCACCATCATAAACCGTTCTTCCTTTTAGTGTTTTAAAAGCAGTGATTAGTGAATCCGGTATTTTCCCGGAATTTCCGTTATCATCCTTTTTTGAATAATCAATTGCCTGAATACACCTTCCGCTTGGGATATAGTATTTTGCAACTGTGATTTTCGCCTGCGAATTATATGACAAAGGGATAACATTCTGAACCAAGCCCTTACCAAAAGTACGTTGCCCGATAATAACACCTCTGTCGATATCCTGTATAGCGCCTGCAACTATTTCAGATGCTGACGCACTGCTGTTATTAACCAGAACCACTAAAGGAATATTTTTGTCTAAGGCTATATTCATGGTTTTATAAGAATGGTTTTTGCCGGGCAACTTCCCCTTTGTAGTTACAACCAATTTACCTTTATCCACAAAGATATTTGTAATATTAACAGCTTCCTGCAGCAGTCCTCCGCCGTTTCCCCTCAGATCAAGTATAATTCCTTTAAGTTCATTCTTATTTCTCAGGTCGGTAAAGGCTTCCTTTGCATCTTTTCCTGCCTTCTGTGTAAATCCGATAAGTCTAATATATCCGATATTATCACCGATTATTCCATAATACGGGATGTTATCAATTTTTACGTTTTCTCTTGTAAGTTCCTTTTCAAGAGGTTCATCTATTCCTTCCCGTTCAAAAAGGACTCTTATACTGGTTCCGGGCTGACCTTTAAGAATAGCGCTAATATCACTTGTCGATTTCCCTTTGGCAGATTTTCCATCTATTTCCAGGATTTTATCTCCTGCCTTTAATCCTGCTTTTTGAGCGGGTTTACCTTCATAAGGTTCTGTAATAACTACGTAATCGCCTTGCTTATGTATTAATGAACCTATTCCGCCATACTGCCCTGTGGTAATAAATCTGAAATCTTCAACTTCTGATTCGGGAATATAAATCGTATAAGGATCGAGAGATTCGAGCATGGCATCAATGCTTGATTCAATTAGCTCTCCTGCACTGATATCATCAACATAATTAGTGTTTAGTTCTTTAAATAAAGTAGTATAAATATCAAGGTTCTTTGATATTTCGAAATTATTACTGTTTTGCCCAACAACAAGCATTGACTGTAATACCAATATTAATGTGAAGAGTTTAGCGATGTTTACAATTGTTTTCTTGTTCATAGTCGTAAAAATTTCAAGTTAAAAACTCAAATTATTATTAATGTCAGGGAACGGGATCGTAACCGCTTCCTCCCCAGGGATGACATGAAAAAAACCTTTTTAATACAAGCCATCCGCCCTTATAAGGCCCGTGTTTCTTAATGGCTTCAATTCCATAAGCCGAACATGTAGGTGTATATCTGCACGACGACAAAAAATATGGCGAAATAGTAGCCTGGTAGAAACGGATCAGAAAAATAAAAAATTTAGCCAATATCCTTTTCATATTCAGTTTGTAAACGCTGTAAAATCAATATTATTTTCTGCTCGATTTCATTATATAAGACTATTTTACCCGAAGAATACAACAAGGCAAAAGCACAATTTTTTCCTTTGCGTTCTAAAAAATCGTAAAACGAAATTTTATTTTTCCGGTAGGCTTCCCGTGTTCGTCGTTTGAGCAGATTCCTGTCAACGGCTCTTTTAAATCGCTTCTTCGATACAGTAATTAAAACCTGTGCAGGATATTTTGTTTCAAGATTATAATCGAGCCAAACTACTCTGAAAGGTGAAATAAAAAAGCTTTTACCATCTGAAAATAACTTATCAATTATTTTTTTTCCCGATAAACGCTCTTTTTTTTTGAAGGTTTGCATCAAACACCCTTGCAGGTAATAAAAAAATTACTTCTTATTCGCTTTGTTAAGATATTGCTCTATTGCAACGGTCATGGACAATGCCGTTTTAGTAGGAGCAACAACATCTAACTTTAATCCAGCATCTTTAACTGCTTTTATTGTTGTAGGTCCGAAAGCCCCAATCAAAGTATGATTTTGCGAGAAATTAGGAAAATTTTTAAATAAAGACTTAACTCCGGCAGGACTAAAGAAAACCAACAGGTCGTACCCTTCAATATCAACATCTGAAAGGTCGCTGGCAAGTGTTTTATAAATAACAGCCTTGGTATAATTTATTTTGTTAGCATCAAGAAGCTTTATCAGGCTTAATTTATGAATGTCAGAGCAAGGCAACAGGAATTTCTCATTCTTATGCTTTTTAATAATATCCAACAAATCATTAAAATTCTGTTTGCCATGGAATATTTTTCTTTTCCTGAACTGAACATATTTTTGCAAATAAAATGCAGCAGCTTCTGAAATACAGAAATACTTCATTGAGTCAGAAATTTCAACTCTCATTTCTTTTGCAATCCTGAAAAAATGATCAACTGCATTTCTGCTGGTAAAAATAATAGCTGTGTGATTCTGGATGTAAACCTTATCTTTTCGGAATTCACTTGAACTAACACCTTCAATTTTAATGAATTTGTGAAAATCAATGTTTACCTTATACCTCAGAGCCAGTTCGCTATAAGGTGATTTTTCAAAATCAGTTGGTTGTGGTTGTGATACAAGAATATTTTTTATTTTCACCTTCATATCCCCCATTTTTAATAAAAAAACTTTAAAATAGTCTTTCTGTAGTTAAACACTCAAGTTAAATAATTCATTACCAACTTAGTAAGCACTAATAGTGGTATGATTTCGAAGGTGCAAAGATATAAAATTCTATAAAACAAAGAAAATTTTGTATAAGATAATCCTGTAATTAATTCCCTAATAAGCCGGTATATAAATACTAAAACCCAAAGTATTGCGCCTGTATAAATCATCTCCTGCGAAGGCATATAAACCGAAACTATAATAAAGGGTAATAAAACTAATCCGGTGATCATATTAAAAACGAAATTTGTCAGAATATAATCTGTTACTATTAAATAGTTTTTAAATACGTTACCAACAAAATTTAATACCAAATTTTTTATAAACCAGGCTAACAATATGAAAAACATAATACCCGAAAATAACTTAAGTCCATACAAATTTTGGTAAGTTGATTCTAAAATAAAAGTAAAAAAAAGGTAAATTAGCAGCGAAAACGATACAAGATATATAATTAGCAAAGGTATCGCTATTCTTTCTTTGAAAATATTCCCATCCCTGCTTAACTGGTTCAAATACCTCACACCGGTAAACGCTTTAACAATCTGCTTTAACCGTTTTATATAATAAATCTGAACCCATGCAAACAGACTAAGGCAAATTAACAGATGAATAGTAATCCAGTCATGGCTGAAAAAATTTCGTTCAAATGATTGCTGATCCTTTACCTCTAAGTAATGTGAAGTAAAAATCGAAGGTTGGGAAATATCTTCAAACGATATGGTTTGAAAAGACGAAAATAATGAATCAGAAGGAGCCGATTCATCAGTTAAGTGATTATTTTCTTTTAAAGTTTGAGCTGATATATTTGTGTCGGTTAATGCCGAATCGCCTATTTGAGAAAAAGTGATGGTTGTATCTTGTTGCGTAAATTGATTCAAGCTATCTCAATTTAGAAATAATAAAGACAAAATTAATTATTATTTTCGGGTAATTGCTTTATTTTTGCGCCGATAGATATTAACTGTTAAAATAAAAATAAGTATGTTTAATTTTATATTATTCGGACCTCCTGGTTCAGGCAAAGGAACCCAATCAGTTAAAATAGCTGAGAAATATAATCTTGCACATATCTCAACAGGAGATATTTTCAGGAAAAATATCAGGGAAAAAACAGAATTAGGTATAAAAGTTCAGAGTATTATTGAGAAAGGTGAGCTTGTACCTGACGAACTTTTAATTGAAATACTTGAAAATGCGATGGATCAATACAAAGAAAAGAAAGGCTTCGTTTTCGATGGATTTCCCAGAACCAAACAGCAGGCTGAAGACATGGATGTAATGTTGGAAAAAAGAAATGAATCGGTATCTTTAGTTCTGGCACTGGAAGTAAATGATGATGTAATCATTGCAAGATTATTAAAAAGAGCGGAATTAGAAGGCAGAAAAGATGACACAAAAGATGTTATCGAAAACAGGATCAACGTTTATAATAATCAAACCCAGCCTTTAATTGATTTTTATAAGGATAAAAATAAATTTGCTTCCGTTAACGGTATTGGCAGCATTGATGAAATATTTAATAACATCTGCACAGTTATCGAACAAAATATATAGGTTAATATAAAGTTTTTAAAATCGTATCTTTTATAGCCCAATAGCTAACAAGTAACCCATTTTTTTATATGTAAAGCATCTCCCCTAATTTATCCATCACTTCCGTGGCTTTGCCTTTAAGGAAAATATCGGTAATAGTATGAGTAAAATGTGATTTGTTAATGCTGAATATTTATTTATACTGCCAATTGATAAATTACTGGCTTATATTGGGGACATGGAATTGTTTTGCCTTGAGTTTTAGCGGCTTCAATCCATAATTCTTTAGCTATCTCAACTTCAGCAAGCGCTTCCTGTGGTGTTTCTCCAAATGCAGAACAATGTTTTAGGTCTGGGATGTCAGCAATATAACCATTATCTTCTTCGCTGTAAAAGATGTTAATATGATAATCTTTCATTATTAGTCCTCCATATTTATGTTATATTTTTCTATTAATTTTAAAAATTGTCTTACTTGATAAGGTTTTGCCTTACCCTTGACATTTTGCAAGTTGATTAGTTCATCTACATGTTTATGAATGTAAATATGATGACTTCCTTTAGTTCGTGACAATTTAAATCCATATATTTCCACTAAATTAACAAAATCATTAAAATGAATATTCTTTGAACCTTTAAGTATCTTATCAAGTAATTTTTGTTTCTCCATTTAATAGTTTTTCTATCACAAATTTACTAAATAATACTAAATATAGAATTAAATTTTATAAATAAAGTAACTCCCCTAATTTATCCATCACTTCCGTGGCTTTGCCTTTAAGGAAAATATCGGTAATAGTATGAGTAAAATGCGATTCCTTAATATTAATTTCAATAATAGTAGCTCCTGTCTTTTTTGCCACAACAGGGATATCAGCAGCAGGGAGGACTTCTGCGTTTGTACCAATAATTAAGAAAACATCAGACCTTTCAGCTTCGCGAAAAGAAGCACTTTCAGCAAATTTAGGAATAGGTTCATTAAAGAAAACCATATCGGGTTTTAAAATTCCTTTGCAGATATAACAGGTAGGAGGTAAAAAATTCAGGTCGATGAAACTGATATCGTATTCCGTATTACATTCGGTGCAAACCAATTGTTTATATGTACCGTGGAGTTCATAAACGAATTTACTCCCGGCTTTCTGATGAAGATGATCAATGTTTTGCGTGATTACGGATTCGACAAAACCTCTTTCACCCATTTTGGAAAGAACCTGATGGGCAGAATTTGGTTGTGCATCATTAAGTTTGTCATAAAATATCTCCTTTATCTTTTTCCACGATTGCAGGGGTTTCTTTTTAAAGAATTCTATTTCGAAAAAAACAGGATGATGCTTATTCCATAAGCCATTCTCTCCCCTGAATGGTGATATTCCGCTCTCCACCGAAATTCCCGCACCCGTAAAAGCAACAGCATATTTTGCTTTATGTATCAGTTCGGCTGCCTGTTCAATTTTTTTGTTCAATATCGAATGATTCTGATTTAATTAGTCCAGTTCTTTTAAAACAGAAACCGTTGTATCTTCATTAAAATGAACTATGAAATTCAATTTTTTAAACACGGCTATCATTGCTTTATTATCTTTTGTTGTTTCGGCAGCCACACGCTTCAAATCATTGTTTTTTGCAATTTCGACACAATATTTTGTCAGAATATACCCCAACTCTTTACGTTGCCATTCATCCGTAATCAAAATGGCATACTCAACAGTTTCCACATCCGGGTCAGCAATCAATCGCCCAACTCCAATGAGTTTCTTCCCGCCTTCTACCTCTATTTCAGCAACAATGGCAATCTCCCTGTCGTAGTCGATATAACAAAACTGTGTAGCCACTTCGTGCGAATCAAAAAAGAAATCGTACCTGAACCTCATGTATATCGATTCCTTTGAGCAGCTTGCAAGCAATTCGAGCCATAAAGGCTCATCCTCCGGTTTGATAGGTCGTAACAATATGTTAGTACCATCCTTTAGCGTTGCCTGCTTCATTAACCTTTCAGGATAAGGACGTAAAATAAGGTGAGAATAATCTTTGGTTTCTTTTCCAAGCAGATGCTCGTCAACAACAATTCTTGCATCCAGCGCCATAACATCATCAGGCGTAACAATGAGCGGGTTAATATCCAGTTCTTCAATTTCAGGATAATCTGCTGCCAGGTATGATAACCTAATTAAAACTTCGATGAGTTTTTCGACATTTTTCGGTTTGCTGCCCCTGTATCCCGTAAGCAACGGATAAATCTTCAGCGACTGGATCATTTGTTTTGCAAGTTGCTCATTCAAAGGCGGGAATTCAAGCTTTTTGTCTTTAAAAAGTTCGGCGCTGGTACCACCCATGCCTGCCAGCATCACCGTTCCAAACACCGGGTCTTTTTTAATGCCAAGAATTATCTCAACCGCATCTTTTGTATCAACCATCTTTTGCACCGTAATCCCTTCAAGTCGTGCATCAGGTTCTTTTTTTGCTACTGTCGTGAGCATATTCCTGAAAGTCGCCCTTACCATCTCTTCATTTTTGATATTCAACGCCACTCCGCCCACGTCTGATTTATGAGTGATATCAGGTGAATGAATTTTTAAAACTACAGGATATCCCTTTTGTTCTGCAATCTTTACAGCCTCATCTTCAGTTTTCGCAGGCTCAGGTTGTGTTGTTGCAATTCCATAATCATTAATAAGCGCTTTTGAATCGTCTTCCGATAAAATTTTCGCTTTAGGGAAAACATTTTCCAGGTATTTTTTTCTTAATTCATCCCTGTCGTAACTGAATGAAACAGGAACTTCCTTTGGTGTTTCAAATAACAGGTTTAGGTTTTCAGAATAATTTGAAAGTGTCATAAATGCCCTGATGGCTTGTTCGGGTGCTGTATAAACTGCTATTTCGGCGCTGGTAAAGATATCGACTCCCCCACGCATACTGGCTCCGCCTAACCATGCTGCCATAATTAATTTGGAAGTTTTTTCCGAAATCTCAACAATGGCTTTTGCCGTTTCAGTAGGGGCGGTCATTGCCTGTGGTGTAAGAATAACAAGAACCGCATCCACATTCTTATCTTCCAGAACAATTTCAGTTGCCTTTGCAAAGCGTTCAGGTGTTGCATCTCCGAGTACATCCACAGGGTTGCCATGCGACCAGAACGGAGGCAGGTAATCATTCAGCTTTTGCAAGGTTTCATCCGTTAACTGCACGAGTTTTCCACCCAGCGATATAAGAGTGTCTGTTGCCATAACGCCCGGACCACCTGCATTGGTAACTAAGGCAAGCCTGGAACCCTTAGGCACTCTTTTACGTCCTATGAGGTCGGTAAAATCAAAAATGTCTCCAATATCGTAAACCCTTGCCAAACCGGCTCTGTGGAATACGGCATCGTAAATGGAATCTTCCGAAGCCATAGCGCCGGTGTGTGAAGCTGCTGCTTTGGCTGATTCGGGGAAACGACCGGATTTATAAACAATGATTGGCTTTTTGCGGGCAAAGGCACGGGCTGCCGACATGAATGCCCTGGGATTAACAAGAGATTCTACATAGAGTACAATAGATTTTGTATTTGGGTCCTGCCCGAAGTAGTCGATCAGGTCGCCAAAATTTACATCCATCGAATTTCCTATTGATACAAAATATGAAAACCCAATCTTTGCCTCGTAAGCCCAATCAAGAACAGAAGTACAAAGTGCGCCCGATTGCGAAATAAAAGCCACATGTCCTTTCTTTGGCATCCCTGACGCAAAACTGACATTCATTTTCAGCCCGGGAACAATAATACCCAGACAGTTTGGTCCTATCACACGCATATCATGAAACTTTGCCACTTCATCCTTTACTTGTTGCTCAAGCTTTTTCCCTTCCTCTCCCGATTCTTTAAAACCGGCTGACATGATGATCACTCCGTTGATACCTGCTTCGCCGCATTCTTTTATAAGTTGCGGTACAATTTTCGCAGAAGTCATGATAACTGCCAGGTCGGGAGTTTTAGGAAGACTTTTTACATCCGGGTAACAAGGGATACCCAAAACGGCTTCACGCTTGGGATTAACAGGGTAAACAACTCCGTGAAATCCTCCGCCAACAAGATTTTTTAAAGTAATACCACCTACGCTGTTCGGGTCGTTCGAAACGCCAAGTAAGGCAATTCGTTTTGGTCTGAATATGGTGTTGAGTTTTCTTATAGCCATTGTTTACAGTTTAATATCGTTAAAACATAAGTTATTTCAAATAACAATTCATATTGTTAATCGGTTCACAAAAATAGGAAACAAATATGAAATATAAAAAGAAAGTGTTTATTTTGATTTTACTAAAATAATATTTCTTACTGAATAACAATTTTACTCACAGCTACTTTTTTATGGTCTTTTAACCTGATGGTGTAAATGCCTTTTGATAAGTAGGTTATGTTATACTGTTTTCGTAGTTGATCATTATTCGAGTTTAGCATTTTGTCTTCGAATAAAAGCCTTCCGGAAAGATCGTAAATAAATACCTCAATTTCTTTATCCATACCGCTTACTTCGAGGGTAAATTTATTTTTTACCGGATTGGGAAAAATATGCATTTCAACCGACTCTTGCCCAAATTCAGTAATATCACCGGTGTTCATAATTTCAGTTAAATATCCCATTCCGGGGTGATTTTTGTAATCGGAAAAATCGAATATTTTTGAAAAAATGCCGGATGTCTGATCATATTCAAATATTACCCCATATCCATATATTCCTCCCCAGGATGTCATACCATATAGTTTATTATTTGAAGCCAGCATTAAAGTTCCATGAGGCCCTGCTCCATAATTTTCTCCATCAAAATTCAGGAGTTTTGTGTATGAATCATCCCCGGCATCAAAAACAAAAAGTACTCCACTGCTGTTCACTCCACCGTTTGAAGTGAGTCCGTACAATTTGTTATCACCAGCTTGTATCAGACTACCACGAGGATGAGATCCCATATTTGTTTCGTCAAAGTTAATTTTTACTGCATAATTATAAGTAACAGGATCGTATTCGAATAAAACACCTTTATTAAATGAGCCTCCTCTATAAGTCATTCCATATAATTTTCCGTTTGCAGCTTCTGTTAAATTCCCCATAGGCCAACTACCATAGTTTGATTCTTGAAAATCGAACATTTTTGTAAAAGTGCTGGTATTCAGATCAAACTCAAACAGGACACCATCGTCATTTACACCTCCACTATATGTGAGACCATATAGTTTATCATTAGAAGCTTGAAGCAGTTTACCATAAGGATTAGAACCATAATTTACGCCGTCAAAATCATGCAATTTTGTATAGATATTTGTTACCGGGTCGTATCCAAACAAAGCACCATAACTGGAAGTGGTACCATAATAAGTCATTCCATATAGGTTGCCATTGGAAGCCTGTATCAAACTCCCCCTGGGAGAACCTCCTGTATTATACCAGTCGAAATTATATATTACTGAGTACGTTTTGGCAACCGGGTCATATTCAAAAATAGTACCTGAGTGATTATCTCCTCCTTCGATGGTCAGTCCATATACTTTTCCATTAGAAGCCTGCAATAAGCTGCCATAAGGGGTCGATCCTTCAGGTGCCCTAAGAAAATCAAACTTTTTCAGAAAGATGCCGTTAACGGGATCATACTCGAATAATATACCCTTATCCATTACTCCTCCGGACCTGGTCATTCCAAACAATTTTCCATTCGTTGCTTCGACGAGACTACCAGAAGGGTTTTCCCCAAAATCAAAACCGTAGAAATCAAGTAATTTTGTAAAAGTTCCACCACCGGGATCATACTTAAACAGTATCCCTTTATCTTCGACTCCACCACTAATAGTCATCCCATATAGCATACCATCCGATATTTCAATAAGGCTACCGGGAGGATTTGCACCATACATTGCACCATTAAAATCCAATTTCTTGGTATAAGTACTTGTTGCAAAATCATATTCAAAGAGAACACCAAAATTATTTGTACCGCCCGATAAAGTCATCCCATAAAGCTTACCATCGGAAGCTTGTAATAATTTCCCGGAAGGAGAAGCACCATTTCCGGAACCATCAAAATCGAGTTCTTTGGTAAGATTTTGTGAAACAAGATCATATTTGTAAATTACACCTAAATTATTGGTGCCACCCTCTAAAGTCATACCATAAAGTTTCCCATTAGAAGCTTGAAATACACTTTCATAAGGTTTTGCGCCATTATTTACACCATTGAAGTCAACAAGTTTAGCAAAAATATTTGTTGCCGGATCATACTCAAAAAGCACTCCCATATCATTTATTCCACCTTCGAGGGTTGTTCCGTAAAGCTTCCCATTTGTAGCTTGAAACAAGCTGCCAGTCGCCGTTTTACCTTTGTTGATCTCTTCAAAGTCCACTTTAACAGTGTATGTATCGGTTTGTAAGTCAAATTCAAATAATACACCATCCCCATTTGCTCCTCCATAAAGAGTTGTACCGTATAGCTTATCATTAGAAGATTGAATTAAACTTCCTTCAACTCCATGACCCATTCCTGAATATACATCGTAAAAATCATACTTAATTATATAAGTATTAGTCTCAGCATCAAATTCAAATAACACACCGTTATATGGGTCAAGCCCTCCTTGTGTTAATCCATAAAATTTACCATTTGAAGCTTGAATAAGGTTTCCAAAAGGTTGTTTCCCATTATATTTAATAAAATCGTGCACTTTTTGAAAATCGCTTCCATTAAAATCAGTTTTAAAAATTATACCTGATTCTGTATCTCCTCCGGTTGGTAGCATCCCCCAAAGTTGAGGTTGTGCGTAGGATTCAGGATTGAGAATAATGACTATTGATACCAGAAAAACTAATTGTAATATTCGTTTCATAATTACAGGTTTTAAAGTGAGTAATTTCGTTTCTACAAAGATAGTAAAAAAAAACGCCCGGTTAAAACCAGGCGTTTATTAGAAATTATTACTATAAAAAAGTGATACTACTTCCTGGCTGGTCTCACCATAATGGTTAGCACTGTCCCTAACAAAACAGCAATACCCGAAATAGTAAATGCCAACGGGAAGTTTCCTACATCTCCCAACTTACCACCGAGTATCGGTCCTAAAATACCACCGACACCATAAGCAAGAAAAACAAAAGGATAATTTTGTCCTACATTTTTCGCTCCGAAAGTATCTGCAGTAATTGTTGGGAATAAGGCAAAGTTACCACCGAAGTTAAAACCTATTAAAGTAGCGCCGAGATAGAGCAACATTTCGCTGCCTGCCATATAAGTAAACAAAATTACAAGAATACCCTGCGTGGCAGTCATAATAATAATAGATGTTTTTCTACCAAGCTTGTCACTTAGGATTCCCCAGACAATTCTACCGAGTCCGTTTGCAAGGCTGAAGAAAACTGCCATGGCGGTACCTGCAATTGCACTTGCTTCGACTGCGGACAGACCATTAGCCATTAATGCTTCCATCGGGTAAAGTTTCATTAACCCGATAGACATTAAGCCTGCTCCGGCACTAAATACGAAGGTGAGGAATATGAGGTAAAACTGTATTTTATTAAGCATTTCATTACTTGAGAATTCCCTGTCTTTTATCGCTCCGGAAGCAGCAGCTTGTTTTTCTTCGTATCCTGGAGGTTTCCATCCTGCAGGTGGAAATTTCATCCACAGCCCGCCAATGATGACCATAGCTGCAAAGGCAATTCCGTAAATAATAAAAGTGCTGGACAAACCTATGTTTTCAATCAAATGACCCCATGAACCAGCAAGCTTTACCCAAAGCATTGCGCCAAATCCAAAACCTGCTACTGCAAGTCCTGTAATCATTCCTTTTTTATCGGGGAACCAGCGCATACCCACTGCAATGGGAACAACATAAGCAAAACCGATACCGGCGCCGCCAATCAATCCAATGAGGACAAGCAATGCCCAGAAACTTGTTCCGCCAATGATACCGGCAAGTAAATACCCTATGCCAAGAACAATACCTCCAAGCCATGCCAATTTTTGCGGACCCCAAACAGCTAATTTTTTCCCGGCAAAAACCATAAACAATGCAAAAGAAGCCAGTCCAATAGCAAAAACCCATTGTGTGTTTTCTTTTGACCAATCTGCTTCGGTTAATGAAGGTGTAAAAACCGACCAGGCATAAATTGCCCCGAGTGCCAGTTGGATAAGAATTGCTCCTAAAACCACCAACCCTCTTTTCATTACTTTTTGATTTTCCATCTGATAATTTTTAAAATTAATATTTATAAGCAAAAAGACATCCGGCTATAAAAGCGGATGTCTTTTTTACAAACTATCTATTTTTTATCGTTTTACTTCTACTTTAGCGCCATCAATTATTTCTTCCACAACACCCGGGTCTAATAATGTTGAAGTATCGCCGAGGTTAGAGGCATCGCCTTCGCCTATCTTACGCAATATCCTTCTCATAATTTTTCCTGAACGGGTTTTCGGCAATCCGCTTACGAGCTGTATCATGTCGGGTTTAGCAATTGGACCGATATACTTGGTAACTGTAGCCCTGATCTCTTTTTCAATAGTTTCCAATTCTGCATCAGAAAGTTCTTCGCAGGTTACATAAGCGTAAATGCCCGATCCTTTAATTTCATGGGGATAACCAACTACAGCCGACTCATTTACCTTCGGATGCTGGTTAATGGCATCTTCTACTTCTGCCGTACCAATCCTGTGACCTGATACGTTGATCACATCATCAATACGTCCTATGATCCTGTAATAACCTTCCTCGTCACGCTTGGCTCCATCACCTGTAAGATATAAACCTTTAAACGCTGAGAAATAAGTCTGGTAACATCTCTCGTGGTCTCCGTAAGTTGTTCTTAGCATTCCGGGCCAGGGGTATTTAATACACAAAATACCTTCCACACTATTACCTTTCAGCTCATTACCTTCCGGGTCAACAAGAATAGGTTGAACACCGGGTAATGGTAATGTGGCGAATGAAGGTTTGGTAGGTGTAATACCTGCCAATGGTGTAATCATTATTCCACCTGTTTCTGTTTGCCACCAGGTATCCACGATGGGGCAACGGCCCTGTCCGACTAAATCGTGGTACCATCTCCAGGCTTCTTCGTTAATAGGTTCTCCAACCGTACCGAGAACCTTGAGTGAACTAAGATCATGCTTTGTAACATGTTCGTTACCTTGTGCAACCAATGCACGGATAGCTGTAGGTGCAGTATAGAACTGGTTTACTTTATATTTATCAACCACTTCCCAGAAACGTCCTGCATCGGGCCAGGTAGGTACACCTTCGAACATAACACTTGTAGCGCCTGCCAACAGCGGTCCGTAAACAATATATGAATGGCCTGTTACCCAGCCTATATCTGCCGTACACCAGTAAATATCACCTTCATTGTATTGGAATACATTTAAAAATGTAAATTCGGCGTAAACCATATAACCTGCAATGGTATGCAGAACACCTTTGGGCTTTCCTGTTGAACCCGAAGTATAAAGGATGAAGAGCGTATCTTCCGAATCCATTACTTCAGCTTCGTTTTCCGTACTTACCCCTTCAATCAGGTCGTGCCACCAAATATCACGTCCTTCTTCAAAATTAATATCTTCGCCTGTACGTTTTAAAACTATTGTATTTTTTACTGACGGGCAGGTTTCCAATGCTTCGTCCACGATGGATTTCAGAGGGATGCTTTTAGTTCCGCGATAAGCTCCATTGGAAGTGATCACAACATTACACTGTGCATCAATAATTCGATCGGCCAGTGCATTTGCAGAGAAACCTGCAAAAATAATAGAGTGGATAGCACCAATCCTGGCACATGCAAGCATGGCAATCGAAAGTTCGGGAACCATCGGAAGGTAAATAGCTACTCTGTCGCCTTTTTTAACACCAAGATTCTTTAAAGCATTTGAAAACTGCTTCACTTTGTCGAACAACTCGCCATAAGTAAGTTTAACTTCTTTCTCTTTCGGATCGTTAGGTTCCCAAATCAAAGCAACCTGGTCTTTCCTTTCTGCCATATTTCTCTCGAAGATGTTTTCTGTGATATTCAGTTTTCCGTTTTTAAACCAGTTCACGTACGGAGCATCCTTTCCTTCGAAGTACCAGTCAACCACTTTATCCCATTTTTTGTGCCAGCGATAGTTTTCAGCTATCTTACCCCAATAACCTTCAGGATCGTTTATACTTTCCTGATATTGTTGAAAATATTCTGCAAAGTTTGAAATTTTGTTTAGCATAACTTTAAGTATTTTATAAATTATTAATTATTAATTATTAAATTTTATTGATTTTATATTCTGCATTAAAAGAAATAAAAAACGCCTATCAGGAACCTGAAGTTGCCGATTTCTTTATAATCCCTCACAACTCCTTTTTCGTCTGGTGTTCCATAAGCAGCAACTGTGTATTCTATTTCGGGAGCTATACGAAATTTTCCCGAATTTATAATTACTCTTGGAGAAATCCTGTATAAATAGGCAATATTTGAACCGCGACTGTAGTAGGGTCCGGTTATTTTTTCATTTGAACCAAGATTCTTACTGTATCCCCCGAAAAGTCCGAATTGGCATTTTTTACCGTTTGTATGAATATCGGTCCAAACAGATAATGTGTTTATCGGAGTATAATCCTGAAATCCGTTGACAGAATCCCTATCATGAACGGCATATCCACCAAGCATTGTCATGCTGTACATTAATTGACCATATACACCTTCTAATTTAAAAGTAACATCCTTTGATTTATATTTGAAATAAGCAATGCCTGACATACCGGTTGCTTTTTTATCTGATTTATATATCTTATAACCGGATGTATCTTTTACACTGGATTCAAGTCGTGGTGTTAACATCTTATAGTTTCCACCGACTCCAAATAGTACTTCTTTACCGGTTTCCTGATTTTTTGAATTATACTCAAAACGAAGATTAAATTCAGGAACAGATGAATTAATAAGATATTTAGGACTATTACCCTTAGGTCCGGTACTAACAAAATCGATTTGCTCCAAAGCGGTTGCTATGATTTTAAAATCGCCAAATTTTTGTGTTAAGCGTATCTGCGGATTCCTGGAGAATGGCTGAAACGGAGCGCCGGTATTAAAGGAAACCGTTCCGGGAAAACATGAAGTAACAAACATAGGATGCCAGAACTGACCAACGAGAAGCTCAGTATTAGTCCAATTCAACTTTACAAATGCATGTCGTAATCTAAAGCCGTTAATGTCGGTTCCTATGTTTCCAAAAAAAGCACCTTCGATCAATCCTGAAGTTTTAGCTCCAAAAGCATCAGGACCTGTAATTTTTCCTCTTAGCCTGGTTTGAATTGACAGGATATTAAATTTAGATTTAGCATTAATATCATCTCCGTTTACATCAAGAATTTCATTAGCAGGATACAATAAAAAATGCCCTTCTCTAACATCTGTTGTTTGCCTTGAATCAAAGAAAACATCAGTCTTGACAAAACCTGAAAATTTAATCCCGAATTTTTTTTCTTCCTGTGATAAACTTAATAAAGGGAGGATAATAATTACAATAAAAATTAACTTTTTTATATTCATATTATTCATAAGCTCTGAAAATCTTTATGTTAGCTAATTCGCAATAAGGATGGCAAAATTATAATAATTTTTCACTTTTCAAACAGACACGGCTTATTTATTAGTAATCTAAATAATAAGTGCATTTTTTGAGTGTTAAAGTGTTAATGTTTTTTATTTGTTTTGCCGTTTGAAATATTTAACGATTATTTAATTTTAGACGTATGAAAATCTTTGTGCTTAATTGCGGCAGTTCATCAGTTAAATACCAGCTTGTTCAAATGCCGGAAAAGGAAGTTCTGGCAAAAGGCATTGTGGAAAAAACAGGGATGAAAGGGGCAGGTATCAAACACAAAAGAAATGATGGAACCCAAGTAAATACCGACTGTGAAATCCCGGATCATAATACAGGCATTCAAAAGGTATTTGAAATATTGCTTAGTGAAGAATACGGCAGTATAAAAAATATTAAAGAGATTGATGCCGTTGGTCACAGGGTTGTTCACGGAGGGGAAGACTTTATCGGAAGTGTGCCCGTTAATGCCGAAGTAATAAAAACGCTTGAAAAAAATATCGACCTGGCGCCGCTGCATAATCCTCCAAACCTTGAAGGAATAAACGCTATTAATAAACTGTTGCCGGATGTGCCGCAAGTTGGTGTATTTGATACGGCTTTTCATCAGAGCATGCCCCCTTTTGCATACCTCTACGGTCTTCCTTTCTCACTCTATGAAAAATACAGGATCAGAAAATACGGATTTCATGGCACAAGCCATAAATATGTTTCAAAACGTGCTTGCGAAGTATTAGGAAAAGATTTCTATAAAACCAAAATCATCACCTGCCATCTCGGGAACGGTTCATCAATTGCCGCTGTTAAAAACGGCAAATCCATTGATACCTCTATGGGATTGACCCCCAATGAAGGACTGATTATGGGAACCCGGATGGGTGATATCGACGCCGGAGCTTTGCTTTTTGTTGCCGCAAAAGAAGATATGAGCATCGATGAAATGAACAGGCTTATCAATAAAGAAAGCGGTGTTTTTGGTATTTCGGGTGTCTCATCCGACATGCGCGAGCTGGAAGAAGCTGCTGCCGGCGGACATGAAAGAGCGCAATTAGCTTTGGACATGTTTCATTACCGGGTGCGAAAATATATCGGAGCTTATGCCGCTGCAATGGGCGGGCTTGACATACTTGTGTTTACCGGCGGTATCGGCGAAAATGCGGATAAAACAAGAGAAGCTGTTTGTCAGGACTTTGAATTCCTCGGACTGGAATTTAATGAAGAAAAAAACTCTGGTTTGCAAGGAAAGGAAGCTGTGATAAGCAAAGATAATTCGAAAGTTACCGTCATAGTAATCCCAACCGATGAAGAAATGGCTATTGCTATGGATACCTATTATTTTTTAATCCCGAAATTTCAGGATGATTTTTGATTTGGATAGACCTTTTACTTTTGTCCTATACGGATTTACTTCGTTTCACTTTGAATCCGCCCGTCCATACGGACAGTTTGGCGGGCTTTTATCTTTTGTCTTGACTCTTAATTCTTGGCTCCCTCCTTCGCTTCGCTTCGCTTCGGTGGGCAAGCTTGGTTCTTGACTCTTGGCTTTAGTAAAGTTAAAACCTCGCGACCAACTTCACATTCAACTGGCGTGGAGTAAGGTAGTTCGGCACGGCGTATTGCCTGCCGTAAATATCGGTTACCCAGATATAAGACACGGTATTATTTACCTGCACCAGGTTCAGCACCTCTAATGTCAGCCATAATGACTTAAAAGCTCTTAATGGATTTTTGGAAGAGAATTTAGTATGTTCGCCAATAAATTCCTTTGAAAAACCGATATCGACCCTGCGGTAAGGAGGCATCCTTAATGTTTGCTTATACCTTGGTGAGTTTGGCGGTCCGAAAGACAAGCTGCTGCCAAAGATCAATGTCAGGCTCATTTTATATGTCGGATTTCTTGGCAGGTAATCCTGGAAAAAAAGACCGAAATTTACCCTCTGGTCTGTTGGGCGGGGAATATATCCCGGATCCTCCGGATTTCCTTTATAATCATAATAAAAATCATCATAGATATTTTCTTCGGTTTTCATAATCGACAAACTCGCCCATGATTCAACTCCCCTGACAAACTCACCGTTAACTTTCATGTCGATCCCTACTGAATAGCCGTGCGCCTGTTCGAAGGCATAATAGCGTATCCTCACATTATCCACCATATAAGGCACAAGGTTATCGAGGTACTTATAATAAATTTCCGTAACGAATTTAAAAGGTCTGTTCCAGGCAAAAAAGTTCCAGTCACCGGCAGCCACAAAATGTATGGATGTCTGGGCTTTTTGGTTATAATTAATTTGCCCGTTATAATTTTCAAGTTCCCTGTAAAACGGTGGTTGGTAGTAAAGTCCTGTTGAGAACCTGAACAAAACATCCCTCTTCCATTCAGGTTTATACGAAATTGTTGCCCTGGGGCTTATTACCAATTGATCATTAAAATCCCAGTAATTTGCCCGAATACCGGCAGTAAATGTAACTTTCGAAATGTCAGGGTCCAAACCCCATGTATTTTGTATATAAGCCGTTATCCTGTTCGAATTTAATTGGGCACTGGTTTTTATCAGATCATAAAGATCAAAAGGATTATCCGGCTGAACAGACGGATCAACATATCCTACGGAATCGGGAGGACGAGGCAAAGAATACCCGGCAGAATCTATCATAATCCATTCGTTCATCTCATTATCAACCGATTCATTCTGGTATTTAATTCCCCACTGCAATAACTTATTGCCGATTTCCATTGTTCCTTTATGCCCGATATTGAAAACGTTTATATCCATGTTGTTCCGTGCGTGGTTCTGGTATGTTCCCACACCTTGCGTTTCGATGACATCCCCGAAGTTTTCACTGCCAAAATTCGTTTCCACTCTTCCTATCCAGTACTGCCCTATAACATCATAGGTTTCGCTTTCAATAGAGTTATAGCCGGAAGCAATTAGTTTTAACCGGGTTTTACTGTTTGGTTTATAAGAGGCTGTAACACCTCCGAGGTAAGTCCGGTAATTATCTACTTCCTGCCCGTCGAAGTAAATCGTCAGTCTTTGAGCTTGCTGAACAGTGCCGAAATCTGTCTGGCGGCTTTCAGGTACAAGTTTATACTTGTTTCCGGCTATATTTCCTAAAACGGAAATTTCAAATTTCTTAGAAATATCATAAGATAATAATGCCTGCACATCGGTAAAGGAAGGCTTATAATCTCCTTTGGTTTCCATGGCATTCAGCAGGTACTGGTTTGTTTTATATCTTACACCCAATAAATACGAAAACCTGTGTTTATCTGCTGTTCCCTCTACATGAAAAGAAGCTCCCAACAGGCTGATAGAAGCCGACCCGCCGAATTCGTTCGGTTTTTTATACTGAATATCCAATACCGACGACATCTTATCACCGTACTTAGCATCAAAGCCGCCGGCAGAAAACAATAAAGAAGAAACCAGATCGGAATTAACGAAGCCTAATCCTTCCTGTTGACCCGAACGGATGAGGAAAGGACGATATATTTCAATATCATTTACATAAACAAGATTCTCATCGAAATTACCACCCCTCACAGAATATTGAGAACTTAATTCATTGCTCGAAGATACACCGGGAAGGGTTTTTAATAATGTCGGTATCCTGTCGGAAGATGTCGGTACATTGAAAGCTAATTTCGGGTCAATCCTTACGAGGTTGGTCGAACGTATGTGTTTATCTTCTATTTCGATCTGGGGAAGCTCGGTATATGTAAATTTTAGTGTTTTGTTTATCTCTTTGCGATCGCCGGTTTTCAGAAACACCTGTTCCACCTCTTTCTCGTACCCGACAAAAGAAATAGTAATATAAATTTCTTTATTCGCAGGCACTACCAGTTCATACTTCCCTTTTTTATCCGTCATGGTTCCGCCGGGCAAACCCGAAATTGCCACATTAACCAGCTCAAGTGGCTTGCCTTTTTCATCGGTAACCTTACCAAAAACCACAGCCTTTTCCTGGCTCATTACGATAACCGAAAACAATAAAAACACTATAAAGATTAGATATCTCATCCGGTTTGTTAATAGTTATACGTTATTAGTCATTAATAGTCATCAGTCATCAGTAATTGATAGTCATTATTTGTCATTAATACTTTATACTTTTGTCTTTTATCTTTTGTCTTATTTCAGTCTTTTCTCTTCCGTTTGAACTTTCCTTCCTCCCAGGCTTTAATGAATTGAGCCCAGGCAAACGGGTTTAAAATAGTGATCGGCTGGGTTTGACCGATATAATAAAGCTTATCCTGGTAAAGCTGCATAGAATATTGATAGTTCATGCTTCCGTCCATCGGATAACTGGCAGCCATTTCCTTCAGTTTAGCAGCATTAAGATTTTTTCTTGCTCGTTCATAGTCATCATCCGGAACGTCTAAAGCAAGAAATGCTTCTTTGAACTGCTCCCTCGACGGCCAGGGGTAAATTACAGTTTGAGGTAAAAGTATCGTATCAGATGTCATCACCTGGATAAGGGAATATCTGTTACTGCTAATAGTATCGGGAATAACAAATTTTCCTTTTTTAAAGCCGACAGAGGAAAAAACAACCGTATCGTTTATTCTGGCAACAAATGAAAAATAACCATAATAATCGGCAACCGTACCGCGCCAGGTGTTCTTAATGACAATGTTTGTAAACGGAACCGGCTTGATACTATCGGCAGTTACTACTATTCCCGAAAATTGTATCAATTCATTTTCGTCAACCTGAGCGTGTAATAAGCCATGCAGGCAAAAACACAAAAGAAATATAAAAAGTAATTTTTTAGAACCCATTACACGCAAAAATAGTTTTCTTTAATGAAACAGAAATAAAATTAATTAAACGGAGGCTTTGTTAAAATATTTTCTATTCCCTTCACGAAACTTTGGGATTCGGGATTGACGATTTGTTATTTCAATAAAAAAAATGCTGCTACTTAAAAAAGTAACAGCATTCAATATCTTTATAAATAAATTTACTTGAGATAGCCTTTTTCCCTGGCTTCTTTTAATGCAGTGCTCACGCCCTTTTTATTGATGGTTCTGATACCTGCGGCAGAAATTTTTAGTGTGATCCATTTGTCTTCATCCGGAATGTAAAATTTCTTGGTCTGCAGGTTCGGATAAAACCTTCTCCTGGTTTTATTATGAGCGTGGGAAACATGGTTCCCTGTCATCATTTTCTTTCCTGTTATCTGGCAAATACGTGACATCTCTTTATGTTTTTCAGTTTAAATTTTCAAAAAAGGAGTGCAAAGAACGGAATTTTTTTTGAACTATTCAAAAAATTCTAAAAATTTTCATAACTTTAGTTTGTATAATTAATAATCGGGGAACTAAAACAAAGTTAAGTTGATTTTAATGTGTATCAAAACTACTTTGCGCAAAGCATTAATCACTCTTCAACTTTTGATAGTCTCCTCATCCACCTCCAATGTGTAAAAAAGAGCACAATGCAAATTATTAGTAGCAGGCTGTTAACAATTATAGTCTGGTTAGTTTTATGTTTTGCAGTCTGAATTCTGTCATCTTTTGCTGCATTATACATGGCACGAAGGGTAACTTCATCCGGTATATAAGCCTGTTCCTTTTCACCTGACTTTAATATGTCCATTTTATAATTCTCAAAGGATGCAAGACTTGGAGCTTTTGGATCAACCCATTGCGCATGCATTGGATCACCGAGGTCGATAATTGCATTTACAAGCGATGTTACAGAAATAAGTAATGTTATCACTGCTACCAGGCACACGGCATAACCGTAAATCATAGGGATTTTGCTTTGTTTTTCCATTTTTTTGTTTTTAGTTTTTAATGAATTTCTTTTTGCAAATCATTTCCATCAACACTCTATTCACTTACCGGTCATAGAATTTTATTTTCTCCAGTTCTTCCATGTCCCATTTCAGGTCCATTTCTTTAAATAATACTTCTGCTTTTCCAAAAAACTCTTCTGCAGTAATATTATTTAAACTGGTATGTCTGCCTTTTTTCTCGAGTAATCTTTTCCCTACCTCAATATAGGTTCGGGTAAGTTCTGGCCTGGCACCAAGCTGCTCTCCAATCTGAATGCTTTTGTTCCACCATTTCAATGCCCTCTTTCGATTTCCGGCAAGCCAGTAATAAATGCCCATTAGTTTAAATATTTCCGGTTTTTCACAAGCAACTTTCAGGGAATTCTTTAATGCGGATTTTCCACTTTTACAGGCATTTTTTCGTAATAATGATCGTTTTTTGCGGTCATTCAAATTGTTGGTATCCTCCAACATCATGAGGTCAAATAAAAACCGGCTCCTCAGGAAGCTGCTTTTATGGAAAGGTGTAATTCTTCCTTTGCCTGATAATTCAGCACTGAGAAGTGAAAGCGTTTGCTCAGCTTCTGTCATATCTTTTGACAATAGCTGTATATATGCCTTCATCCCTTTTGCATAAATACCGAAAGGCACAAGCCCGATCCTGTTCAACAGGGATATGCCGTATTCTGCTTCGGTCATCGCTTCGTGGAACATCCTGTGTTTGATCAGTAATTTTGTTTTCGCCATATATTTTCTGGCCAAAGCAAGATCATTGTCATATTCTTTTCCAAATTCATACAGTTTGGTTATCAATTCCTCTGCATTGTTAAATTTGCCTTGTTCAATTTCCTGCAAACAATACCAGAATGTATAAGCATGGGTGATTATCTGGTTGGCACCGATGATGAAGGCCTGGTCGATAAGGGATTTATCAAACTGTAATTCATTCAGCCAGTTGCCGGAAAGAAAATTATTTATGGTTTCTATGCACTTATAATGCACCACTTCGGTAACATCCTCCCGGTTGATATAATCTCCTGAATAATCCAGTATTTTTTTGCTGATTTTGAAGGATATCCCACCGAGAGAAAAAGCGCCGCTCTGCATCACCAGTACGGATGTGCCATTATCTATCTGTGCAACGTTATAATGGAAAAACCTGCGAATATGCAAAATAAACTCAATAAACATCCTTTTGATATCCATCTGCGATAATGCATAGGCTTTTTTGGCAACGATATTAATGATTTCATTATCCCTGGGTTCGGGTATTTTCTTCGCTTTTTTCGATGGCAGGTAAAGGCTTTTGATCAGGATCAATATATTCCAGACCAGTTGCGAATACAATAAGACCCGATTTTTCGGGAATTTTTCACCCCAGAGCTGAAGTACCTTGTCAAAATGTTCAACTGCTTCGGTGTACCGCCCTTTATTGAAAAATGCAATGGCGATATTTTTTTCCAGGTTAGCAATGGTTTCGGGATCACCGGAACCTTTATGCTTCTTTAGGTAAAGCCCCAGAGCCTGTTGATAATAATTGATGGCTTCGCTTGAGGCAGCAGCCTTCAGGGCTTCCTCGCCCGCCTTTACAAGATATTCTTCTGCCTTTTCCAGGTCTTCGCCCTGGCTGTAATGGAAAGCGAGCATGCCGTAAAACTCATGCAATCTTTCGGCAAATACCAATTCAATAGCATTTGCAGTTCTTAAATGAAGATCTTTTCTCTTTTTTAATAAAATAGTTTCATAAGTAACCTCCTGGGCAAGCACATGCCTGAACAGATACTCCAGTTCCGATACACGGCTTCCCTGTTTGATAAGCTGGATGCCTTTCAAATATTCAAGTTTTTCATCGATCTCCTGTGTTGTTTTAGCAACCTCAACCAGGATTTTATAGAAAAAATTTCTACCAATAACTGAAGCGACTTTTAGCAATGATTTGGTTTGTTCATTGAGCCGGTCAATTCTCGACATCAGGACTCCCTGGATGGTTTCGGGTATTACCACGGATTCAATTTTTTCGGTAACTTCAAATTTTCCATCCTTTACCTCCACAACACTATTATCAATAAAAGACCGGATCACCTCCTCAATAAAAAACGGATTCCCCTCTGCCCTGTTTGTAATAATATCTCTTACATGGCCGGGAAGCCCCTTGATTTTTAACAGGTTATTGATCAATACTTCACATTGATTATGATTTAAGGGTTCAAGGTAAAATTCCGAATGATATTCCCGGCATCTTTCGTTTAATGTTTTCAATATCCTGTTTCCCGATTCCTCAAAATTTGGTCGCATTACATTGATGAACAAAATCGGGTTGTTTTCTGCCAGGCGATAAAGCGATTCAAACAATTCAATGGAAGTGAGGTCGGACCAGTGCAGGTCTTCAATCACCAATACAACAGGTCTTTTAGCAGATGCTTTAATAATCAATTTCCTTAAACTAACCAGAATCAGTTTCTCCAGTGCTTCTCCTTCAATTCCCTGTATCCGTTTTGCATACTTGCCTGTAAGAGATATTCCCATTAGCGTGGCAACAAAAGGAAGTATCTCTTCAGTAGCATACGGATCAACCATACTAATGGCTTTTTCAAGTTTATTTACCGATTGTAGCGTTGTATCGGTATCCTTAATATTAGCCCAGTTCCGGAAAATATCAATTATGGGGTGGTAATTCAGATTCCTGCCAATGGATAATGATCTGCCTACCAGGTATATCACCCGCTTCATCTCATCTTTCTTTCTCAATTCAGCAATCAGCCTTGACTTGCCGATACCAGCCTCGCCTATTATACTAACAACCGAACCTTCGCCATTAATGGCTTTTAATACATGAAGTTCCAGCCTGTCAAGTTCTGTTTTCCTGCCGATCATTTCAGAGTGGATCATCCGGTTGAAATCAAACCGGCTCCTCTCGATCTTAACTTTGGTTGATAACAGCTCATAAACCTGAACCGGATTTTGTCTGCCTTTTACCATAATAGGCTCCAGCATCTGATATTCAAAATCGTTCTCGGTATATTTATGGGTTAAAGGCCCAACATAAATCTGCCCGTTGTTTGACAGGTCTTTCAGCCTGGAAGCAATATTCACAGTATCACCTATAACTGTGTACTCTTTTTTTTCAGAAGAACCAACAGGCCCCGAAACAACAGACCCGGTATTAATTCCGATGTGAACATCGAGAGGAATGCTTAATTTTTTTTCTTTATTACACCGGTTAAGTTGATTTCGGATTTCGACCGCTGTGTTCACAGCTTTTTGTGGAGCATCTTCAACGGCAACAGGTACACCGAAAAGGATCATGATGCAGTCACCAATAAATTTATCAATAGTACCTCCGTAATGTTTTATGATCGACCCCATCATTTCGAAGCAATCATTCATAATAAAAGTAACTTCTTCCGGATCCATCTTTTCAGAGAGGGTTGTAAAACCGGAAATATCTGCAAACATCACGGTCGCCTGGCGGCGTTCACTCTCCTGAATAATGTTTTCTGTTTCCATGATAAAACCTTAATTCCTGTTTAATAATAGACATTTCATCATGTACTTGCGATCTGTTTCGTCTGTTTCATATTTTACTTCTTGAAATTCAGGCTATAAATATACAAAAAATCTATAACTATTTTCAAATAAATTAACAAGAGCAGGATCATCCAACGACGAAATTTTGCTTATAAATATCTGTCTTTAATGTCTGATTACTGGTATAACTTGAACTGTACTCACTCCGCATTTTTAAAATGGCTATAGTTTTATCTTTCGAGCTAATATTGTTTAATTCTTTATGATTTTTCCAATTATAACCCTACTGTTGTGATCATAACATTTAATGATATAAATCCCGTTTACCAGATCCTGAGTTTGAACCGTTATTTCTGAAGAATTTAAAACGGGCATATCAATAATTAGCTCACCGAGAATATTGAAAACTGAATTTTTTAAAAGGGGTGTATTGCTTTGTATATGAATTATATCATTAGTAGGATTTGGATATAATGCAATTAAAGAAATTGGTTTCTCAGCAATAGATGCATTGTAAATAAGATTTTCGTACCAAGCGATTTTCCCATATTCATATGCTCCAGAAACAGACAATACATCATTGTCACCATCTCCATCCAAATCAATTGAGAACACATCTCCAGGAAAATCTGCATCTGTTGTAACCATTTGCTGGAGTCCGAAAATCCCGTTACCTTCATTTCTGTACCAGGCTATTTTGTTATCATTCGAAGAAGCCGACAGAATATCATTATCGCCATCTCCATCGATATCAACAGAATATACACAATAAGGGTCATCGGCATTGGGAGCAATGACCTGTTGGGGACCGAAACCTTGCGAGAATGGTGTATTCAGCATCAATAAAACAAGGATAATAATTACGTTTATTTTCATGATTTTGAGTATTTAATTGATTAATGCTATATTGTATTCCATTCCAATAAATTTAATTAATAACCACCTTTTTTACCTCACTCTTTTTACCAGTATTTAATTTTATAAAATAAATCCCATCCGATAAACCTGTCAGGTCTATTTCAATTGTTTTATCTATAAAATTGAAATAATTTGAGTAAATAATTTTACCGCTTACATCAGATATTTCAACTTTTGTATTTTTCAATACATTTTGGTCCGATAGCGAAATATTCAAAATGTCCTTAACAGGGTTGGGATAAATCTCAAACAGATTGGTTCCGTAATCCCTTTCATAAACTGTAATACCGGTTAGGTCACCGATTAATGCCAGGAATCCATGCTGGTTATTTGAAGTTAGCGGCATATTCCCAAAATTTAGATAATCGTTAAAATAACCTCCGATAAATATGCTTGATTCACCAAAAACAGCAACACTGCTTAACCAGCAATATCCTTGTTCACTTTCCACCACTTTAACCCAATCTAATTCTCCGTTTGTCATGTATTTGGCTATAAACAGATCCCGGTTTCCGGTTGGAATATATGTGAAATAATCGCCAAAATGCACAGTGTCTCTGATTTGTGCACCCAAATATACATTCCCCATATTGTCAATATCCATTTGATTATAATCAAAGCCATATGGATAATGTTCATTGATTGCATTGGCCCACATTGTATTCCCATCAGGATCAAATTTGGCAATAAAATAACTGAACATGGGATTTTCCATATATGGATTTGTAAGCAATATATTATCAAAGTAAGTGGAATCCCTAAACCAGCCCTTGATATAACTATACCCGTCTCCGTCAGTTTGTATGGATGTGGGCCAGCAATAATAATCTCCCATTTGAATTACACTGCCGGATTTTGATGTTACCCATTGAACATTCCCAGAAGGATCGAATTTTGCAAAAAGGATATTCCCATCACCCTCATTTAATATAATTGCAAAATTATGGACAGTAATATTTTCAGAAGTAAACTCACCTGTTAGATAGATATTATTCATGGCATCTATTGATATTAATCCAAGATATTCTATGTCCTCACCTCCGGCTCTTCTTGCCCATTGAAACGAACCCTGAGAATTGTATTTTGATACAAATACATCTCGCATCCCTGCTGAAATTAAATTTGTAGTACCCATACTTATGGTATCAGAAAATATACCACTTAGCAAAATATTTCCAGAATAATCAGGTGTCAAACAAAGTTCATCGCTATAAAAATCTTCCTGCACTGCCCACTGATAGTTACCGTTAAAATCGTATTTGATAATAAAAATGCTTCCGTCCTCTTCGGGGATCAGGGTACTGCCACCTGGAATAATCAGCGGTTCAAAAAAGGTACCCGTAATGTACACATTTTCCGACAGGGTATCAGTTACTAAATAGCTACCTAAGTCATGTGATCCATAAACATCAGGAAACTGTTTCAACCAAAATACATGACCGGTGGTGCCTTGTTTCGCCAGAAATAGACCTTTATTAATTGTATGTCCGAAATAATCGAGCGTATTTGATGCATAACCGTAAACATACATAAATCCATATTGGTCGATACCCATACCAATGATATCCCCGAATGCTGAATTACCTTCAAATTGTAGTTTCCAAAGCTCTGTCATATCATTGTTTAATTGCGATATAACATTCAATTGATCCTGTCCTCCTGCCACAGCTATTTTGTTGTCAAAAGGATTGAAGCGTATAGCCTCAACATTAAAATCTATAACAGCACTATTTATTAGATCGCCTGTTGACGTGCTAAACTGAGATACTACATTTGTTTCAGTAGGGTAAGGGTATGAACTGTACCAATACGAAATGTAAGCCGAATTATTATCTCCGCAAATGCAAGCAGGCTGATAGTTTGTGTTCTCTTCTTCAGTATAAGAACTTGACCATAAAGACTCACCCGATGAGTTGAATTTAGCAATAAAACCGTTGATTCCCTCAAGCTGGTTTCCACCCCAAATCATATCCGTTTGATATCTCCCTGTAATAAACATTTCTTCATTTTGGTTTAGGTATAATCCTATCCCAGTACTCCAACCGAAAGCTTCGTGGCCAGCCATTACAGCCCACTCGAAATCCAGTTCGAGATCAGCTTTGGCGATGAAAGCATCATAATAATCCGGTTCAAAATAAAAATCACCAATATATCCCGGAGTCCATATGGTACCTGTGAAATATAGACTTGTTCCAAAAACTTCCAAATCATTGAAATTATGGTCGAAATAATTATCCCAGAGCAGATAACCGTCAGGATCATATTTCATAATTCTGGTGTAATAATAAATAGCCGGTTGTCCGGAAATTGAACTTAGCAAATAAATATTTGCATTCTCGTCCGTATCTATGCTATATCCTATTTCATCGTACCAGTCACAACTTTGCGCCATCAATACAGTTCCCTGGTTATCCATTTTTGCAAAAAAACCGTTCTTCACATCCCAGCCATAAAGATTAATGTTATCAAGGATCACATTACCTGTAAAATAGCCGGTAATAAATAGGTTCCCTGAATTATCCAGGTTAATTCCGTATGATTCAATCTGCTCTTCTGCTTCAGCAGAAAATTGCTTAAACCAAATAAGATTGCCTGTGCTTTGGAATTTGGCTACAAATGCGTCCCACTGCCCAATACTTGTATAACTATTGGATTCAACGCTGATCTCACCTGCAAATGACCCGGTAACATAAATATTTCCTTCAGAATCAGAAATAATGTCTCTTGCATGGTCCTCACCTGAACCACCGAATTGAGATACCCAGTTCCAGTCAGGTGGATCACCATAATCATTAATTGATGATTTCCAGGTATCGGAAAAGTAATTTTCCTTATGTTTATCAAATTCTGTTGAATTACCATTTTTCAATAACTCATTCTTGATCTCTAATAGATTTTTAATCTCATCCGGAGATTTTGTGTTTTGTCCCTGATTAACAAAGCAGAAAAAAACCAGGTAAACGAATAGGAACGTGTTTTTTTTCATGATTTTAAGGTTTAATTGAGTTTAGATCATATGATTATTTATTGTATAAAATTACCTCATCAAAACCATTTTCCCGGTCTGTTTTCCCTGGCTTGTTTTTAAAGAATAAAAATAGATTCCGGCAGGCAGTTCAGAAGCATCGAATTCAATTTGATATTTGCCGGCATATTGCTTTTCGTTAACCAGGCTTGTAATTTTCTGACCTTTAATATCAAAGATTTCCAGAAGTACCAGAGATTGTTTATCAAGCGTATATTTTATGGCTGTTTTTTTTAAAAAAGGATTTGGATAACATTGAATATTAAATTTTGGATTTTGAATAATAAATTCTTCTCCATCAGCAATTCCACCATTAATTGTGTGTCGGATTGTACCACATCCTCCTACAACCCAGCCATTATTCTGATCAGTAAAACAGATGTCTTCTAACAAATAAGTTGTACTGCTGATTTGTTCTTCCCAAGTAATCCCTCCATCAGTTGTATAAACAATGGTACCAAAATCTCCGACAGCCCAATCCATATTCTGATTAATAAAACATACTGCTTTTAGATCATGCCCCTGTGGTAATGGATTCTGCCATTGCCACTGAGCGTGAATTATAAGAGCAAACAATGCTAAACTTAAAGTAAAGATGATTTTTTTCATAATTTTGCGTTTGTAAGCATTGTGAATATCTACATATTTAAAAAAAGTCTAAATGTACAAAATAAATGTCCAAAAGTCAAGGGTTCAGAATGAACAAAAGCTGTAACAAGGTAAAACGTTTACCATTGCTGCCAACCCTGCCATATTTTGTGTATTTACTAAATTCATATTTTCCTATGCTTCCTTTTTTACTAAACTGATCTTGCATTTTAAGACTTAAAACACATAACAATAAACCAGTCATATTTGCAAACAACATCAGAATTCCCGGATTTTTTATCAAATAAATCTCTATAATGGCATTTTATTTTATTATTTCAGTTAAACTATTCTTAAACGAAATCAATGCATTCCTGAACAGGATAGCCAGAACCATCGACATTAACCCGCCCGGAATAGGAAGAATAGCACCGGCAATATTCTTAACAGCATCAACGTTAACACCCCCACGTATAATCGGTACTAATCTGTTGGGATCCTTTTTACTTGGTATTTCTTTAACTAAGTTGGAATAAATGTCAATGATACAAACACCCTTTTTTAGCCATTCAGCTTGTATATATTCCGGATTTTTAGTTACAACAACCAAATAATCAGCTCTTTTACAGTGTTCTACCAATTTTTGAGAATTCTTATTCACAAAAGTAAGAGCACAATCATCCGGGACAGCTTTAATAAATGCTGTTCGGGCTACCATATTTACTAAAGGGTTAGAGAAAAATTCATCATCCAAAATAAGAACCCATTCTTTATCTTTTTGAATTTGAATGCTGTTACTTTTAAATAATTCTAATAAGGCTGTAGGTAAACACATTGGATATTTGTTTGTTTGAATATCCGGTATCAGCGTGCCTATCATATTTTGAGGATGAAATCCTTCAAC